>SUWI01000282.1 GCA_015061565.1 Lentisphaerota bacterium
GACCGTATTGAAGTGCATCCTGGAAATAGGGGAAATAGTACGACGCGGGAACAACTGCCCGGCGGAAGAACTTTCCATCCTGCTGTTCCGTTTCCTTACCTTGATCACCAGAGGCAGGAGGGAATACGGAGGCTGTCTGGGCGACTACGAACAGCAGATCGAGGCCGTTCGCCGTTTTCCGCAGAATTATCCGACCTTGAAAAGTCTGGAAAACGCCTTCCGGGTTTCCGCTGCGACGCTGCGGAAAATCTTTCTGCGGAACACGGGAAAAAATCCCATCGATTTCGTGGTCTATTCCCGTCTGAGAAATTCCTGCTGGATGCTGACCAATTCCGAACTTGCCATCCGTGAGATCGCCGTTTTGAACGGGTATTCCAGCGCGGCCTTTTACACCAGATCTTTCAAAAAAGTCGTCGGGGTTTCCCCGAGTCAATACCGCAGGGAGCGGGTGCGGTATTTTCCCGGCGACAAATACGGACGCAGGAAACCGAGACAGGCGTAACGGCGAACACGCGAACAAAACGGAGGATACGGAGGATACGGAGAGCGCGATATACATGGGACGGCCCGGGATCATCGGTTTTACGCGAACAACACGGGACACGGTGATCAGGTTTTCCGATTGTTTTTTCGCAGCAGACTCATGCGCTCGGAGAAACCGCCATTTTCCAAAAATTTCTTGGATTTGCTGTCAATTTGCCGTTTCAGAAAATAGGATGCGCTGGAAATCAAAAGTAAAACCGCATTTGCAACTAAAAAAGACTTATACAAATTCCTCTGGAGATTCACTTGGGCTCCGGAACTTTCCGCCTGGCGGATGAATGATTTAAACCCGGCTTTGTCTGAAATGCGGAGCCCAATAAAATTCTGATACAGGATAGAATCCTTTGTCCATATCGGATAATTATGCTGGCGAAGGTAATCCCGATAATCAAGCCGCAGTTCTTCCAGGGAAGCACGTGCAACATTGTACAGGTTCAACTCCAGCTTTACCGAAGTCGCGGCATCAATAGATCCTTCGGCGATATTCTGCACACCGAAACGTGCCGCTTGAACCATCTGATCGCGGGTCCGAGATTCGATGGGAACATACAGCTCAACGAAATGAACTGTTATATCGTAAATCAGCTGAGCAATCTGGAATGATTTCAATTTTCCATAACCGCCGGACGGCAAAAGCAATTTTCTGTTTCCATTTGTATCCATCAATCATCTTCCCGCTTAATCATCAAAATTTCAATATATCTGTTTTTTCTGAAAAATCAAGCCATTGCTGCCGTTTTCCCTATTTTCAAGGCGGGGCTCCGTTTCCTCCGTTTCCTCCGTTTCCTCCGTTTCCTCCGTTTCCTCCGTTTCCTCCGTTTCCTCGGAAATAAGTTCCCCTTTTTCCCCCTTACAGCCGGTTTTCGACGCTCAAATCAAAAAAAATTCAAAAAAAATTTGATTTTTTTCAAAAAAAAGCTTGCATTTGGGGAAAAATGGGTTAAAATAGGGGTCAAAAGGGGCAATTAGGAGAGAACAGGAAGCAACAGGGACAATATGCCAGACGAAATGGAACAATTTTGCTTTGTCAACAACTATACGCACACGCTGGACACCCAGCGGCGTATTGCCATACCCTCGGAATGGCGCAAAAAAGACGGGGAAACCTCGTTCTACCTGCTCCCTGCCAAAGAACATATCGTTCAAATCATCCCGAAGGAAACGTTCTACGAACAGGTGATCCGGAAAGCGCAGAAAATGTCCCTGGCCGACGCCCGCCAGCTGCGCGACCTGGCACTCTGCGCGTCGCGGGCTCAGAACTGCATCTGCGACAAGCAGGGCCGTATCCAGATCTCGCAGCAGCTGCTGGACCACGGCGGATTCAAGGATAAGATCGTGCTGGTCGGTGCTTTCTGGCACATTCAGCTGTGGACCCCGGAACACTGGGAAGCGGCCAACCAGGATGAAGACAACAACTATTTCGACGTGATGCAGCGGATCAACGAGATCCCCGATCCGGACAGGAGATAAACCATAATGGAAACGCGTGAACAGCAATTAACCCACATTCCGGTGCTGGCATCGGAAACGGTGCGTCTGCTGACCGGCGGACGCACTTCGGGCGCTTTCCATCTGATCGACGGCACGCTCGGCTGCGGCGGACATTCCTCGCTCGTGTTGAGGCAGAATCCGGATGCCGAGATCCTGGCGCTGGACCGTGATCCGCAGGCGATCATGCGCGGGGCAGCCGCGCTCGAATTCGCGGCAGAACGGGTGTTTCTGCGGCAGACCGATTTCGCGAATATGAAATCGGCGGCGGAAGCGGTCGGCTGGAAACAGGTCGATGCGGTGCTGCTTGACCTCGGCGTCTCCTCGCCGCAGATCGATGACCCGAAACGCGGATTCTCCTTCCGGTTCAACGGTCCGCTGGATATGCGGATGGACAGCAGTGCGCCGCTGACTGCGGCCCGCGTGCTCAATACTTATGACCAGGTGGAACTGGAACGCGTTTTCCGCGAATACGGCGAAATCCGGCAGGCCCGCCGGCTGGCGGAAGCCGTGACGGAAACGCGGAAGAAAAAACCGTTCGAGACCACGGAAGATTTTGCAGCGGTCTGCGATGCCGTGCTGAAAAAGGGACTGCGCAAAGGGGGACCGCCGGCGCCCACCCTGCCCTTCCAGGCCCTGCGTCTGGAAGTGAATGATGAACTCGGACAGCTGCGCCGGGCGCTGGATGCCGCACTTGATTTACTGGTTCCCGGCGGCGTGCTGGCGGTGATCTCGTTCCACTCGCTGGAGGACCGGATCGTGAAACATTTCATGGCGGAGATGTCGGTAAAATGCAAATGTCCGCCCGATTTTCCGGTCTGCGTATGCCATTGGCATCCGAAGCTGGAGATCCTGACGAAGAAACCGGTCACGGCATCGGACGAAGAACTCCGGGCCAATCCGCGTGCGACCTGTGCCAAACTGCGCGCGGCAGTCCGTCTGCAAGACAACAAGCAAAACATTGAAAAATAATAAAAAGGGGACCACGGGAACACATGAACGCTTATACCAGAAATCAGGGAACGGAAGTGATCAGCCGGGACAAGATGCAGGACAAGAGGGCCAGGCTGGCGGGATTCGCCGCCAGGATCAGCGGCATGATCCTGCTGATCTTCCTTGCCATCGCCACTCAGATGCATCTGCGCGTGGAAATCGAAAGGATGAATAAACGCGCCACTGAGATCCGGGCGGAGATCAGTCTGCTCAATGTCCAGTGCACCAATCTGCGGAATCGGAAGGAAAAACTGACCAGCTGGCGGGACATCCAGGCAAAGATCCAGCATTATAAACTGGGTCTCCGGGAAGCGGAGCACAACCAGATCGCCTATATCACGCTGGACCCCCCGCGGGCGGTCCGCAAAACGCTCCGTCCCGTCCAGAAAACGGCCGGACGCCGGATGACGAAACGGGGCAGACAGGAATACGCGCAGACATCCAGATAAAGAAACCGGAAAACTGAAAGGGACAGCAGAACATGACAGGTTATATCAGCATCGGAAAAAGAGTGAAATTCGCATTCGGTATTTTCTGCGTGCTGTTCGTTTTTCTTGCTTATCATCTCTATGGTGTCCAGATCAGCCGTCATGATGAACTGTATGCCAAAGCCAGGGAAAAATACACGATCGAGACCAAAAAAGAGAATGTCCGCGGAGAGATCTTCGACCGCGACGGCAATCTGCTGGTAGGAAATTCCCCGGTCGGCAGCATCATCGCCGATCCCTGCGCCATCGAGAAAGGCAAGGAACATGACACCGCGGCGTTCCTGGCGCAGGAACTGCAGCTGCCCGAAAACGAGATCTACCAGAAACTCAGCACCAAGGAATTTACGGTCACCGATAAGAACGGCAAAAAGAAAACCCGTAAAAAACGGTATGTCCTGCTCAAAAAGGATATTCCGTTCGATATTTTCGAACAGAACCGCGACAATATCGCCAAGGCAAGGCTCCGCGGCATCAGCTGCCAGGTGTCTTTGAAACGGACCTATCCGAAAGCGACCATGCTGGCGAATATCCTGGGATTCACCACGATCGACCGCGACAAAGTCACCGCGCGGAGCGGACTGGAAAAATCCTTCGACAGCAACATGAGCTCGGTGGCAAGCAAAGTCAAATATGAGCGCAGCCGCGACGGCAAGCCGCTGGTGTTCGGCGAGATTTCCCGCCAGAACGGACACGACGGCTACGACCTGTATCTGACCATCCGCGAACCGCTGCAGGCGATCCTGGAAGAAGAGATCGACAAGCTGATGGCGACCTCGAAAGCCGCGCATGCCTATATGGTCATGGCCGACCCCTACACCGGCGATATTCTGGCCGTGGCGCAGCGTCCGACCTACGATCCGAATGACCGCTCCCAAATCAAATCGAACGTCATGGGCAATCCGATCGTCGAAATGGCTTTCGAACCCGGTTCGATCATGAAGCCGTTCGCCGTGTCCGGCGCCCTGGACATGGGCATCGTCCGTCCCGACACCATCATCGACTGCGAAAACGGGCTGTGGACCTACGCCGGCAAAAAACTCCGCGACACCCATAAGATCGGCAAGATCACGGTCGCGGAAGTCATCAAGGAATCAAGCAACATCGGCACCGCGAAAATTGCCGTGGAGATCGGCGAACCCAGGCTGAAAAACCTGCTATCCTCGTTCGGGTTCGGACAGCGGACCGGCGCGCCGCTCCGGCCGGAAACAGTCGGCCAGTTCTATAAGAATCCTACCAAAATTTCCATTACCCGTTACCCGATCGGACAGGGTCTGAGCGTTTCCCCGCTGCAGATGGTCCGTGCCTACTGCATGCTCGCCAACGGCGGTTATCAGGTCAAACTCCGCTTCGTGGACCGGATCGTCCATGCCAACGGAACGGTTGAAAAGATCCCAGTCCAGAAAGGCGGCAGGATCTTCCGCCGCCCGGAAACCTCCTCGGAGATCCTTTCGATGATGCGTCTCGTCACCGAACCGGGCGGTACCGGCACCGCGGCGGCCGTTCGGGGCTATCACGTGGCCGGCAAAACCGGCACCGCCCAGAAAGTGGTCCACGGCAGATATTCCAACAAGGTCCATACCTCCTCGTTCGTCGGCATCGTCCCGGCCTCGCGGCCCCGGTTCGTCCTGCTCGTCACCGCGGATGAACCGCAGGGTGCGCAATACGGCGGCACCGTTGCCGGACCCTATTTCAGCAGCGCCGCGGAACGCACGCTCAAATATCTGCGTGAAACGCCCGAAGTGGACTATGAAACTTACGACGCGAATCTGAAGCTGGCGAAAAAGCGCGAGATCGACCGCAAGGTCCGCATCTG
This sequence comes from Lentisphaerota bacterium, assembly GCA_015061565.1. Lineage (GTDB taxonomy): Bacteria > Verrucomicrobiota > Lentisphaeria > Victivallales > UBA1829 > SIG94. The sequence continues at coordinate 5,326 of SUWI01000282.1, forward strand.
GGCCAAGGAACGCGAAGAACGCGAACGCCGTAAAGCCGGTCTTTCGGCCAAGACCCCGGCTCCCGCAGTCAAACAGACAGAACGTCCGGCCAGACGCAATAATTCCTACCGCAAAAGCCAGACCTCGGTCCGCCGGGCCTCATCCCGGAACCGGGGAACCCGGGGCTGAAATACGGCACGCTCAGAACGGAATAAACAGGAAATATCCGCTGGTCTTCCCCCCGGAAACGGTCCGCTGGTAAATCCGTCCCAGAAAGCTGAAACGGCGGCGCGTGCCGTCTTCCCGGATCGAAACGAACGGGAAATAGATTTTTTCCATCTTCCGGCCATCCCGGCGGTAACGGTAGAAAAACTGGAGCACCTGACACTGTTCCCCCTCGCCGTTCTTTTCGCCGCCGGCGAGAAAGCCCATGAACCGCCAGTGAAAATCGCCGTTGTGGAAAATCTCCTTGCGGTAG
>SUWI01000283.1 GCA_015061565.1 Lentisphaerota bacterium
GCGGAACTGGCTCACCGAGGCGTTGCTGGTCAGGGGCAGACGGGAACTCTCCGCGACCTGTCCGACCACATGGCGGAACATCGCTTTGAGGGCGCCGCCGTGCGACACCAGCAGGATGCGTTTGCCTGCGAAACGTTCGGACATTTCATCGAGGCAATCCGCCACGCGCTGGTAAAAATCGGCACGAGATTCCCCGTCGGGGACCTGGATATCGACCCGTTCCTCGCGGAAAGCCTGCATCACGGCGGGAAACTTGACCCGCAGGTCTTCCCATTTGCCGCCCTGAAGTGCACCGAGGTCCCATTCCCGCAAGGCACGCAGCGGAAAAACCGGCAGCTGGTGCGGTTCCGCGATCAGTTCGGCGGTACGCATCGCCCGCTGCAGATCGCTGCTGTAGATCAGATCAAAATGCTCGTGTTTCAGCCGTTCCGCCACACATTCGGCCTGGCGGATCCCGAGTTTGTTCAAATGCGTATCGGACTGTCCCTGCAGAATGCTGTGCAGATTCTCATCGGTCTCGCCGTGGCGGACCGCAACAAATTCCGTGGTCATATCATCTTCCATTCCCGGAGCATCGTTTCGGCGATGATCCGGTATCCTTCCTCGTTCATGTGCAGGCCGTCTTTGGTGTAAAGCAGTCCTTCCGGCGAAAGACGGGCGTAATTTTTCTCGCGGAGCTCGGCGAACACGGCATCCAGGGGGACCAGTTGGGCATTCATGGCGTCGGCGGCGTTGCGGGCAGCCTGACAATAGGCGGGCCGGACATCGCCGAAATCGAGGAACTGATTGCCTTCCATGCGGAGGGTCAGCGTGTTGATGCTGAATTTTTCAATGCCGCCGAGCAGACGGCAGAGGTGGATGATCCATTTCAGGTTTTCCTCGAAAGTCAAAGGAGAAATGAGCGGCTCGTCGCGCCAGACTCCGCGTCCGATGATGGCGTCGTTGTTGCCGAAGAAAAGACTGACCGCGGTCGGCTTTTTTTCGATCACATCGGTTTTCAGGCGGGTCAGCGCATAGGGCGTCTTGTCGCCCGGATAACCGGCATTGATCACCTTCACGCCGCGCAGCTGCAGCGTTTCCTGCAGAAATTTCACATATCCGTTGGCGGCGGAGGTCAGGCTGTCGCCGAAACACACCAGCACATCCCCGGCTTTGAGCCAGGGCCCTTCGATTTTAGGAATACTCATTCTTCTGCGTCCCCGTTCCGGTCATTCAGCCGGTTTTTCTTCTTTATTTTCGCCTTTGTTTCCGTCGTCGGATTTATTTTCGTCTTTCTTTTCCTCCTCGGCTTTCTTTTCCGGCGGAGGCGGTTTCACGTTCAGCTTGGCCGGAGTCCCGTCTTCGGCGAACAATTTGAAAATGATCTCATATTCGTCTTCCGCAGATGGGATCGCGAAAGCCAGCCGGCAGTTTTTGGATTCCACCGAAGCATAGATCCGGAGTTTTCCCGAAAAAGCGCCGTCGCCCTCGGCGAGATCGAGACAGGGATATTCGGTGCCGTCCTTGCTCAGAACATAATCGAAAATACTGGCGGCGCGACCCGGATCGAGCTTGAGGGTCAGCACGGCCCAGGCGGGAGAGGATTTTTTACCGACAGGGGATTCGCCTTCCGAACTGGGTTTCTCCGTTGTGAATTCGGCCTTGACGATGGAACCGGTCCGCACGCGCGGCGGCAGCAGTTTCACGGGAGGCTTGGCTTTTGCGGCTGGAGCGGAGGCCGCCGGTTTTGCAGCGTCCGCGGGAGCATCGGCTTTCGCTCCGTCGGCGGGGGGATCCTGGGCCAGGGCCGCACCGGCTGCGAGCATCAGAACAAACCAGTATCTTTTCATCTCGTTTACCTCATTTTTTCGGTTGCAGTAAATATTGCCGTTAATATAAGCATGCAAAGGGGATTTTTCAATATCGGGGACGGGGTTTTTCAGAAAAAAAGCAGATTTTCCGAATCCGGACTTGATTTTTGCACTTTTCAGGATACTTTTCCCTATGTATTCGAGTGTGCTTGATCTGAACTGAACAGGAAGGATATATGAACATCATTGTCTGCATCAAACAGGTGCCGGGTACGGCACAGGTTGAGATCGACGAAAAGACCGGAGTCCTGAAACGGGACGGCGTTCCCGCCAAAATGAATCCGTTCGATCTTTTCGCCATTGAATCCGCCATGCGTCTGAAAGAAAAATTCGGCGGCCGCGTGACCGCTCTGACCATGGGGCCGCCCCAGGCGGAAAAAGTGCTGCGTGAAGCCTTCATGATGGGCGTGGATGAAGCTTATCTGCTCTCCGACCGGAAATTCGGCGGGGCCGATGTGCTGGCCACTTCCTATACGATCTCCCAGGGGATCCGCAAGATCGGCGGTTACGACCTGATCATCTGCGGCAAGCAGACCACGGACGGCGACACCGCCCAGGTCGGCGCGGAACTGGCGGAATTTCTGGGCATCCCGCATCTGACCGGCGTGACCGCACTGCTGGACCTGGCCGGCGGCAAGCTCAAAGTCGAGGCGGAGATCCCCCTGCATGTGGTGGAACTCCAGATCGCCCTGCCCTGCCTGATCACGGTCGAAAAAGGCATCTTCGAGCCCCGGCTGCCGTCCTACCGGCGCAAGCTCGCCACCGCCGACCGCAAGATCACCTGTCTCACCCTGGCCGACCTGGAAGACACCAATGAAAAACATTACGGTCTGAACGGCTCGCCGACTCAAGTGCAGCGGATCTTCCCGCCCGCGGCGAAAGCGGAAAAGGAGATCTGGAACGGCGGCAATGCCGAATCCGCCGACCGGCTGTATGCACTGCTCAAAGACAAACGTTTCCTGACGGAATTGAGGTGACACTATGCCGAAGATCATCATCCATACGGAAAAAGCGACCGATATTCAGGCCCTGATCGCGCTCTGTCCTTTCGGCGCCATCGAATACAACGGCAAGGAACTCTCCATCAATGCCGCCTGCCGCATGTGCCGGCTCTGCTGCAAAAAAAGCGGCGGCGTCTGCGAATATGTGGAAGACGAAAACGCCGCCAAAATCGACAAAAGCCTGTGGCAGGGGATCACCGTGGCGGCCGAAATGGTCGGCGGCCAGGTCCATCCCGTCACGCTTGAACTGATCGGCAAGGCCCGCGAACTGGCAGCCAAGACGAACCAGAAAGTCAGCTGTCTCGTGGTCGGATATCAGCTCGAAAACTGCATCGGCGCGATCAATGCCGCCGGGCCGGACGAGATCATCCTTTACGATCAGCCCGAACTCGAACATTTCCGCGTGGAGCCGTTCTGCGCCGCGTGGGAAGATTATATCAATTTCGCCAAGCCGTCGGTGATGCTGGTAGGCGGCACTTCGGTCGGACGTTCGCTCGCGCCGCGCGTTGCGGCCCGTTTCCATGCCGGACTCACCGCCGACTGCACCATGCTGGACATCCAGCCGAACACCGATCTGGACCAGATCCGTCCGGCTTACGGCGGCAACATCATGGCGCACATCCGGACGCCGAATCACCGGCCGCAGTTCGCCACGGTCCGCTACAAGATCTTTTCCATGCCGGAAAAGACCGCGCCGCATGCGAAGATCATCCGGCGTTCCCTGAGCGCGGCCAAGCTCGTTTCCGGGATCGAATTCCTGAACCTGCGCAAAAAACAGAATGAACGCGGGATCGAGGACGCCGACGTCATCGTGGTCGCCGGCCGCGGCCTCAAAAAGCCCGAAGACATCGCCATGATCCGGGAACTCGCGACGCTGCTCGGCGGCGAACTCGGCTCCACCCGGGCGATGGTCGAAACCGGCTGGATCGACCCCAAACGGCAGATCGGCCTCAGCGGACGCACCGTGAAACCCAAACTGATCATCACCTGCGCGGTCTCCGGCGCGGTCCAGTTCGCCGCCGGCATGAACGGCAGCGAACTCATCGTCGCCATCAACTCCGATCCCGAGGCGCCCATCTTCAATATCGCCCATGTCGGCATCGTCGGCGATGTCTATGAGATCGTTCCCCGCCTCATCGAAAAAATCAAAAACGGTGAAAGGAATCTCTTATGACCAAATATAAGAAATTAGACGAAAACGACCTTGCATTCCTGCGTTCGGTCTGTTCGCCCGAGCGGGTCGCGGCGGGTTCCGCGATCAGCCAGGATTATTATCATGATGAACTCGGCGGCATCAAAAGCGCGCCGGATGCCCTGGTCAAAGTCCTTTCCACGGAAGAAGTTTCGCGCATCATGAAATACGCCTGGGACAACAATATCCCGGTGACGCCGCGCGGACAGGGGACCGGGCTGGTCGGGGCAGCGGTGGCGCTCCACGGCGGCATCATGCTCGATTTCTCCGCCATGAACCATTTCCTGGACCTCGATGAAGTCAATATGACGCTGACGCTGGAACCGGGTGTGCTGCTGATGGATATCTACAAATATGTGGAACCGCACAACCTCTTTTATCCGCCCGATCCGGGTGAAAAAACCGCCTCGATTGGCGGCAACGTCAACACCAACGCCGGCGGCATGCGCGCGGTGAAATACGGCATTACCCGAGATTACGTGCGTGGGCTCGAAGTCGTCCTGCCGGACGGACGCATCATCGAAACCGGCGGCAAGATCGCCAAGAACAGTTCCGGCTACGACCTCAAAAATCTCTTTGTCGGATCGGAAGGCACGCTCGGAGTGATCACCAAGATCATTCTCCGGCTGATCCCGCTGCCGAAATTCAAGCTCAGCCTGCTGGTGCCGTTTCCTGACCTGAAATCCGCGATCTCGGCCGTGCCGCATGTCATCCGGGCCAGTTCGACCCCGACGGCGGTGGAGTTCATGGAACGGGAAGTCATTCTCGCCGCGGAACAGTTCCTGAACCGCAAATTTCCGGACAATTCCGCCGATGCTTATCTGCTGCTCACGTTCGACGGCATGAGCAGGGAAGAGATCGACCTGGCGTTCAATACCGTGGCGGCGCGCTGTCTGGAACTCGGCGCGCTGGATGTGTTCATTTCCGACACCGACGAGCGCAACGAATCGCTCTGGGCGGCGCGCGGCGCTTTTCTGGAAGCGATCAAAGCCTCCACCACCGAAATGGATGAGTGCGATGTGGTCGTGCCGCGGCTCCATGTGGCCGAGTTCATCACTTTCGCCTCGTCGCTCCAGAAAAAACATCAGGTCCGCATCCGTTCGTTCGGTCACGCCGGCGACGGCAATCTCCATATCTACATCCTGCGCGACGATCTCGCCAAGGAGCAGTGGGAAAAGACACTGGCGGTCGTGTTCGCCGATTTGTACGGACGCGCCCACGAGCTCGGCGGACAGGTTTCCGGCGAACATGGGATCGGTTTTGCGAAAAAGCCGTTCCTGAACAATTCGCTGACGCCCGATGTCATCGGCCTGATGCGGTCGGTCAAGCAGGCGTTCGACCCGAAAAACATCCTCAATCCGGGAAAGATTTTTGATTGAGTCCCGGGATTGCAGGTAAGGAAATAACAAAGGATCTCAAATCATGGGTGAATTGAAAAAACAGCGTCTGGCAAAGCTCCGCCAGGCCGATCTTTATGTAGTCATCACGGAGGAATTCACCGCGGGCCGCGGGACCCTGCGCGTGCTCGAAGAAGCCGCGGACGCCGGGATCCGCATTGCCCAGCTCCGCGAAAAACATCTTTCCGGCAGGGAACTCTTCCGGCGGGCGGAAGAATTCCGCAAGATCTGCGACCGTTACGGCATGCTGATGATCATGAACGACCATCTCGACATCGCGCTGATGTGCGGCGCCGACGG
>SUWI01000284.1 GCA_015061565.1 Lentisphaerota bacterium
GGTCGAAATGGCAGATGCCCGCGAAGATCGACATCAGGGAGATCCCCTCGTTCAACACCCGGCGCTGGACCATGAACCGCGTGATCGGCAAGGAGATCCAGCGCATGGCGATGGGCGAAAGCGGCCGCAATATCTCCTGGCATTACCTCGGCCGCGTGATCCATCCGGCGAAATACGGCAAGACCCATCCGGAATATTTCCCGCTCGTCAAAGGCAAACGCTACAGCCATCCGCGCAAGCAGCTGTGCGACTGGACTCCGTGTCTGGGCAATCCCGATGTGCAGCGGCTTTGTGCCGAACATCTGCTGACGAAGCCCTTCCACGACGGCGGCGACGCGGCCAGCATCGCGGTCAACGACGGCGGCGGCAACATGTGTGAATGCGAACTGTGCAAAGCGCTGGACGAACCGGGGGGCGTCACCCCGGACAACTGGTCCAACCGGTTTTTCCGTTTTTATGCCAAAGTCCTGGAGCTGGCGCGGCAGAAGGATCCGGACGCCAAAGCGATCATCCTGCTGTATCAGAGCGCGACTAAAAAGGTGCCGAGCCATGCGAAGATCCATCCCGGTCTCATCGGCATGGGCACCAATCCGACCAATTTCGACAATTTTGCCGCGCACGGCCTGAAACAGATGGGACTCTGGGACCATCACCTGGATTATCATTATCCGCTGATCCCGCATTATGTGAAACGGCTGGCCGCGAACCTGCGCCATCTGCATAAGATCGGCATGCGCGAATATTTCGGCGAGGTTTACATGATCCACGCCGCCAACGGACCGAAACAGTATGTGCTGGGACGTCTGCTCTGGAACATCGATTCCGATGTCGATGCCGTGATGGATGAATACTGCGCCAAGGCGTTCGGCCCGGAAGCCGGTCCTTTCGTCAAGGCCTATTACGACTGCTGGGAACAGGTCGACGACCGGATGCGCCAGCGCACCGAAACGAAACCAGCGGCTCAGGACGTGCCGGAAGGAACGGTTCGTGCCGGATCCCGCCAGCGGCCGTGGTACCCTCCCTTCCATATCAGTGCGTTCTGCGGACTCGAACAGGGCGATACCGATAAAATGGCGGACCTGCTGAAGAAGGCGGAATCCTCGAAAATGACCGACATCGAACGCCGCCGGCTCAAGATCGTTTCCACTTACTTCGAATACATCCGCTGCATGGCGGACCGTTATCTCATCTCCGAACGTCTGCGCAATGATACTTCCCTGACCATCCGTCAGATCGGCGAACTTTCCGGCCGTGCGGACGAGCTCGGCAAAAAGTTCCAGCGGATGTGGAACGAGGTCGTCAGCCGGGACAACGCCTGCATCTACCGCTATGCGGCGGTCCCCCGCGACAAGACGAAAAAGCCCCGCATGAACCGGATCTTCTACAATTACGGGGACGTGGTGTCCGCCTATCTGTATGAATCGGTCGAAGCCGCGCTCAAGAATCTGGAAGACCGCGAGTGCAAAGGCATGAAACGCCGGGAAAAGGCCGCCTTCTGGGAAAAGATGAGAAAAGAATGTCCCGGCATGACCCAGATCGCCCTGCGGCTGAACGAAATTTCCGGCAAGCCCGCGCAGAACATGCTGAAGAACGGCAATTTCAAGCAGTACAAGCCCGGCGATCCGGATGTTCCCGGTGCTCACCCGCAGCTCGAAAACTGGCTGTTCTATGAGCAGATCGGCAGCATCCAGTCCGAAGAATACAAGAGCCGCTGGAAGATCGTCCCGTCGAAAGCGTCTTCCAACCATCTGGGCATCGGCGAGGGGAAATATCCCGAGATCCGGCAGTATGTTTATCTGCCTGCCGGGGTTTACCGGTTCTCCGCACGCTGCCGGTCCACGCGGATCCCGATCAATTTCAAGCTCTATCAGATCCCCGAGTTCGATCCGGCCGCGCTGAAAGATCTCGACCGGCTCCGGAAACAGCGGTTCCGCACTCCGGAACTGGTCCATTTTTCCTGCAAGCCCGCGCCCGGCGAACTCCCCGTCAAGCAGGTCATCACCGTTCCCGCCGATTCCTGGTATGTCCTCCTGATCTACATGAAGGAACAGCCGAAGAATGCCTGGTGCCGCCTGTGGGGCGTGAAGCTGGAAAAACTCCCGTGAGATAATCGGAAATTTCATAGATGAAAATAGGAGCAGAATCATGAAAATGAGCAAACTTGCCGCCGCAGTCCTCCTGGCCGGAGGAATGCTGATCTCGGCAGCGGAACAGTTCCAGGCCGCATTCCTGCCGAATCCGGACGAACCGAGAATGTACCGGGACTGCCGCGGCCAAGCCGTGCTGGAACTCTTCGCCAAACGCCTGTCCCAGTGTCTCCGCCGTCCGGTCAGGATCGTCCCGTTCGAACAGGCGGATGCCGAAACCGTGTTCGTGCTCACCAGCGAAACTGCCGCCGGCGGTGAATATGCCAAAATCCTCCAAGGTCAGCCGAAGGACAGTTTCATCATCCGCTATCCCGTCACGTTCAAGGGCAAAAAGAACGTCTGCCTGCTGATGAGCCGCGACCCGTGGGGCTATCCCTATCCGGGCAACTGGTTCCTGCGCACGCAGATCGGTTTTGACATCGTCGGTCTCGGCGAGGACGGCCTGGTGATCCCCGACCGGTCGAAATGGCAGATGCCCGCGAAGATCGACATCAGGGAGATCCCCTCGTTCAACACCCGGCGCTGGACCATGAACCGCGTGATCGGCAAGGAGATCCAGCGCATGGCGATGGGCGAAAGCGGACGCAATATCTCCTGGCATGCCCTCGGCCGGGTGATCGATCCCGCCAAATACGGCAAGACCCATCCGGAATATTTCCCGCTCGTCAAAGGCAAACGCTATACCAAACCGCCGAAACAGCTGTGCGACTGGTCGCCTTGTTTGGGCAATCCCGACGTTCAGCGGGTCTGCGCCGAGCATCTGCTGAAAAGATCTCCTTATGCCGCGGGCGACGGCGCGAGTCTCGCGGTCAACGACGGCGGCGGGCACATCTGCGAATGCGATCTGTGCAAAGCCCTGGATGAGCCCGGCGGCGTGACCAAAAGCAATTATTCCAACCGGTTCTTCCGGTTCTATGAAAAAGTGCTGGACCTCGCCCGGCAGAAAGAGCCGAACGTCAAGACCATCATCCTGCTGTATCACGACAGCACCTCGAATGTTCCGTCCCATGCCAAAATCCATCCCGGCATCATTCGAAGAATTCGCCAGGAAGGGCCTCAAGCAGATGGGTCTATGGGACCATCATCTGGACTACCGGCATCCGCTGCCGCCCCATTATCCGAAACGCCTCGCGAAGAAACTCCGCCATCTGCATGATATCGGCATGCGCGAATATTTCGGCGAAGTCTACATGATCCACGCGGCCAACGGTCCGAAACAGTATGTCCTCGGCCGTCTTCTCTGGAATCTCGGCACCGACGTCGACCAGGCTATGATGGAATACTGCACCAAGGCGTTCGGCCCGGCCGCCGCGCCGTTCGTCAAACAGTATTACGATATCTGGGAACAGGTCGATTCCCGGCGGAAGGAGCGGATGCAGCAGCGGAAGCTTTCCAATGCATCCTACAATATCGGCAGTTTTGTCGGGCTTGACCAGGGCGATACCGCCAGGATGGAAGCCCTGCTGAAAAAAGCCGCCGACGCCGAAAAGACCGAGATCCAGAAACGCCGGCTCCAGGTCGTGATCAATTACTTCGATTACATCCGCTGTCTGGCCGACCGCTACCTCATTTCGGAACGTCTCCGCGAAGACAAACAGCTGAGCCTCGCGGAAATTCACAAGCTGAGCGGACAGGCCGCCGAACTGGACAAAAAATTCAATCGGATGTGGAAGGACGTCATCAGCAAAGACCAGCTCGGCAATTACCGCTATATCCATATCCGGACCCGTCCGGATGCGAAACCGCGCGTCGACCGTATCTATTACAATTTCGGCGATGTGGTCCGCGCCTATGTGTATGATTCCGTCGAAGCCGCGCTGAAAAATCTGGAAGACCGCGAATGCAAAAACATGAAACGGCGCGACCGGATCAAGTTCTGGGAAGCCAAAAAGAAAGAGTTTCCCGACATGTTCCAGATCTCCCTGAGGCTGAACCAGCTGATCGGCAAACCTGCTCCGAATCTGCTGAAAAACGGCAATTTCAAGAAATACCGGCCCGGCGATCCGGCCGTCCCCGGCGCTCATCCGCAGCTTGAAAACTGGTATTTCTACGAACAGGTCGGCGGGATCCAGACCGATGAATACAAGAGCCTCTGGAAGATCGTGCCCTCGAAAGCCGCTTACAATCACCTCGGGATCGGGACCGGGAAATATCCGGAGATCCGCACCTATGTGAAACTCACGGCCGGCACCTACCGTTTTTCGGCCTCGTGCCGCACCGGCATGCCCATGAATTTCGCCTTCTACCAGATCCCGGAATTCGATCCCGACTCGCTGAACGACATCGCCAGGCTGCGCAAACAGAGATTCCGCACGCCGGAGATTTTCGGTTTCACCTGCCATGCCGCCCCCGGCGTGCTGCCGATCCGGCAGACCTTCACGATCCCCGCGGACGGCTGGTATGCGCTGCTGATCGCCATCCCGAACCAGCCGGCCCGCGCCTGGAGCCGGCTCTGGGGCGTCAAACTGGAAAAACTTCCGTGATGAAATGATTTTTCAACCGCGCAGAAAACTGCAGAAAGGGAACTGATCATGAATCGTTTTTCTTCTTTCATCGCTCATCATTCAGCTTTCGGACGGGTTTGTCGTTTTACGCTGATAGAGCTCCTCGTCGTGATTGCGATCATCGCGATCCTGGCGGGACTCCTGCTGCCCGCACTGAACCGCGCCAAACAGTCCGCCCATACCATCAGCTGCATCAACAATTTATCCTCCATCGGAAAATATGTCACGATGTATCTGGGCGACAACCGGGAGTATTTCCCTTACCATTACGCCAACGTCGGCAATTCCGCATCGAAACCGTGGTTCTGGTTCCAGCGGACCACCTGTACGCTTTCCAGTTATCTGAAATGGAGTTATGACGAGGAATTCTGGGGCGGCTGCTACAAAACGGACTCCGGGGAGATCCGCCTGAACAAACTGGCATGTCCTTCCATGCCGGATGCTTCCCGCTGTTTCAACACCAACGATGTCCCCATGTATCCCTGTTTCCCCACTAAGGACAATACGGTGTATCTGTCATACGCGTTCAACCGCCTTTTCAACGGTTTCAGCGGAACCACGACCTACTGCCTGCGGCAAATCATCCGGCCGTCCCGGACCGTCTATCTGGCGGACAGCTCCGGCTGGGGCAATACCGATTACCGCTGCGGCACTTATTCCTCCACGCTGGACGGCAAATACAAGATCGTTCCGCCCCGGCATAACGGAAAAGGGAATTTCATGCGCACTGACATGCACGTGGAATCCATCCGGTGGAAAGATTATCCTATTCAGGGAAATGTTTTGTACAACGGCCAGACCTGGGTCCCGGATGCCGCCAGGCTCTGATCGCCTGAAGGTTTGTTACGGTCTGCGGCGAGGGTCTGCTTTTACCGGCTGGATACGGTAGAATCCATCCCGCCGGAGATCTTTGTCCTCCGTGTCGGAGAGTGATCCTTTGGGCTGATCCGCCGCATCCCGGTAGATCGTCCGGCTCCCCTCCTGCACGGCATACCCGGTGATCTTTCCGGCGCGGTCCCGGTAGGTGATGCGGTCGCCGTAATCGGTGGCGCTGCCCGTGATCCGGCCGTGTCTGTCCCGGTAAATGG
>SUWI01000285.1 GCA_015061565.1 Lentisphaerota bacterium
GGGCCTGGGACCAGAAAGATCCGCGGTTCGCCAAATCCTCCTACTGGGGCAAAGGCAAGGTGATCACGTTCAAGGAACGCTGGGCGCTCGCGAAAGCCAGCTGGGGCGAAGACGGCGTCACGCAGGAGGACATTCCTTCGCTCACCGACCGTTACGCCCGCTATATTCTGGCGGTCCAGAAGGAAGCCGCGAAAAAACATCCCGGCGTCCCGGTCATCGGCTTCGCTTACGCCAACTACCGGAAACCGCCCACGGAAGTCAAACTCAACGCCGGGATCATCATCATGAACACGGCGCTGCTGTTCTTCCCGTATACCGAAAAGATGAGCCGGGATTTCCGTAAGGAATGGATGGGCTGGCGGAACGCCGGAGTACTGCAGCATTTCCGGCCCAATCTGCTCCATGCCGGAGCGAACCTGCCGGTCTTCTACGCCCGGCGGTTTGCCGACGATTTCAATTTCGCCTACAGGAACGGCATGACCTCTTCGGCGATCGATTCCCTGTTCGGGGCCTGGTCGAGTCAGGCGCCGACCCTTTACACCGTGCTCCGGATGCACAGCGATCCCGCCCGGCAGGGCAATGAGATCCTCAAAGATTTCTACAGCTGTTTCGGACCTGCTGCCAGGGAGGTCGAGGCATACTTCAGAATCTGGGAGGATCGCTCGAACTCGGTCACGGAAAAAGAGTTCGATGAATGGAAAAAACGCAACCGCACCGCGGCCGGTCCCGGCGGCGGATTCAAGAACTTCATCGCGGTCGGCGCCGATTTCATGACCAAGGGAGTGCTCGCCGCGGCGAAAAAGCAGCTGGATAAAGCCCGGAAAGCCGCGGCGGCAGATCCGTTGTCCGCCGCACGGGTGGAATTCCTCGCCAAAGGGCTGCACGAGGCGGAATTGACCGTGGAATGCCGCCGGGCCCAGCTGAGAATGGCGGCGGAGAAAACGCCCGAATCGAAAAAGGCTTTCCGTCAGGCCTGGGAAAAACTGGAACAGTACCGCCGGTCCATCGAAAATGATTTCGTGCTGGATATCGGCAAGGTCCGGTTCCGCGAACAGACCGGCTGCGGCTGGCCGAAAAAATAAGCGGCAAGTTTCAAGCGGCGTCTTACCCGGTTCCACTGACGCGATGCCATCGCAATACCGATTTCCGGATATTTTCCGAAAAAAATCAAAATCCGGCTTGAAAAAAACAAAAATCGGGGTATATTAATAGACGTTTTGAAGATCGGGGCGTAGCTCAGTCTGGTTGGAGCGCTACGTTCGGGACGTAGAGGTCGCTGGTTCGAATCCAGTCGCCCCGACCATTTTTTTTGTTCTCTCTTTTCCAGTCCTCTATGACTGGATTTTTTGTTTTAAACCCGTTCGTGGCTGAATTGCAAGGTTTTACAGCGTCATGTCCCGCCCGGCAGAGACCGGAGAGAAACCGCCATTCTCCCGCCGAAAGGGTGTGTTTCGCATAGATTCTCCCGAAATTCTCTATTTGGAGAGGACCTGAGTCCTTTATACCAGAAATTTTTGTTAAGCGTTAGAGATGAACGGATTGCAGAAACACACGGCAAAATATGCCAAAAATCTCTGTTTTCCCGGTCCCCCGATTTATCGACCTGACCTCTTTGAGTCTCCAAGTCCTCTCCAAAAATGTTCTCTATTTTGGAAACCCAGCCTCAAAAACGGCAAAAGGTCAGGTCGCCATTTTCGCACTTTACCGTAAAATGGTTACCGAAAATCGGTTTCGGAAAGTATCTCTGCAAATGGTGTCCATGATGGGCTAACGGGCAACCGAAGTCCTCTCCGAAAACAGGCGCGTTCCGGGCCGCGACAGCCCTTCCCCCGCCCGACACGCCCACTGCCGCGCCAAATGTCGCAACAACACCGTTGAGACGCAAATGGCAACAGTGAGCATTTTTTCATGAAAAACAATCTGTTCCTTCAGATGGAATTGGCAGCCATATCTGAAAACAACATCCTTTCCCTGATGCGGAATTGAGGACGGCACGTCCTCCATGAAGCTGTGCGATATGCTTCACAATCGCAAGACCGAGTCCGGTTCCACCCAGTGCCCGGCTTCGTTCCTTATGAACACGATAAAAACGCTCGAAGATCCGCTTCTGATTTTCCTCCGGGATTCCGCATCCGTGATCCGTTACCGAAATCAAAGCGAAATCATCCTTCCGGGAAAGAGATAATTCGATATCCGGACTTCCGCTGTACTTGATTGCATTGTCGACCAGATTGGCGAGGGCCTGTTTCAAAAGCTGGGCATCGCCCAATACAGAAATCGGCTCACTGTCGTTGAACTTGATTTCAATGCCATGACGTTCGGCTTCCTGCCTGTGCATTTGCACGTTTGATTTCAGGATTTCCTGCAAATCGACGGGCAGAAACTCAAGCCGTTGCCGTTCCGGATCGTTTTCGAGTGCAGCAAGGCTCAGGATGTCTTTGACCAGAGCATCCAGCCTCCCGGATTGTTCTTTCAGTATGTTCAGCAGCCGCTCGTATTGTTCCCGGGGAAGGTCGCGTTCCTCCTGAATGGTCTCAACTGCACCTATGATACAGGTCAGCGGGGTCTTCACTTCATGGGAAACATTGGCAATGAAATCACTTCGGAACGATTCGATTTTTTTCATTTCGGAAAGCTGCTTTTTCAGCCGCTCTGTCATTCCGGAAAGCATTTCCGCAAGCTGTTTGACCGGCCCGCTGTCCGGAACAGGTATGCGTTTTTCGGTTTTCCCATCCAGAATACGATCGGCACAGCGCCCGACTTCAACCAGCGGCAGATAGATTTTTTTCAACAGATAAAACTGCAGCCAGCCGAGAAGCACGTTCGATATAACGAGCAACAGGATGATTCCCGCGGTGATCCATGGAAATATCTTCATATAGGGAAGATCTTCCTTTGCAAAACGGATCACGAATAACCCCTGCGAGGTATGTACCGGAACGGCGTAATAAACCATCTGTTCTTTGCGGGTTTCGCTGTATCTTCTGGAAAAACCGGTTTTTCCGTTTTGAGCCTCCCTGAATTCACTGCGCCCGGCATGATTGTCGAACGCAAGATGACCCGGCGTGGTATCTGCAAGCACAGTTCCATGCGGAGCGATCAGGGTAATCCGGAAAATGCGGTTGTCGAAACGGCGGCAGAAATCCACAGCGGAATCAATGTGACCGGATAAAAGCTTTTCCCGGATAATGGAAGCAGTCAGATTGACTTTCTGAGCCAATCCATCCATAATTTCATGGTCAAGAGTTTTCATGAAATGGTGCTCTCCCCACCATGCGGCAATCAGAAGAAGATTCATTGCCAGCATAAGAAGCAGAGGAAGACGGACCAGAACAAGCTCTTTGAACTTGCCGGAATTGGAAAAAGGCTTCCCTTTCATCGGACCGGCTCCTCCGGCGCAAGACGATATCCGATTCCGCGAATTGTTTCAATATGCAAGGTTCCCCATTCGCCAAGTTTTTTCCGCAAATTGACGAATTGCACATCCACGGCCCGATCCGTGACCGGATAATCTTCACCCTTGACCCGGCGAATGATCTGTCCGCGGGTAAAGACACGTCCGGGATGTGCTGCCAGAAGGGCAAGGATCTCAAATTCACTGAATGTCAAAACTATGTTTTCTCCGAAGACAGATGCCAAATGCCGCTCCCGGTCAATACTCAATCCGGAAACCTGAAGCACCGAAGATTGTTCCTGCTGCTCCGCAATACGAAACTGTGTACGGATCCTCGCCGTCAGGATTTTTCGGCTGAACGGTTTGGTCATGTAGTCGTTTGCGCCCATTTCCAGACCGACCACGATATCCGTTTCATCGCTTTTGGCGGTCAGCATGATGATGGGAATTTGCTGTGTATCCGGTGAAGATTTCAACTGGCGGCAGACACTCAGTCCGTCCATTCCGGGAAGCATGAGATCCAGCAGAATGAGATCCGGTCGGGATCGCCTGGCAAGCGCAAGTCCCTCCTCTCCGTCCGACGCTTCCAGAATGGACTCGAAGCCCGCTGACTGCAAAGTCAGCTTCAGTAAATCTCTGATAGGCTCTTCGTCGTCAATGATTAAAATCGTTCTTTTTACCATAATTTCCCCCGTATGCGGTATTATATCACCCCGATCTCGTCTTTTCAATCGATATCCGGCAGTTTGCCATAGAAATTTCCTGCACGTTCCGTGATATTGAAAATATGTCTTTCAATTTTGCGGATTTTTTCCATCAGTTCCATGAAGAGAACCCCGTTTTTGATGATGCATTTCCCGCTGTAAAGCCGATTCATATGCGCAAGTTCAACCGTTTCCAGCAGATTCCGCATTTCAACATGGGCCGCAGTGGCTGTTTGCGGATCCTGCACATGATTATCTTTCAAAAGATCGACTGCATTCTCCGCAAGAATTTTCAGTTTTCCGTGCAACTCATCCAATTCCTTTTCCGCAGATTCGCTGAACCGGATTTCCTCCGATCTGATCCGCTCCATCAGGCCGCTGAGTTCCATGGCATAATCTCCGATCTTTTCGGCATCGTTGGAACAGTGAAGCAGTATGGGAATCTGTCGGCTTTCACGCGGAGTCAAAGGTTTCAGCATGAGCGCTGTCAGATAATTGGCAATATCGTTCTGACGGGCATCAATCTCATTTTCTCTTTGCGGCAGTGTCTTGACCCGCATCTGATTGCGTTCATCGTTGCGGGCATAAATATTCAAAGCAATGTCTGCCATCTTCCATGCCCGTTTCAGCATTTTTCTCAGTTCTGCTGCGGTTTGTGACAAAGCGATCGAAGGCGTATTCAAGAGATGCGGTTCCAATTTGACGTATTTGACGATGTCAGCTTTCAAGGGGATGAGGAGCTCGCAGATTTTTGCCAAAACGGAAATGAACGGGACAAGCAGCAGCGTTGTGGCAATATTGAAAATGGTATGCGCATTGGCGATCTGACGCTGCAGCGATCCGTTGCCGGAGATCGTCCGGATCAGGTGAAAAAAAGCCGGTTCTCCTCCCCATGGAATCAGGAAGGAAACAACTGCGATCAATACGCCGATGGTATTGAACAACGTATGCGCCAGTGCAGCTTGCCGTGCCACCCGGTTTGCGGTCAGGGCCGCCAGTTGAGCGGTGACTGTTGTCCCGATATTGGTCCCAAGCAGGATTCCGACAGCGGTATTAAGATCCATAACGCCGCTTGCACTGAGCGCTATGACGATGCCGATACAAGCAGAACTGCTTTGGACGATCATCGTGGCGACCATTCCGATGCCGATTGCTCCGAAAAGGGAACCGAACGGAATAGTTCCATCGGCTCCCGGCGCACATTCGAACATCCGGAAGGCGGAAACAAATGTCGGATGTGCCGCCAGCTTTTTCAATTCGGTCCCCATGATTTCCATGCCGAAGAACAGCAAACCTATGCCGAGGATCGTTTCTCCCAGCTGTTTCATTTTTTCATTTTTGAAAAAACTCAATCCCAGCCCCAGAATGATGGAGGGCATTATGATTGTGCCGATCTTGAAAGCCACCAGCTGCGCTGTAATGGTCGTCCCGATATTGGCCCCGAAAATGATCCCGATGGATTGCGGAAGAGTCAGAAGCCCTGCGTTGATGAAGCCGATGATCATGACGGTGGTTACACTGGATGACTGGACAACCGATGTCACAACGGTTCCGGACAGGATTCCCGTAAAACGGTTTGTGGAAAAGAAGCGCAGAACCATTCTCATTTTTTCTCCGGCT
>SUWI01000286.1 GCA_015061565.1 Lentisphaerota bacterium
AAGCACCACCGCCTACACCTATGACAGCGCCACCGGCGAACTGTTGAAAGCCGATTATTCCGATGCCACACCGGACATCGAACGCACCTACAACCGCATGGGCGATCTGGCTTCGGTCAGCGATGCTACGGGAGTCCGGACTTTCACTTACGATGCAAATTTCAACCTGCCCGGAGAAACTCTGGGCAATCGCACGCTCAATTACACTTATTCCGCTGATGGCGTCAAAGGGCGTTACATCGGACTGACCGGGAAAAAACGAAAAAACCTGATTTCTTTTCATATGAAGCTTGATTTTTTTGAAAAATGGCTTTAAATTATGCTGAAAACTGTGAAAATGTTAATTTTTGCTGGATGATAGACCTGAATTTTTGAAGGAGTCTAGGAATAAAATGGGTTGCAAATTGTCATTACAGGACTTGGTTAATTCAAAGGCAGATGGGACTTTGCAGGAAGTTGAAACTTTCCTGCAAGAATACGGGAAGGATGGTATTTCTGTTGAAGAAATCCTGAAAAATGCTAAAGCATCAATTCATGTACTGTGGAATGCTGATTTAGTTGATGCTCAGATGCTGCTTATACCAAATGAAGATGAATGGTATTTATTAGTTGATAGATCAGTTAGTGATTTTGATAAAGATATTCCACTGCGAATTGCTCAAGATTACATTGAACAAATACTTCTGCATGAAATTTGGCATTTCCATTCTAAAAAACAAGCCATTGATGCTTGTAGTTGGGTTAATCCTATGGATGGAGATGCTTTTGCGCCCGCAGAGTTGGATGAGCGAGAAGAAAAAATCGCTGAATTATTTAGCATTTATACCAGACTCGGCAATCCGGAAAAATTTATTCAAAAAGTTATGTCTGAAGATTTTGATGTGGATAAAATCTCAAAAGAATACCACAACACAGAACCAGAAGACATAGTCAAATATTTTATAGCTTGGAATAGTAGTGATTCGTCCCCATGGCATTATTTCAAATACAGTATGGGTAAATCAGTATATGATGAAGAATATATACCGAGCGTGTATACGCAGGAGGCACGGGCAAAGTTGCGTGATGAAAACTATATGCGTAATGCAGATACTGCGCTTAACAAAGCTATTGCCAATTTTTTTACTTGCGAGGAAAAAACAGATACTGTTCATGTTCACTCAACAATAGAAAGAGAGCATTTTCTATGTCATGCAACGTATCATAAATTCCCGTATAAAAAAGGGCAACGTCATAATGTGACTTGTTTTGGAACTCCAGAACCCATTAGATAGGAGATGGTGATGAGATGAGAAATTATGAAAAACTTGTGGAAAACATCCGTAAAAAAGGGATCAAAGTTTATCTTGCGCCGAAAGGAGATACTGTAAAACTTACACAAGCGTCTATTCGTTTTATGATTGAACGAAATCTTACTCGATTGGGTAAGGAATCTCTTGACGCAGATAGTTTTTTTGATGTTTCTGCACAGTTAGAAAATGTGATTGATCATAAGAGATAATTTCAAAAGTTTTTGATTTTCTCTTCGATTAATTTCATTATATGCTGCTCATTTTCCGGGACATCAATTATCCGCTTTTCTGTATCTCAAGGATTTTTCAGTAAGTGCAGTTGGTTGGCGTTCTATACATGACTTTTCCATTTTTCGTTCAGAGTTGTTTCTTGATTTGTTCCAATTTCCATCTAGGAAAATGACAGAAAAACATTGCAAGCGTAGTGCCTACTCAGATGCCGCGATTGGCAAATTTTTATCTTTTCACTGAAAAGATCATAATTCCGGTCTTTTTTCGCGACTGTCGGCCGGCTTGTCGGTAGTCGCGTAAAATGGCCGGGGAACAGACTTTCCATAAAAAAAACAAAAACGTTCTGTCTGCGGCGCCGGTCCAAGCACCACGATTTGAATGTATCCCCAGTATGTCCTTGAAACGTAAAAATGGGAAACAGTATCGGATCAAAACGAGTTGAAGCTCTTGTCAAAACGGCGCCAGTGAGGCTGTATCAGTAGCAGGAATGCCGAAAATGCAGGCTATCCATTCAACGTTTCTTTTCTGCTTTCATTTCTTCTTCGAACTGTTCCAGTTCGGTGCTGTCGATTGTGGCGAGTTTCTTCAGTCGGATGATTGCGGGAGAATCGCCCGGCTGGATTTTCATGTAATCTTCCAAGGCTGGTTTTGCGGCCGGCGCCGGGGCGACTTGCTCATTCTTCCGGATTGATTTCTGGGGCGGGATATTGGATTCCTTGTTCATCAGCATCAGGAGGATTTGCAGGACCTCTTCCCGGATCTCCGGTTTCAGGCGCATGAAGTGAAGGATCACCGCGGTGCCGGATGTCTCGGAAAATTTTTGCGCACGACGATGGATGAAGTTGTAAAGATTCGAATACGCGATGGAAATTTTTTTCTCGGTCTTGAGCCATTTCTGGATCGCCGCGATCTTCTTTCCCTGCAAGTGCTGCTCCATGATTTCCGTTTCCAGCGCTGCCAGTTTCGGACTGCGCGGGCCCGGCGATTTCGGGATCTTCCGTTTTGCTTTCATCGTCCTTCTTCCTCTCGATCGTTCAAATTGCATTGCCCGGAAATATAGCCTCGATTTTCTGCAATGTCAACAGATAAAAAACGAATATTTAAGGAATTTTTTATCTGTCTCATGGCGTTTATAATCCAGATAATTTATCTATTTAAAATCTATTTTTTATCTATACCGAAGCGGTGCTTAGGGTAAGAGCGTCTTCCATTATCGGAAGGATTTCGAAAATTTTCATTTTCGGACTTGACAAACCGATTTTCAGGATTATATTGAATTTTGATACATTTAGTATTCGCCTGCTTCCTTCAAGCAGAGGTAAACAACGTAACTCGTCAGGAGTGGAAATGTTTACCTGTGCACGGATCAAAGCGACCAGAGGAAAAGGGGCGGATTTCTATCGGCAGCACCTTTCCTGCAACGATTATTATTCCGAACACGAAGTGGTCAAAGGGGTCTGGCACGGCTCTCTGGCAGAGGATTTCGGACTCTCAAACAAGACCGTTGAACAGTCGGTTTTTTCCGCGTTCCAGCAAAATATCAATCCTGTTTCCGGGAAGAAGTTGACTGCCCGTAATGTCGAAAATTCGGTCCGTTTCTATGACTTTCAGTGTTCGGCACAGAAGTCGGTTTCGATCATGTCGCTGTTCGACGGGCGTCTGGAAAAGGCGCATCAGAGGGCGGTCCAGCTGGCGATGAAAGAGATGGAACGGTTCGCTTCCGTGCGGCTCCGTTCGGGCATCAATGCGAACACGGACAACATCGAATTTACGGGCAATTTCATCTATGCAGAGTATCATCACAACTCCAGCCGGATGCTGGATCCGCAGCTCCATACGCATAACGTGATCGTCAATGTAACGCGCGACAGTAATGGAAAATACAAGGCTTTACAGAGCCGTGAAATGGTGCGTGCGATCCGCTATGCCAGCAAGGTTTACCTGAACAAACTGGCCGAAGAATGCGGTCTTCTGGGTTACGATCTGGAGAAGAAATACCGCGATAAAGGGGAGCTGGTCGGGTTCGAAATCAAGGGTGTTTCGGAAGAAATTTTGAAGCGCTGCTCCCGGCGCCGGGACCAGATCGACAAGGCGATCGAACGCTTTGTGGAGACGCATGGACGGCAGCCAACGATTGATGAAGTGGGTCAGTTGACGCTGCTGACACGCAACCGGAAGATGCTCACTCGGACCAATGCCCAAGTCCGGGATTACAAGCTTTCGCTGTTCTCCGAAGAGGAGAAAGCGCATTTCAAAAAGATGGTTTCGCAGGCGTTGGACTACGGTGCGATGTGTATGCCGTGGCTCTCGGATGAGAAACGTCTGGCGGCAGTCCAGAAGGTCGCTGCGCAGTTGTTCGAACGCGAAAGTGTGATCACTGAAGACAAGCTTCTGGCGGAAGTTTTGAATCAGAATCTCGGCAAATTAAAGCTGGAAGAACTGAAAAAAGATGTCGCGTCGCTGACCGAACTGGTCAACCTGGGCGATCCTTCCGCGAACCCGTATCTGACCACCCGCGACCATCTGAATCATGAAGCGGAGATCCTGAAACTGGCCAGTTTGCTGAAGGATTTTGAGACCCCTTTGAAGTCCGGATACGTGCCGTTTTCGGAGTCGCAGGACACCTTTGACCATTCGGCTCAGAAGTCGGTAATCGAGGATATTCTGGGCAGCAAAAGCAAGTTCCAGATCTTCCGGGGAGTCGCCGGAGCTGGCAAAACTTCGACGCTGCAGGAGCTGTGCAAATGCCTGAAACACGGCGGCGTGGAGAACATTCATCTGATCGCTCCGACCAATTCAGCAGTGGATGTGCTGCGGTCCGAGGGGTTCGGATCGGCTCAGACTGTGGCAAAATTTTTGATCGATCCGAAGCATTTGCCGCCCGATGGCTCGTATCTGATCGTGGATGAATCCGGTCTGAATTCGGTCCGGCAAGGTCATGATATGATGCAGCTGGCTTTGCAGCATAATTACCGGATTTTGTTCGTTGGCGATGAAAGACAGCACAGTTCGGTGGAGGCCGGAGACTTCTTCCGGCTGCTGGAGAAATACTCGGAAATCGACAAAACGGTCCTCACTGAAATCCACCGTCAGCAGGATGAGGAATACCGGCAGGGTATTCTTATGGCGTCGGACGGCGACGTCGGCGGCGCGTTCGATCAGCTGGATTCACATGGCTTTATCCATGAAAATCAGGGGCAATATCTGGACGCCGCTGCGGACAGTTTCCTGCGTCTGACCGAGGATGGGAAGCGTCCTCTGGACTGTATTGCAGTCTCGCCGACCAATCGGGAATGCGAACTTTTGACCGAGAAAATCCGCGAGAAAATGAAGTCGAAAGGAGCTTTGGATGCCGGGTCCGAACTGCAAGTTGAGGCGTTCCGGTCGTGGAGCTGGACTGCTGAAAAAATCGCGGAAGTGGAGCATTATAAACCGGGTATGCGGGTCTTTTTGACCTCCAAAATCAAGGAACTCGGCAATGCCGGAGAGATGTTCGAAGTCAAGGCAATCGAAGGGAAAAAACTGCTGCTCTCCAACGGGCAATACGTGAATCCGAGGCAATTCAAGGACCGTCTGGATGTGGGTGAAGCTCGCGAATTGGCGATTGCCAAAGGGGATGTTGTGCGCCTGACGGTGAACTTAAAAACGCCAGAATACAAAATCAATAACGGCAGTCTGGCGGTTGCAACGGGCAATCCGAATGAGTTTATCTTGCTGGACCATAACCGGAAGGAATTGCGGGCGGTCCGGCTGCCTGAGAACTTCCGCGGATTCAAATACGGCTGGGTGATAACGTCGCATTCCTCGCAGGGAATGACCTCAAAAAACGTGGTGGTCGCGGCGGAGAAGATGTCCGGCCAGGCGTTTTATGTAGCGTGTTCGCGCGGTCGTAAAGATTTGGCGCTCCATGTTCCGGAGAAAGAATTTTTCAAAGACCGTCTGGTCAAAATCCCCACGGAACGCAAGCTGGTCATGGATATTTCGGGCGGTGTGGTCCCGCCGATTCCGCACTGGAAAGCACCGGTTTTACCACCGCCTCCGGATGAACTGATCGGGTCGCGTCTGCGTCAATTCATGGACCGGGTGCATGAACAAATGCGGAAAGCACAGGAGATTATAGCCGGATACATCCAGCGTGCGATGTATCACGTTTTCAACCATAATATAAGGAAAAAAGAT
>SUWI01000287.1 GCA_015061565.1 Lentisphaerota bacterium
GGAGTAGCGGATCTCGCGGACGACCTTGAGTTCGTTCGTGAAATAGTCGAACTGGGTCTGGACGTAGGTGAAGCCGTTGATGCGGGAGATGATCTGCGCGGCGTCCTTGCCGAGGCCGTTCAGGATCACGCGGAGCGGATTCTTGCGGACCTTGTTGGCGGATTTGGCCAGACCGATCGCGCCTTCCGCGGCGGCGAAGGATTCATGGCCGGCGCAGAACGCGAAGCACTGGGTGGTTTCCTGCAGCAGCATGCTGGCGAGGTTGCCGTGTCCGAGACCGACTTTGCGGTCATCCGCCACGGAACCGGGGATGCAGAAGCTCTGGAGGCCTTCGCCGAGGGTCTTGGCGATCTCGGAGGCTTCGGTCTGACCGCGTTTGATGGCGACAGCCGCGCCGATCAGATAGGCCCAGCAGGCGTTTTCGAAGCAGATCGGCTGAATATCGCGCACGCGCTGAATGATGTCCAGACCTTTGGACTTGGTGATCTTTTCGGCTTCCTGGATCGAGGAAATGCCGTTGTCTTTCAAGAATTTGGTGACCTGAGCAATTCTGCGCTCGTAGCTTTCAAAAAGTGCCATGGTGACGTCTCCTTATGCCTTGCGCGGGTTGATGACTTTGACGGCGTCGGCAAAACGTCCGTAGGTCTTCTGGAATTTCTCCACGAACTCCTTGACGGACATCTTTTCCAGTTCTTTCGGAGTGGACTTGTTGACGAATTCCATCATTTTGCCGAGGTTGACGAACTGATAACCGATGACCTTGTTCTCTTTGTCGAGGGCGAGACCGGTGACATAACCTTCGGCCATTTCGAGGTAGCGGACGCCTTTTTCGGCGGTGCTGTACATGGTTCCGGTGATGGAACGGAGCTGTTTGAGGTCTTCAAGGCCGGCGCCGATGGGCAGTCCGCCTTCGGAGAACGCGGTCTGGGTGCGGCCGTAAACGATCTGGAGGAACAGTTCGCGCATGGCGGTGTTGATCGCATCGCAGACCAGGTCGGTGTTCAGGGCTTCGAGGATGGTCTTGCCGGGGAGGATCTCGGCGGCCATGGCGGCGGAGTGGGTCATGCCCGAGCAGCCGATGGTTTCGACCAGGGCTTCCTGGATGATGCCGTTCTTGACGTTCAGGGTCAGTTTGCAGGCGCCCTGCTGGGGAGCGCACCAGCCGACTCCGTGAGTCAGTCCGGAAATATCCTTGACTTCCTTAGCCCGTGTCCAGGCTCCTTCCTGCGGGATCGGCGCGGGTCCGTTTTTCGGGCCTTTCGCCACGCAGCACATCTGCTCGACTTCATGTGTGTAATTCATCGCATGTTCTCCATTGTTTACGATGGTTTTGGGTGACAACTCAAAATTCCCCTTAATTTACAACATCTTCCTGAATTTTCAAGCATGAAAAAAGAATATTTTCGAATTGCCGGAAGAAGACACCTCCTTTCGGGAAAACGGCAGCGGGGCGGCGAGCAGCGTCCTGATCATCGGCGCCTGAACGCCGTCAAGCACCGCAAAATCCCGGGTATTTTTCAAAAAAAGCTTGTATTTTGGATATTTATCTGCTAGATTATAGCCGGGTTGCTGTTGGTCATGAGGACAACATGAAAACGAAAGACGAAACTATTTACCGGCCGCAAAAACGGATCCTCAGGAGTTTAACGGCCGAAGGCAGGTGACATCATGCAGGGCTACTTGTATTCCGTATTCTCCGGAGCTGCAGTTCTGATCCATCTGATCATCAATTTCAACCTGCTCAGCGGGCGGACTTCGCTTACCGTGCGGGCTGTCCGCTACCGCGCTTTCCTGTTCGGCATCCTGACCTATTATGTTTCCGATGCGGTCTGGGGGCTCCTGGCGGGGCTCGGCTGGACCCGGCTCCTGTATATCGATACGATATTCTTTTTCCTTTCCCTGGTCGCATTCGTCGTCATGTGGGGGTATTTTGTCGTTCCCTATCTGGCGCTCGGCAAATGGCAGGAATGGGTCATCTCCGTGTCCGGATTGGCCCTGCTGGCGATAAACATCGAGCTGCTGACGGCCAATATCTTCAACCACTGCATGTTCTATTTCGATGTGCAGGGCCATTATTATCTGGGAAACAGACGTTTTCTTTCTTTCGCCCTCCTGGTGGCCTATATCGCCCTGCTGTCGGTCATCGTGTTCATGAAGGCGCTTGCCAGTCATGGTTCCGTCCGCCGACGCTGCATGATGGTATTCCTGTTCTGCGCCACGATCGCGATTTCCGTTATCCTGCAGGTGATCTGGCCGCTTACCCCGGTGACCTCGCTCGGCTGTCTGATCGGCAACTGCTTCTTCCATGTCTTCGTCATCCAGGATGAACTGGCGGAGAAACATGCGGAAGAGCTGGAGACGGCGCTGGAGCGGGCCCGTGCAGCCGAGAAGTCGCGGAGCATGTTCTTCAGCATCGTGAGCCACGACATCCGGACGCCGCTCAATGCGATCCTCGGCTATTCCGAACTGCTGCAGAACGGAGTCAAGACCCAGAGCGAGCGGGATGAGGCGCTCCAATCCATCCGCGAAAGCGGCACCACGCTGCTGCAGCTGGTGAACGATGTGCTCGACCTGGCGAAACTGGATTCGGGGAAGATGTCGCTCCATCCGGAGCCGGTTTTGCTGTCGAAACTGACGGATGACGTTTTCGCCTCCTTCCGGCTGGCGGCCGGAGGGAAGGGGATCGAACTGGTCAACTGGACGGCCGACGTGCCGAAAGTCATGCTGGATGAACACCGTTTCCGCCAGATCCTCTTCAACCTGATCGGAAATGCGGTCAAGTTCACGGAAAAGGGGTCCGTGACCGTTTCCGCTTCTTATGTCGGAACCAAGCTGGACATTGCCGTCTCCGACACCGGCTGCGGCATTCCGGCGGACATGCTGAAGCGCATTATGGATCCGTTCGTCCAGGTCCGGGATCCGAGCCATGCGGCCGACCGGGCAGGCGGAACGGGTCTGGGCCTTTCCATCTGCCGCAGTCTGGTCGAGACGATGGGCGGCGAACTCCTGGTCGAGAGCAAGGTCGGGAAGGGTTCGACCTTCCGGATCCGCATTCCGGACATCGCCGTTTATGAGGAAAAAAAGGAACCTGCTCCGGCACCTGCGCCGAAACCGGCTGTCATGCCGTCGAATCGGCCGGAGCGTGTGCTGATCGTTGACGATTCTCCCGTCAACCGGGCGGTCCTGGCCGCCTTCCTGAAGAAAGCGGGCATCACCTCGATCGATCAGGCCCGCGACGGCGGGGAAGCGCTCGCAAAACTTGATTCGGCCGAGAAGGCGGGGCAGCCGCACGATTTCGTCCTGTCGGACCTTTGGATGCCGAATATGAACGGCATGGAACTTATCGAGAAACTCCGCGGCGATTCCCGTTTCAAAGATCTTCCCGTCTTTGCCTTGACGGCCGACACCGAATACCGCCGCGATGCCCGGAACTACCTTTTCTCCGGCATCCTGCTCAAACCCCTGACCTACGACAAGCTCATGGATATGTTTTCCGCCGTGGCGCCGGGGTGAAAACCGGGGATGATCCTGTCATCCCCCGCCGTGAGTCCCGTTCCTTCGCCAGCCTATCAGGCTTATCCGGCCTATCAAGCTTATATTTTTCTCCATCTTGAAAAAAACACTGGAATATGCTATATTACCGAATGCTGTAAGCAATAAAAAAGGTCTTGCTTCGAGGATTATTATGCAATACTATTTTTATTCGGCAATTTCCTTCATTGCGCTGGTCGTTCATCTGATCATCAACTGGAGGCAGCTGTTCAACCGGCGGGAGGGCAATGTCCATCCGCTGATCTGGGTGTTCAGGCGCTTTCTCGTTTTTCTGCTGGTCTTTTTCGTGTCGGATGTCCTGTGGGGGCTTCTTTCAGCATGGAAATGTCGCCAGCTGCTCTACATCGACACTGTAATCTTCTTCCTGTCGATGGTGCTGTCCGTCTGCGCCTGGACGCACTGTGTCGTCGAATATCTGGAATTGGAAGGGTGGGCGCGCAAGTTCCTGCTGTGGTCCCGGTGGTTCCTGCTGGTGTTCTTTATTGCCGCACTCACGGCAAACGTTTTCACCGGCCATTATTTCCGCATCGATGCCCAAGGATATTCGGCCGGTCCGGTGCGTCCGATCGCGCTTCTGCTGCTGGCCGCGTTCAATGCGTTCAGTTCCGGATTGACGCTCTTCAAGCTGCTGCATACGGACGGTTCGCTCCGTCACCGCAACAAGATGGTCTTCGCCTTCGGTCTCACGATGCTGGCCGCGATCCTGCTCCAGCTCACCGATCCGTTCCTTCCGATTTATTCCATCGGCTGCCTCATCGGGTGCTGTCTTCTGCATGTCTTCGTCATTGAGGAAGAGCGGGATGAGATGCACCGGAAGGAAATGCTGGCGCATGATTATGAGGCGAAACTCAAGGCGGAGCGCACGGCGAGCCAGGCGAAAGGTCTCTTTTTCTCGTCCGTGTCGCATGACATCCGCACACCGCTCAATGCCATCGTCGGTTTTTCCGAACTGCTGGAGGAGGGGATCTCCGATGCCGAAGAACGCAAACGCTGTATTTCGGCCATCCGTTCCAGCGGCAAAGTGCTCGCCCGCCTCGTGGACGATATCCTGGATTTTTCCAAGCTGGAGAGCGGCAGGCTGGACATCATCGAAGAACCGACCGACCTGCCGGCGCTCGTCCGCGAGGTCATCGCCGTCTGCGATGTCATCCGGACCCGCAAAGCGCTGGAACTCAAGACCGAAATCGGGGAAATGCCGTGGCTGAGCGTCGATCCGCAGCGCATCCGCCAGCTCCTTTACAATCTGCTGTCGAACGCCTACAAATACACCATGGCCGGGACGATCACGGTCCGGGTATTCTGGCAGGACGGCACTTTGACGCTTGCGGTCGCGGATACGGGCAAGGGCATCTCGGAAGAGGACCTGACCCGCATCCTCCAGCCGTTTGTCCAGGTGGCCGACAAAAATCACCGCGACGGCACGGGCCTCGGCCTCCCCATCTGCCAGAAGCTGGCGGACCTCATGGACGGCGAACTGAAGATCGACTCCAAAATCGGCGTCGGCTCAACTTTTACGGTCGTGCTGCGTAACGTCAAGACCGCCGAACCGCCGGCCGGAAAGGCCGAAGCGTCCGCTTTGTCCGAGCCGTCAAGTCCCGCCAGACTGCGCATCCTTGTGGTCGACGACTCTCCGGTCAACCGCACAGTGCTCAAGGCCATGCTGGCGAAATGCGGCGTGACCGATGTCGTGATGGCGGAAAACGGCAAGGACGCTTTGGCCCTGCTGAAGGACGATCATGATTTCAGCCTGGTGTTTTCCGATCTCTGGATGCCCGAAATGGACGGTCAGGAATTTATCGCTGCCGTCCGTGCCGATGCGGAACTCCTGCATCTGCCGGTATATCTCATCACCGCCGATGTCGAGGCCCGCAGGCAGGCCGAAACGGATGGTTTCAACGGCATCCTTCTCAAGCCGGTCACGCTCGACAAGATCCGTCCGCTGCTGGGATAAGCCGGACCCCGGCATTTTTCTCTTTTTTCGGCTCTTGGTGCGGTCTTCCGCTTGACAAATCGCTTTCGCGGGGTATACTACCCGCATTGCAGCCATACATTCAAGGGGGGATGGATATGGTGTTTCGGGGGGAGTTTGTGCCGGTTTCCGGTCCATGGCATCATGTGATGGCCT
>SUWI01000288.1 GCA_015061565.1 Lentisphaerota bacterium
CCGCCTCGTTCCTGTATGCCGCCTATCTGGTGTGCGATGAGTCCATTCCGGCCGGCGAGCTCGATGATATGACCGGAGACACCTGGCAGACCTCCGAACATTTCCATAAAGTGTTCCTGCGTGCCGGCAATTATTTCGCCGAATACGATTACCAGGCCGACTATCATTATGACGCTTCGGGACTGGGCCGTCTGCACCGCAAAGACGCGCCGAGCGTGATCTGTCTTTCCACACCCGGCTCCGATACGCCGGCTTACACCATCAATGCCGAAAATCCCGCAGCCTTCGCGATCGTGCCGGAGGTCCAGGAACAGGGTAAGTGGCTTTCGGGTGCCGCGCGCGAGGTCGTGCATCAGGTCAAAAGTCACAGTGCACAGGGCCGCCGGGCGCAGGCGGAAGTCATCTGCCGCTGGCCGGAAAAACGCGAAGTGAAATCCGCTTACCGGCTGTCGGAGGACGGCTTGCAGATCGACCTGGAAGGGCAGGGCGCCATTGGTCTGATGCTGCCGGCTTTCCAGTTCGATGGCACGGAAAAAGGCGTGATCGAAAATTCCGGCAAGGGCCTGACCGTCAAATACCGGAACTGGGTCTGCCGTTACCGGACGGAAAACGGGACCATTCGGGATACGGACAAAACCGGTTACAACCGCAACGGACACTATAAACTCTTCCGGGCGGAAGGAAAAGACCGTCTGACCGTGAAGATAGACATTTTTCCTGCTTCGAATCAGTAAAACTTGAAAATGAATCCGAAGAAAATCGGAGCGACGGCTCAGGAGCTCTGCGGCAAAACGTAAGCGCAAAAAAACACCCGGAGCCGCATCCCCCTCGAATACGGTTCCGGATGTTTGATGTTCCGATAGATTCAGGCCGCCGGATGGGCACAAGCAATGAAATCGTGCATGATTTCATATGCATCAGCCAGTTTGTTGCTCACATAAGCCGGGCTGACGCCGAGTTTTTTGGCAATTTCGGTCTGAGTCATTTTGTCATGGGCTCCGCCGATACCGTAAAAATGGCAAAGCATGTCATACTGTTCCTCGGTCAGCAGACCGAGATTCCGGCAACTTTCCATGGTTTCATGGACCAGTTCGATATTATCCGCCTGATTGGCATGGTCGAGGGAGATTTCGGCAATACGGGCCTGCACTTTATTGTTCATTTCGATGGACATGTCATCCGTGCCGTTCCATTCCAGAGGGGTGGTCCGGGTCTGCCATTTGCCGTTGTCATCTCCATCGGCCGAGGGGCCGTTTCCTTTGACTCGGAAACAGCCTTTTCTGCTGGCATCCCGGAATCTCCAATTCACGAGATTGGTCAGGAGAGTGTGGAAGCCTTTGTAATTTCCGCTCTCCTGACATTTTTCCGCACACTTCATGGCCTCCTGGACCAACGTATAATTCAGCATATCATCGCCGTTTCTTTTTCCGAGGATTTTCGCCCCTTGATAAATGCAGTAGGCAGAAAACATTTCCATGGCCGTATTCTTTTCATTTGCAGTCAGTTCCGTTTCTCCGACCGCAATATCATGCAGCAGACCGACGGGGGGTTCCTCGGCCAGCAAATCGTATTTGATTCGATTGCCCGCATCATCTCTGCAGGTGAAAGATTCATAGATTCTGTGATTCTTGAGAACGTTCAGCATGTATTTTTTCGTATTCATAATACATTTCCTTTTCGGTTAGTTTTTGGCTCGGTTAACGGGTGGATAAAAAATGATCCCTTTTGAAAAAACTAAGGCTGTCTGGATGGGGTTATTTGGCAGTGTTGAAATCGACCATAAAGTGTTTTCTCCTTTCTACCGGGATCAGCCGGCATTGTATATGACTGTTTCAAAGAAAAATTCTTATCTGATGCGTTTCGGTCTCATGCTGCTGAACGGGATCAGAAAACCCCAGCCGAGAGCAAAGACCAGCGGCGCGAGGACCGCCATGGCAACACGGTATTTCCGCGCGGCCGGTTTTTTCCCGATACGGTTGAAAAAACTTTTTTCTCCGTCGGTCAGGATCAGCAGCAGCGAGGCCAGGTAAATGATCCCGGCAACGGCCACATACCCCAGTGAACAATAATAAACTGAAATTGCGACAATGTGGAACATTTTCTTTCTCCTCTCCTGACCGGCTCAAGGTCCCGCATGATTCCCTTCCAGTATTATTACGGGGTTTGCCAGCCGTTTTTTTTCCTTTTTTTTATTTTTTTTGAAAAATTTTTTCAGCTTTCTATCACTGGTGCACAAATCATAATCGCGCTCCTTTTTTTCCTTTGTCCATAATATAGCTTACGACCCCTGACATCTTATGTCCTACATTGTGGGAATTCGAAAAAAAAGTTTTTTTCAGCACCGACAACCCAGGGGTATCTTTTTTTCTTTGTCCATAAATATAGCTCACGACCCCTGACATCTTATGTCCTACATCGTGGGAATTCGAAAAAAAACGGCTTTTTTTTCGGGAGGATGACAAAAAAAATGGAAAGTAAACTCAAGAGCAGCGTAATGCCCAAACCATGAGGATCATTCGTATTCGGGCAGGTGCTGCCTGTGCGTTTTGCCGGTCCGCAAAGATGTTCCGGTTTCAGAAATCAGCGGAAAAATTGATGAGCGGCATACATTTCAGCCAGCCGCGGGAATTGTAATTCAGCAGTCCGATCTGGAAATTGCCGTCGGCATTGATCAGTCCGATCTGGACCAGGCTCCCCAAGTTGAACAGCCCGATCTGCAGACCCGTATCCCGGACGGAATAATTGAACAGGCCGGCCTGCAGTCCGTAATTTTTATTCGCCAGATTGCATGGCGACGCAGTCAGAAAAAAGTTGTTCTCGCTGATGTTGGTTAGCGCGCCCGTCTGCAGAAAGAAATTGTAGCGGAGCATATTGACCGGCGCAAAAGAAACCTCCCCCGACTGCTGCAGCAGTCCCAGCAGCCCCAGCGCGGCAAAACAATGGCTGTTCCCGTCGAACACCTGGGCATGATCCAGAAATCCGATCCCCAGCTGCAGCGGCGTGAATGTCACCCCGGAGATGAGTCCCTTGTTTTCTTCCGTGTCCACGATGACCGGAAAATGGGCGGCCAGCGGCAGACCGCAGAGCAGGAGCGCGATCAGGAAGAACCGTTTCATCTTCATGCCCGGTTGTTTCATTTTATGAATTCCAAAAAAGGAGGAAATCCAGCTCATTTCTTTTCATGGTCTTCTATTCCCGGCAGATCATTGCCGGGCAAATGATTTTCTCCGGATATGATGGAGTGCCCCAACTCCTTTTCCGTTTCCTTCCTGGCGTTTCCGGCGACTCTTCCGCCGCGGCGCGCCACGGATTTATGCCCCGGCATGGTGGAAGGTTTTTCCTGCCGGGAAAGTTCCGTGGTGACTCTTTCCCCGAGCATGGTGAAGATCAGTTCCAAGTCCGTCATATGGTCGCGGAGATTCTGATTCGGGGAATCCAATCCCTTATATGCTTTGTAAGCAGCCGGCGTCATGCCGAAAGTCGCTTTGCTGATTTCCGCCGTGAGAATGGCAAAATCCCGGTCCTCGGTAATGCCGCGCTCCTTCCATTCGTCGGTGAGGTTCTGCCGTATGGCAATGCCGCGCAGGCGTTTGTCGATCCAGTCTTTGGAATATCCTTTCTGCTCATAGAGTTCTTTCATCCGGTCCTGCGCGAGTTCCGGATTTTCGATCTCCAGGACCCGGTCATAGCCGACCTGTGCCAGCCACTGTTTGAAAGGTTCCGCTTTCGGCGACGGAACGGACTGGATGATCCGGAATAAGCCTTTGACATTCGCGCAGTTCAGCTTTTGAACACCGCCCGCTGTCTCAATGGAAAGGGGGGTGACAATTTGTCCCCACCCTTGGGCAAGTATCGGATCACGGCGACGGATTTTTTTGATGTAATCAGTTGGATTGGCACTATCCGTCAAAACGGAGACGACATCAACCACGGCAAAATACCATTCTCCGTTGTGCAATGTTCTCCGGATGGTCTTGTTTTGAAAAACGACAAGAGATTTTTTTTCTGATCCAGCCATATTCAACCTCATTCAGTGTTTCTGTTTTTTCATTCCAGCGACTTGACGATGAAATCCGCAATATCCCGGGTCAGCTGTGTGCGGACACCCATCAGACCGTGTTTCGCGGGATAACTTTTGAACGAGCAGTCCGGCAGTGTTTTATTGCGCCGCGCGATTTCATAAAATACTTTCAGCAAATCGTTGGAAATGCAGGTGTCCCATGCGCCCGTGACCAGGAACAGACGGACGTTTTTCAGTTTCTTCGCCGCATTCGGGAAGGCGTATTGTTCCGCATGACGGCCGAGATCGGCGTAGACCGCTTCGAACCCGTCGGTATGCAGGACTTCCAGACCGTTTTCGACCATAAATTTTTTCATTTTGTCTTTCGGCGTCTGCCGGTACATGGTTCCGATGTCGCACGGCGCCATCATGACGATCCCCCGCACGCCGGGGATCTCGGCCGCCGCATTGAGCACGGTGTTGCCGCCCATGCTGTGACCGATCAGGAAAACCGCATTCGGATCGATATGATATTTCCACTGTCCCACTCTCTTCATATACCAGACCAGGGCGACCGCATCCTGCACACAGTTGGAAATGGAATATTTGCCCGGACTTCCCCATGCGCCGCGGTGATGCGGGATCACCACCACGCAGCCGGCGCGGCAGAGTGCCTGACCGATGTCGTCGAACCTGCCGAATCCGGCAAACCCGTGGAACATCAGCACGCAGGGACGTTGTCCGCCGAACGAACCGGCCGGTTTCAGGATCTGTCCGTAGAACTCCATACCGGAGTCGGTTCTGTAGATCAGGGCATCGTAATCGGCAGCCGTTTCCGCAGAATGCGGAATCTCGTCGCGGAACAGATTTTCCGTTTTCAGCGGTGAAGTGCTTGCGCATCCCGTCAGCAGGACAGCGGCAGACAAGCCCGCCGCAAGGGTTGAAAAATACGATTTCATTTGTTCGTTCCTTTTCTGGTCACGTTCGTGCCGCAGACGGTCTTCCAGTCTTCGCACATGGAAACGGAGATCCAACCGAATTTCTGGCAGTTCCATTCGCTGGTCATAAATAATCTCCTTGGCAGGGAAATTCGGGGCAGCGAGACTCGAACTCGCGACTTCTTGCTCCCAAAGCAAGTGCGCTACCAACTGCGCTATGCCCCGATATGGATCCGTTCAATGGAGTCAAAATATACTCCATATTTCGGAAAAAGCAAATGAATATCCGGCAAACCGGGAGGTTTTGACAGCCGAACCCGGCAGAATGGGATCACCAGGCTGACTCTTCTCCGATATTCCGGGCAAACCTGCTTGTAAAATCGGAAAAGTCAATTATATTACCGCATCCTGTGATTGAACTGACAGGTTGAGGTTTTTTTTATAGAGATTTTCTGATGAAATTAAACCTGATCGCGAATTTGAAACGGAATGTTCTGGCTGCGGTCATAAGCAGTGTGACCAAACTGGTATTTCCGTTTTTGAACCGGACCCTGTTCCTGTGGCTGATGGGGCCGGCCTATCTTGGGTTGAACGGCTTGTTCAGTTCGATCCTGACTGTCCTCATGCTGGCGGAACTGGGTTTCGGAACCGCAGTGGTCTGCTCGATGTATAAACCGGTGGCG
>SUWI01000289.1 GCA_015061565.1 Lentisphaerota bacterium
CCTGTATTTCGGAAGCCGACATTGCGGCGGTAGCCGATGTCCTGCGTTCCGGCTGGATCACCACCGGACCGAAATGCGCCCAGCTGGAAAGCGATTTCAAAGCTTATTCCGGCTGTCTTGATGCCGTGACCATGACTTCGGAGACTTCCGTGATGGTCACCTTGTTCCGCGCTTTGGGCATCGGTCCCGGCGACGAGGTCATTTCGCCTTCCATGACCTGGGTCTCCCTGCCCAATACCGCTCTGCTCTTCGGCGCGAAAGTCGTTTTTGTGGATGTCGACAAGGATACGCTCATGGTCAGTGCGAAAGCGGTGGAGGAAAAGATCACTCCGCGCACCAAACTGATCGTGCCCGTCCATTTTGCCGGCGCCGTGCTCAACCTGGGTGAATTGCGCGAGGTCGCCGCCCGCCATAATGTCATGCTGATCGAAGACGCCGCCCATGCCATGGGTGCGGAATGGAACGGTGAAAAAATCGGTTCCAAAGGTAACTGCATGTTTTCTCTGCATCCGATCAAAAACATCACCACGGGCGAGGGCGGTATTTTCGCCACCGACAATATCGAACTCGGCAACCGGGTCCGGAGCCTGAAATTCCACGGCCTCGGCGTGGATGCCTATGACCGTCAGACCCATGGCCGCGCGCCGCAGGCGCAGGTGGTCGAGCCCGGCTACAAATTCAACCTCCCGGATATGCAGGCCGTGCTCGGATTGGGTCAGCTGGCCCGGCTGGATGCCATGAATGAGAAACGCCGGCAGATCGCCATGCGTTACCGTGAAAAAATCGGTTCCATCGACGAACTGATCCCGCTG
The DNA here is from genome assembly GCA_015061565.1 of Lentisphaerota bacterium. GTDB lineage: Bacteria > Verrucomicrobiota > Lentisphaeria > Victivallales > UBA1829 > SIG94. Next base: position 813 of record SUWI01000289.1, read on the forward strand.
GCCGATCCCCCGTATGCCTTCAAACATTCCTGGCATCTTTTCGTGGTCCGGGTAGATGTGGACAAGGCTGGGATCTCACGTGATGAATTCATGGCCGAACTCAAAAAACGCAATATCGGCACCGGCCTGCATTTCCGCTGCACCCATCTGCAGAAGTATTACCGCGAGACGCTCGGTTTCCAGCCCGGTTCCCTTCCCAATACCGAATGGAATTCCGACCGCATCTGCTCCCTCCCGCTCTTCCCCGATATGACGGAAAAAGATCAGGATGATGTGATCGAAGCGATCAAAGACATCCTCGCCAAACGGTGAAAGACCGTCTGCTGAACCGGATCAAAAAACACCCTCCGGACCGTTTCCGCGGCGGAGGGTGTTTCATTGCCGGACAATTTTTCAGTAGTGCAGCACGATCATCTGGTGGCAGACCAGCTTGTCCAGGGTCAGTTCCACTTTCCCGGACTTTTGCGTGAACGGGATTTCGGTTCCCTGCGGTTCCAGCGTGATACGCTGTATTTTCTTCGGCAGCCGGAAGGTGAATTTCACCTCGTAAAGCGGATTGAGCTCCTCGATGACCTGAACCGGGCTGGAAGGCCGGATATGATCGGTAAACCATTCCCCTTTCATGCCGCGGAGGATCGTATTGGCATACAGCGCATGCGCCACATAGCGTCTTTCATCTTTCTGCTCCATCAGGGAAACGCGGCCCTGGGACGGCAGGCCGGTTTCAATGACCAGATCGTCTCCCAGCAGAGCATGGATGGTTTTCAGCAGGAAATCTTTCATGACCACGTTGCCGTAAAGCGCATACAGCTGGAATACCGGATGCGCGAAATAAAGGATCTGATCGGTCAGCACTCCGGCCTCATAGCCCGAAGGTTCCGGCTTGAACGGAGTATGCTGATGCGAACAGAAATGCAGATAGTTCCGGTTGAAGTAGGGATCGTAGATCCGACCCAGGCTCCGGCCGCCGGTGAGCTTGATCTTCTGGGAAGGATGATACATCACGAACGGGGTGGTGACCGTATCGGCAAATTCCGGCGCGATCTGGATGAAATTCGGGAAAAGATCCGTGGTCCCGTCATGTTTCAGCGGCAGGTCGAACGCAGGTTCGTCGTTTTCCTGTTTCAGCAGAGCTTCTCCGGCCAGGATCAGTTTGCCGCCGGTTCCCATGAACTGTTTGAGCCGTTTGCGCAGCGCGGCATCCGGACGCAGCGCCTCGGGCAGGATCAGCACCTTATATCTGGAAAGGTCGCCGGCATCGTCCAGACGGTCGAACGGGATATGTCCTTCCAGCAGCAGACGGGAGATTCCCGTTTCACTGGTTTCATCCGGCTTGAGCGGTTTCAGGAAACCGCCGTCCGAAAGGATCGCGACGTTGGCCGCGCTGGCTGCGCGGCGGCACCAGGGTTCTTTGGTTTCGACTTCGGCATAAGCGGCCCCGATCAGGCGGCAGGTGCTTTCGTCCAGCATGCCGCCGGGGTGCAGCTGGTCGCCGATGCTGCACCGCGCTCCCTGGGCGAGCATCGCGGCGCATTCATAACGCAGGGCATTCGGATGCTTGAATCCGCCGAATTCGCCCCAGGTGGTATGGAATTTTCCGGTCATGCCGAGAAAATCATAATCTTCCAGAGTCCGGCAGTGCGCCGCCAGCAGCGGGAAATGGTCATAGCCCCAGCCGCCCGTCGGCAGCGATTCCAGTTCCAGATGGCTGAAAAACGGCAGCAGATCGCGGTTGCCCGGTCTCAGCAGATTGCCGTTGTTGTGGAACACCGGCATATCCGGATTCACACTCCGTGCGGCCGCGGTGCTTTTTTTCAGATATTTGATCAATGTCCGGCGGGCGAAACGCAGCCGGTCCTCTTCTTTTTCCGGATCGTAACCTTCCGCCGCCATATCCCGCATACACCACGGACAGCAGCACTGCCCCTGCGAAATGATGTCGAAAAACATCCCGTCGGCATCTGGGAAAAGCCGTGCGGCCTCTTCGATCAGCCGGCAGAGATAATCCAGATAAGGGGAATTGAAACAGAGACTTTTGAAACCGGCCTTGAGCGGTGACTGCACCCAGCCGTTCCATTGTCCCTGCGGATTGACTTCCCGCCAGCCCGGCTGCAGTTCCGCCACCCGGTTGCTGACTCCGGCGGTCAGATAGATCGGCACTTTGACATCGATTTCATGACAGGCATCAATCTGCGCCCGCAGCAGGTTGAAATCCAGGCCGGGGTGCATGGCGCCAACTTCGGTCGGATGATAACTCCAGCCGTGGTGACAGCAGGAAAAGCAGGTGATGGAGTCGATGTGCGCCGTTTTCAGGCGTTCCTGCCATAATTTTTTGTCGAAAGCCTTGCCGATCCCGGGGATCATCGGCGAGGTATGAAAATCCAAGTGGACCTGGCGGAATCTCAATTCATGTTTTTTCTTCATCTCGTTTTCTCCTTTGAAACTGATTTTGAAAACAGTATAACTTTTTTGGTTTTTTTCAAATCCGGAAACGAAAAAATCCGATCTTCTCATGAAAAAAATGAATAAAATCGTCAGCCCGCTTGATTTTACATGAAACAGAGTTAATTTACCGGTAATATGAAATTACGGGAGACAGCAATGAAACGGAAAATATTATATCTGGCTGCGGCAGTCGGGATCATTATACAGTTCTGCGCCTGTTCCAAACCGGCGCCGACACCGGTCGGTGTTCTGCTGAACCGGGCGGCGGACAAAGCAGCGGAAGGCGACTGGCCCTATGCGGACGGCATGGCGAAAGAAGTCCTGAAACAGCAGAAACATAATGCGGCTGCGCTGATGATACGCGCTTTGGCTTGCTATAACATGGATTCCCGCAATGAAGCGGTCGATCATGCCATTCATGCCGCCCGGGTGGAACCGGAACTCTTTCTGGCTCATTACATCCAGGGGATGCTGCTGAGCAGAAACGGCAAACCCGAGCTGGCGCTAAAGGCTCTGAAAGAGGCCCGCCGCCTGCGTCCGAATGATATCAATACCCTGATCCTGCTGGCGGAAAATTCCATCGCGGTCCGCCGCTATCAGGAAGCCGCCGGTTATTTCAAACTTCTCGGGAAGAACCCGAGTTATCTGCGGTCCGCTTATTTGTGGAATGGTCTCGGGGTCTGCCATACATACACCAACCCCTCCATGGCCCTGAAATTTTTCCGGATGGCGGAGCGTTATGAACCCAATAATCCGGTCACCACGCTGAATCTTGCCGTGCTGTATGACCGGTATCTGAAAAATCCGGGAAATGCCCGGCAGAGCTATGACCGGTTCACCCGTCTCACCATGGGCAGAGCGGAATATGACACTCTCCGCCGGCAGGTGGAATCGCGTCTGCGTTCCCTGCCGGTCCGATAATCGGACGGCGCTGAAAGGGAAGGTGTGCCGTGCCCTATATTCCGGAAGATGTGATCGATCAGATCGCCGCGCGGGCCGATCTGGTGGAAATTGTTCTGGGGTATGTGCCCAACCTGAAGCAGGCCGGCAGCCGCTGGAAGGGCTGCTGTCCCTTCCATCAGGAAAAAACTCCCTCGTTCATTGTCAATCCGGACTCCAATACCTATCACTGTTTCGGCTGCGGCGTCGGCGGGAACGTGTTCAAATTCATCATGGCGATCGAGAATCTGGATTTTCCCGGGGCGGCACAGTTTCTGGCGCGCAAATACAATGTGCTGATCCCGGAACCCGAACCCTACCGCGGCGGCAAGACCGCTGAAAAATCCGATTACAATCTCCGCGAAAGACTTTATCTGCTGCATGAAAAACTGGCCGCCTGGTATGCTTCCTGGCTGAAAAACAATCCCGATTCCAAAGCCGCCGCTTATTTCCGGACCCGTCAGATCGATCCGCTGTTCGCCCAGCGGTTCCAGATCGGCGCCGCGCCGGACAGCTGGGATGCCGCCATGCAGTGGGCGCAGCAGAACGGTTTCACGATCGAAGAACTTCAGGCTGCCCATCTGGTTTCGGAAAGCAAAAACACCGCCGGCAAGTATTTTGATTTTTTCCGCAACCGGCTGATCTTTCCCATCTGGAACGAGCAGGGCAGGGTCGTCGGCTTTTCCGCCCGGCAGATCGACAAGGAACAGGGCGGCGGCAAATATGTCAACAGCGTCGAAAGCCCGATCTTCAAGAAAGGACGCATCCTTTACGGCCTGAATTTTGCCCGTCCGGAAATCCCGAAAAAAGGTTCGGTGATCCTCTGCGAAGGTCAGATGGACGTGATCGCCATGCATACTGCCGGCTGCACCAATGCGGTGGCGCCGCAGGGGACCGCCTTCGGGGAAGATCAGGCGGCCGTCCTGCACCGGTATACCGACACCATACTGCTGGCCACCGATTCGGACAGCGCCGGCATGAAAGCCGTGCTGAAAGACGCCTCGATCCTGCTGCCCCGCGGATTCCATCTGAAAGTGGTGACCTTCCCCGGCGGCAAAGACCCCGATGAACTGCTGCACAATTCCGGTCCGGAGGCGGTCAGGCAGGCCGTTGAAAACGCCGCGGATTTCTTCGAGTTCCTGTTTGCCCATGCGGCGGAAAAATATGACCGGAACTCACCCGACGGCAAGATCCGTATTGCCGGCGAGCTGCTCCGTTACATCCGGCTGCTGGACAATGAAGTCGCGCGCGACAGTTATCTGAACTGGCTGTCGGACCGCCTGGGCATCTCGGCGGAAAACCTGAGAATCGAGCTGAAAAAAGCGGACAGCCGGCAGCCCCAGGTCCGTCAGCCGGTCCGCCTTGAGCGAACGGATGAGAATTCCGGAAACGAAGAGAAAAAAACCGGTCCCCTGCCGCTTTC
>SUWI01000290.1 GCA_015061565.1 Lentisphaerota bacterium
TTTTTTATTGATTAGTATACATCCTAATCAGAAAAAGTCAAGTGCCAATTCAAAAAGAAATAATTTTTTTTCGATTTTTTTCTACGCCTCAGATTTTGTGCGAACTAATATGATTCTTCAATGCTGAGCTAAGTGAATGTCCCGCGTGGAAATGGAATTTTGCAACCGGAAGTTGATTTGGATCAAAACAGCAGCAATGCCGCAGCTGCACCGACTTCATACCAGAATTTTTGAACAGGATTTGATTCCTGCAGTAAATGCAATCAATATGGATGCAATGCCCGCACCGGCCGCTTTGGTTATTTTTTTTACTTCGGCCATGACCAATCTCCCGTGGTTGAATAGTTATTGCCCAATCACGATATACAGCAGATACATCACAAAAACAGAGAGTCCTACCCATGCAGCCGACAGATAGTTCTTTTTGTTTGAAATATCTTTACTGTCTTCTGGAATGCTGACAGAACTTTCTCCTTTCTTCCTCTGCTGTAAAACCGACTTCAGTTGACTGTGGGACAAAGCCTGGTCACCAAACAATCGGTTCCGATTCCTTGCAGCAATCCAGATTACTCCCGGCATCAGAATGAAGGAAATCAGATTTGTAATAAGTTTTAATTCCGCAGCAAAAAGAGCAATAACCCCACTTACAGCAAAAACTACGGCTGAAGCGATCAGATAAAACCTTGAGGCTTTGCTCCGGCTCCTTTGAAACATGACCGCGGAACTTTCCAATATGGGGACACTGACCAAATACCAGAAGACGAGTCTTAAAGCATCTGAAATGACCCGAACTGAAGGTTTATGCGGAATTTCTCCCCGACCGGCAAGATAAAGGCAGTATGAACCGACTGGAGAATGGCATGTCATTAGGATAAAGTAATACAATGACACAATTCCAATTACAACGAGAAACAAGTAGGAAAACATTATTATCCGGCGATTGATATTGATTTTTTTCAATATAATCGGAATACTATATGAAGCCGCCAGAATTGTAAGCCAAATCAGAGATGGTTTACTGTCAGAAAACGATTTTTCATTAGCCCACATCAATTCCCCGTAATAGACAGCCAAAGCAATAAATAAAGAAATTGCAGCAAAAATATGCAGAGCATTGCCTGTGAAAATCAAATACCGCGAATCTCCCAAGGTTTTTCGTAACTCGTCTAAACTAATGCTGTTTACCCATTCCAACTGCTTTTGAACAATGATGTCTTGTTCGTTTTTCTGGATTGTTTTTTCGTCGTTCATGTTAAAACTCCTTTTATTTGGTGAATTTTTATCTTTCTTCTTACTGACTTTCCCGATTCCTGACGTCCTTACACCGGTTTTCGGAAAAAATGCAAAAAAACACGATATGCCTGCTATCGCTGGATTTTGCGGTCGAAATGGAAAAAAGATTGAATTGAAGAATCAAAACAGCCTCTGATCCCGCAATCACCTGCGAAGATCCTGCATGCAGGGGGGTTCGGAAAACAAAAAAGGCCGAACGTTCCCAAGCACCACATTAAAGGTCCGACCAAGAACCTGCCATAACCATGCCAGAGAACGTCCGGCAAGTCGTATAGACACGATCTTACCGGGTACATTTCACCGTCGGTTATCGCAAATCACTTTTCTACTTGGTCGGTTTCGAAGAGTTTTGCTGAAATATAACGTTTTTAATGAGTAAAGATCATTCCGAAAAACAATCTTTAAAAAAAGGCATGGATTTCCGCAAATGCAAATCGAAATTGGAAGAAAATGGAAAAAGAGCAGTCGATCGGTATCACGTAATGGGCCGATTCTTCCGCGATTGACGGACTGGACCGACCTGACGGACAAGACGGACAAAACGCGGAAGAGATGGCTCGTTTTTAAAGAAATGAAAGATGCTGTTTTCGGTAACAGCAACCCCCTTGCTTCTCGTGTCATGAGGTCTGGATCCGCGCCATCGTCCGTCCTGTCCGTAAAGTCCGTTCGGTCCGTCAATCGCGGGAACCATGCCTCATGTCCCGGGCATTTCCCTGATACCGGATCACGGTTATTCGCCGGCGGGATTCTTGCTGTCTTCCCTGATCCGGAAAATGCCGAGCGGGGCGGCCACTTTGCGGTAGAACCGGCTGGTCGTCAGACGGCGGGTGCCGCCTTTGCCGTCGGCGACGAACAGAGTCGTGGAGCCGCCGCCGTCCATGTTGATCGCGACCGCCGATCCGTATTCGCGCATCCATTCGCCGAGTTCCTTGGTGCCGGCGCCTTCACTGATGTGTTTCATCCGGCCGTCAACCGTCATAATGATCATGTAATGACTGTTTTCGGAGAGACCGTAAGCCGTGCGCGGAGCGAGGTTTTTGGTTCCCATGGTGCGGCCGTTCTCCAGAATGATGCTGAATCCGGCGACCGCGAGCCGGATATGGGACAGATCTTCGTCCGGCTTGACTTTCCGGATCTGGAATTCTCCCTTGTCCGTGATCAGGAAGACCGGCCGGCCGTTGTTTTCCGAGACCTGCTCGCCGTCGGAAATGAGCAGGCCCGTTTTAGCCGCGTAAGTGTGAGTCCAGGGCTTTCTCCACGGAGACCATGGTGTGGAATTGACCGCGACCTCCATGGCGATCCCCTGTTTGAGCGCGTTCTCCATGAAATCGGGAACGGTGATCCGTTTGGTGCGGATCGGCAGCTCGGGGAAATCCGGCATGGGCTTGCCCCAGTCCGGATCGCGTTTCACGGTCATGAACCGCAGGTCTTTCCGCGTGAGGTCGATGCGGATGACGTTGATCTTCAGCGGCCGCGGCTTATCGGTGTCGACGAAAACATGTTTGATGCCGGGAAAGAGATCCGGCACGGCGGACCAGTCGAAGATTTTTTCCTGGGAGGACGCTGAAAATACCAGCGCCGTCAGCAGGAAAAAGATCCGGACCCGAAGATGTTTTCCCGTATGCCTCATGATGGAATTCAGCTCATTTCGCGGTCAGTTTCAGGAACCGTTCGTAAGCCGCATCGAATTTGGCACGGTCGTGGTCGCGGACTTCATAGATGTCGGGCGTGACGGAGGCGCGGACGATATCGCGTGCGGCCGCCAGGTCGGCGACTTCGCCGCAGGCCATGGCCTGGGAGAGAATGTTGCCGGAAGCGGTGGCTTCGACCGGGCCGGCGATGACGCGGACATTGCAGATATCGGTGGCGATCTGCATGATGACTTTGGCGTTGGACCCGCCGCCGACGATGTTCAGGCAGTCGTAGGTATTGCCGGAAAGCCTGCTCATCTGGTCGATTTTGGCGCGGAAGCAGAGTCCGAGCGAATCGTAGACGCAGCGAATGGTCTCGGCATCGTTGGGGGTGCCCTGTCCGGTGCGTTCGCAGAAACGGCGGATCTTGCCGGCCATGTCGCCCGGGGCGAGGAATTCCGGCGCGTTGGGATCGATGAGGAATTTGAGCCCTTCAGACTCGACCGCCATTTTGTCGATGACGCTCCACGGCATCTTTTCGCCGTCGCGGCGTGCCCAGTCGGCCTTGAGTTCCTGCGCGAGCCACATGCCGATGATGTTGGTCAGATACCGGATCTTGCCGTTGAGGCCGCCTTCATTGGTGAATCCGGCCTGGAGGGATTCGGGGGTGAGGACCGGTTTGTCGAGCTCGGCGCCGAAGAGCGCCCAGGTGCCGAAACTGATGTAGATCCAGTTTTTGTTCGCCGGCGCAGGAACGGCGGCAACGGCGGACGCCGTGTCATGACTGCCGACTTTGCAGATATTGATCTGTTTGCATCCGAACTCGGCCGCGAGTTCCGGGGAGAGTTTGCCCACCACGGTCGAGGGCGGGGTGAGGGCGGGGAAGAAGCTGCGCGGAAGTCCGACGCGGTCGATGATCTCCCAGTCCCAGGTCCGTTTTTCCGCATCGAGCAGATTGGTCGTACTGGCCTCGGTGTATTCGCAGGTCCGGCAGCCGCAGAGCAGATACGCCAGGGCATCGGGCATCAGCAGCATCTGATTGCCTTCCGCGAAATCTTCCGGATGGGCCTTCTGGTGGGCTTTCAACTGGTATATAGTATTGAAAAGCATCCGCTGCATGCCGGTGTGGGCATAAAGTTCGACTTCCGGGACCATGGCGAACACGGCTTCTGGCATCTTTTCAGTGCGCGCGTCACGATAGTTATATGGATCGCGGGTGAAGGTGCCGTCCGGCTTCACGATCAGATAATCCACGCCCCAGGTGTCGATGCCGATGCTTTCGGCGTCGGGATGTGCGGTGATGGATTTGCGGATGCCGGTTTTGACTTCCCGGAAGATGCTTTCGATATCCCAGAAGAGTGAGCCGTTCCGTTCGGTCGGACCGTTTTCGAAGCGGTGCATTTCGGTCAGTTCCAGTTTGCCGTTTTCGAGGCAGCCGACGATCACCCGTCCGCTGGAAGCGCCCAGGTCAACTGCGATAAATTTTTTCATAGCCATTTCTCCGTTTTGGGTTTTGAGGACTGATATCCGGAGAATAATATCTTGTCCCGCCTGCAAATGCAATTATTTTTATATGAATAAAATCACCAATCTTATGAATAAAATTTCAATTTCATATGAGGACTTGCTTTTTTTGGGAAGTGGTGGTAAATTAAAGCTGGACGTCCGTTTGAAACTGTCAATCAGGAAAAACCATGAACGAAAGATTCGAAGCTGTCAATACCCCGGCCGAGGTGAGGAGCCTGCTGCTTTTTTCGGCCTTGCACGGGGATGATCCGGAAGGATTGCGGAAACGCATCCTGAGCGGGTTCGAGGTCGATGCGGTCAAGCAGAACCCGAAGCGGAAAGTCTATCGTCTCCGCTGTTCCGACGGCACGGAACTTTATCTGAAGCTGTTCGCCGGACAGAATTGCCTGCAGTCATATTTCCGGTTCAACGCTCGTCATGAATATCAGGCGGCGCGCACGCTCGAAAAAGCCGGGCTGCCGGTGATCCGCTATCTGGCGTGGGGACAGCTCCATCGAGGCGGATTCTGCTTGTCGGAAGGAATACCGCAGGCGGTGTCGGCGCGGCAGTATTTTTTTGAAACGCTGGTCCGCGATCCGGCGGGGCTGGGCCCATTTCTCGGCGAACTCGCCGAAGTCACCGGCCAGCTGCGGCGGGCATCAGTCCGCCATCCGGATTTTCACCTCGGAAATATCCTGTTCAGTCCGGTTACGGGTCAGCTGTACCTGGCCGATCCGTGGGGTGTGCATCAGGTCCTGCTGATGGTGAAAAAATACCGGCTGGAACTGTGCCTGCCCTGGGTGGAACTGTATGGCAGCGTGTCGGACGACCAGCTCGTCGCCGGCATGGAGGAAGCGGGGCTGGCGAGAAACGGATCCGAGGCTGAAAGTCTTTTGAAAGAAGCGCTTGAACGGCATGCGCGTCAGGTGCAGCGTCACCGTGCCAAGCTGGACGCCCGGATCTTGAGCGGAAAATCGAAATACACTACTGAAATCGAGCTCGCAGAGGGCCGTTGTGCTTTCCGTCACACGGAATGGTTCGACCCACCGGCCACGCTCGAGATCTCTTCGGCGTGGCAGGCCGTGCAGTATAAAACCGAGGCTGAATCGAGGGGGGTCTGGCTGGATTCAGCCTCGGTTTAATACTGCACG
>SUWI01000291.1 GCA_015061565.1 Lentisphaerota bacterium
CTCCATCCGGATCACCATGAAACTGGAACAGAAACGGGAAAGAGCAGCGGCGGCTTTACGGCTTCCCGATGCGGTGATGGCGGGAACCGCCTGGCGGCAGGAGAAATTCTGCCGCCTTTTGCGTTTCCGGGGCCTTGTGGCACGGGTTCGCAGCAGGAATGCGATGCACCCCCGTTGGACAATGGCCGCATTACAAAACATGATGGGGATCATGATGCAGATGAATGCTTTTCAGTTTTATTCTTTTTGGGTTCCGGAATTTTTTCCTTATCAGCAGAAGCAGCAGGAACATCCGGTATCAGGGGTGCGGAATTGGCCAGTTTCACCAGCTCGGCATAACTCAGCGGTTTTTCATCCGTCTTTTCCATCCGGACCCATCCGCCCCAGACCCTGCCTCCCTTTCCCAAACCTCTTCAGAGCTCTTTCGGTCACTTCTCCATACGGGTACAGAGCCTTTTTGAAAAAATGGTTTTGCATTGAATGGGTAGAAGAGTTATATTACGGGATGTTGTTCATAAAAATGCGAAGGAGATTGTCCTGATGGATGTTGCTGAAAACAAAAAAAATACCGGAGACCTGGAAGCCACCGTGGTCATGACCGGCGCGCCCAAAAAAACATCGTTCGGCAAGTCGGGCACACACAGCAGCGACATCATTGATGGAAATCCCGGGGTGATCGACTCGGACGACCTGCAAGCTGATGCCTCGGCGGAATTCCGGCGTCAACTGGAAAATACCGGGAAACGTTATAAGATTCTGAAAATGATCGCACAGGGCGGATTCGGCCGGATCTTTCTCGCCAGAGACCTGATCCTCGGCCGCGAAGTGGTCATCAAATCCCTGAAGGAAGAGCATCTCGCCCGGCCGGCGAGCGTGGAGAAATTCATCGTTGAGGCAAAACTCACCGCCCAGCTGGACCATCCGGCCATCGTTCCTCTGTTCAGTCTCGATACCGATACTGCGGACGGGCTGCATCTGGCCATGCAGCTGGTCAACGGCATCACCCTGAAAGAATATCTGAACCGCTGCCGGGAAAAGGAAGCATCGGAAAAAATCAATTCCCAGCGTTATGAACGCTCGCTGCAAGTCCGGCTGGAAAGTTTCCTCAAGGTATGCGACGCCATCGAATACTGTCACAGCCGGGGCATCATCCATTGCGATCTGAAGCCGGAAAACATCATGCTGGGAAAAAACGGCGAAGTCTATGTCATGGACTGGGGCATCGCCTGTCCGGACGGTGCGGACCGCAGGGGAAATCTGGATGGCACCCCGGCGTACATGGCTCCGGAACTTTTTCAGGACGGAATCGCCGATCCGCAGACCGATGTGTTTGCGCTCGGCATGATCCTGAATGAAATCGTGACGCTCCGCAAGCCGGTTTCCGGCGCGGATTCCAAAGAGATCATCGCAAAGATCCGGACCGGCGAATTCGAACCGTCCACGCCGGCAAATCCCAGACTGCGGATCTCTCCGGCGCTGTGCGCGATCATCGAAAAGGCGCGGGCCGTCGATCCGGCAGAACGTTACCGAAGAGCAAAAGAACTGGCTGCGGACATCAGACATTATCTGTTCGGCGAGGAAATTTCCGCGTGTCCGGACTCCCCCCTTCAGAAGTTCATGCGCTTCCTGCATCATCATCGCTATGCGGCGCTGCTGCTGACCGCTGCAGTATTCTGCATCTCCGCCGGACTGGCGCTTTACGGCACGATCCGCCACCAATGCATCGCTGCCAAAGTAACGTTGGAAATGATGCGCCGTGTGAAAGTCCAGCAGGTCACGGACAGACTTGGAACGGAGATCGACAACAAACTTCTCGGCATCCGGGAACAGCTGAAGGGGCTTTCCACCTCGCAGATCATCGAGCAGAACGTGCCGGAACAAAATCCGGACAGTGCACGGTTTTATCTGGCGGAAGATTTTGCGCCCGGTTCCGCCCACCGTCCGCCGGATCTGGTCCGCACCCCGTTTTACAAGGAGGAAATATCTTTCGGGAATGCCTCCTACCACAAGCCGAAAGCCATGCCGAGGCAAAAAATGATGGAAACGGTCAAACAGCTCCGCTCCTCCCGGCGACAGGGGCTGACGCTGATCTGCGACAGCATGGACGACGGGGAAAATATCCGCGATTACACACCCGAGGGAATATTCAGCCGTTTCTGCAAAAACGGGGCTCTTCTCCGGAGGATCACGTATCTGATGAACGATGGGATCTGCCTCCGTTATCCGGGCATGTATGAAAAGGTTGCCGGTCCTGATGATTTTCAGTGCCGCTGGCTTCTGGAGCGACGGGGAAAAGGGATAAGGTCCATTCAGTGGAGTCCCCCGTATCCGGATTCATCCGACCATGCCGTGGTGGCCTGCTGGCTTCCGCTGCTGACCTCGGACGGTAAAGAAAAGGGGCTCGTCGGGTTTGAATTATGCTACCATAAATTGATCCAGCCGATCCTTCAGCAGGTCAAAGCCGAAAAATATCAGACTTCCTATTATCTGCTGGATCCGGAAGGGCATCAGATTTTCTCCTCCGATGATGAGGATTTCCGGAAGAGCAGCGATCATACCTGCCGGAGTTTCCTGAACCTGAACCGGAGCTTTCCCTATCCGGAATGGCTGACTCATTTCCGGAACGGCAATATTCCGCAGTTCATCGCCCGGCTCCGGAACGGAAAACTGGTGCGCGTATCCATCGCAAAGATCCCTCAGGCGAACTGGACGCTGATCCGGGTGATCCCGCCGGGAACGGTCGACCGGATCAACCGTGATCTCGATCAGCGCAACCGGCAGGATATCGAACAGGATATTTTCATGGAGCGGGAACTTTTCGCGTGGTAGTGAAGAGCTCCGTCCCATATCGGTCAGGATAATGGGGCGCCCTGCAAACCCGGAAGACGACCAGCAGAGTTTAAGTATGATACAGCGGAAAAATTACAGAAAAACGTTGACGGCCTGTTACCTCGGATTTGTGACCCAGGCCATATCGGCAAATTTCACCCCTTTGCTTTTTTTGACTTTCAAGCGGACTTATGGAATCAGCCTTGAAAAACTCGCCATGATTCCGCTGGTTTTTTATTTTACTCAATTGCTCGTGGATATTGTGGCGGCAAAATATGCGGATAAAATCGGATACCGGCTTTGCGTTATTGCCTCGCAGGTCTTATCTTCAGCCGGCTTATTGCTGCTGACTTTTTTGCCTGAATTGATGCCGAACGCATTTATCGGAATATTGATCGCGGTGGGACTTTATGCGGTCGGAAGCGGGTTGATCGAAGTCCTGTTAAGTCCGATCGTCGAAGCATGTCCCTTCGAAAATAAAGACGGTGTAATGAGTTTGCTGCATTCCTTTTATTGCTGGGGGGCGGTCAGTGTGATCCTGGGATCGACTTTGTTCTTTGCCGTATTCGGGATAGGACATTGGAAAATACTGACATGCCTCTGGGCATTGATCCCATTGTATGACGCTTTTATTTTTATCAGCTGTCCCATCGAAACACTTGGCGAAGACGGCAAGAACATGGGAATCCGCCGGCTGCTGAGCGTTCCCATGTTCTGGATGATGATATTCCTGATGATCTGTGCCGGTTCATCGGAAGCAACGATGTGTCAATGGGCTTCCGCTTTTACCGAATCGGCCCTGAAAGTTACCAAGCTGGCCGGCGATTTGGCCGGACCGTGTCTTTTCGCAGCGTTTATGGGGATCGCCCGGATGCTGTACGGAAAGTTGAGCGGCAGACTCGATCTGGTAAAAACCATGCTTTTATGCAGTTTTTTTGCAACGGCATGCTACCTGTTATCCTCTCTGGCATCCTGGGCAGTGCTGGGGTTGTGCGGGTGCGCGCTTTGCGGCCTTGCAGTGGGGATCATGTGGCCCGGAACGATCAGCCTTTCTTCCAGGAAGTGTCCTGCCGGAGGTACCGCGATGTTTGCTTTTCTGGCATTGGCCGGCGATCTGGGTGCGACTGCCGGCCCGGTATTGGTCGGCAAAGTGGCGGAAGCAACCGGCGAAAACCTCAAAAACGGATTGCTTGCGGCAACGATATTCCCCGTTTGCATGACTCTGGGGCTGTTTTTCCTTTATAAACGCGCCCAAAAGAATAATTAACAGCGCTCTCTTTCCGGCCGGCGGGCACGTTCATCAGTCTTCCGGACACGGATCGGGTATGCCGAGATATTTGAAATATTCGTGGCCCCAATCGCTCATCGCGTTCACGATCGGCACCAGGGTCTTGCCCCGCTCGGTAAGGCGGTATTCCGTTTTGGGCGGCACCACAGGATAAAGTTTCCGGCTGACGATCCCGTCCGCCGTCACGGCGGTGAATTTCTATCGGAAGTTGGGATATAAATTCAGAGATGGGCGCGGAGTTCCAGACGAAGAAGGGCTCGTCCGGATGGAAAAACTGAAGTGATGTACCCGTTGTCATCGCTGGCGGTCGGGAGCAATCCCGGCCGCCGTTTTTGTCTTAAATGCGGCAGAATATTTCGCCGGTCATTGAGACGATATCTTCCATCGGGATCTCCGTTCCGTCTTCCATGACGAGCGTTTGCTCCGGAACAGAAACGTGTCTCACCCGGCCAGTGACGGTCACATACGCGCCACCGGCTTTCCGGTCATCGGGAACGAAGTATTCGACGGTCACTTCCGGATGGTCCGGCAGACGGGCGGCAAGTTCGGTGAGACGGCGGTTCAGTTCTTCGGCATCCTGCGGGTCCAGTTCGCGCCTTTCGGAGGTCAGCCTGGCAGTTTCCCCTACCGCCGACTCGTAGCCCGTCAGCGCGGCAAACGGCGCGAACTGTGCGGCCCGGTCGCGGAGCGGCATCTGCGGATGGTTTCGCGAGACGTGGTGCGGCAGGTAAATGATGTCATCGTAGGGTGTCTGCATGGTTAAATTTGCTTATAAGCAACAAGTTTCACCGTCTTCTGGAATCAGCAGACGCTTCGTCACGCCGTGTTGAGCGGCGAATTCGCGGATGTCACTGCGCCAGACAGTCGCATGACCGACATTGTCCATGTGACTGGCGATGACCGTTGCCTCCGGCGCGGTCGCCAGCACCCTTTCAAGGTCTTCCAACCCCATGATGATCGGACCGAAGGGAGCGACCGCCGCACGGGCGGCGTTGACCACGATGACCTCGGGGCGATGATCGCGGATGGCGGCATCCACATACTCGCACCACACCGTGTCCCCAGCCAGATAGAGCGTCTTCGCTTCGGCGGAAGATTTCATCACCACGCCGCAGGCTTCCTTGCGGATGGGCAGTTTTTCATAAAGTCGACCGATCTCGCCCGGCTGACCGTGGATGCAGTCCGTTTTGATGAGCGTGACTCCCTTGAAATCAATCCCGCCGTATTGGAGAACGCGCACGTCGGCAAAGCCGTTTTGACGCAACACCGCCGCATCCATTTCATCCTGAGCAAAGATCGGCATGTCTGGGGGAATTTCCCGCATCGCCGTCTCGTCGAAATGGTCGAAATGCAGGTGGGTGGCGATGACCGCGTCCACTTTCAAAATCTCCGGGATGGACAGCGGCAGGTCATGGA
>SUWI01000292.1 GCA_015061565.1 Lentisphaerota bacterium
TGATTGATCCAATATTGACGCGTTTCCCTGCCTGTCATAAATTCCTCCTGTTCCTGGTTCAGGGTTCAGAGGTAATTTAGCACACGGTTCGTTTCTGGAAAAGATGTATCCCGCTGGGCGCTTACGCACATTGGCGATGATCAGATTTTCCGGATTTCTGTAATCATGATCGATGCCCTCTTTGATGACAAATGCGTCTCCCGCCGCAATCGGATATTCTCGGCCGGCGAAGTAGTGGGTTCCTTTCCCGTTCAGAACGATTACCAGCTCCAGAAACTCATGGTGGTGGATGACTTGGTATATCTGCCGATGGATCATGGCCTGAAAGGGCAGATCTTCTTCTGTGAAATATTTCTTCCAAGAGTAAAGTTTTGACATGATACGCATCCTGAATGTTGATTTTTATATCAAAAAAAGATGATTTTCCACAAATTTAATATGTATTGACATAAAATTCAAGGTTTTTTTCAAAAAATCTGCTATAATATCGGCTGTATGAAAGGAGGAATATCCTGCAAATGCTGGAACCAGGAAAGGAATTTTTAATGATCAGTTTGCTGCATCAAGAAGCAGGGATGAGGGAATCTGAGGAATGAAATTATATCGGAAAATCATATATGGAGCCACCTGCTTTGGAATTGGAGCTGCCTGCCGGTCCGGGAAAGATGTTTTAATTCTGGATCCGGGGATTCATCCCGGCAGCGAATTTGCCGACACTTTTACTCCTGGGGTGCGATGGGAAATGGCTCTCGTTTCGGAACTGGCCGGAAATTTCCGCTTCGGATTGCAGTCCAAAGGGGTGCTTCATGAAGGATTATTCCGTCCATCCTCGCTGATTCCCGCACTTGGTGACCTCATAACATCCAGAAAACTTGAACTGAAATTTGGACATACTGTTGTCTCAGTGATTCCGGAGAAATACGGATATCGAATCCTTACCATTGCTCCTGAAGGAATATGTGAATTTCAGACCGAAACCTACTTGGATACATTATCCTTTCAGCTGGATCAGATTGCCGGAAAATGGTTGAATGCCGCTTTGGGCGCTCCGGAAGATGGAGCGGATGCACCGGAAGTGCCCGGCTTCATTCCGGGGGTGTTGCCAGGCGAAGGATATTTTCGTTTCCCGATTCCGGCGGAATGGTCGTATTCGGATGCCCGGCTGAACCTGGAACGATTCTGGCGCACGGCCGGAAAAATGCGCAAAAACTGGGTTATAACGGGAACGGCCATGCGTTTTGAACTGAAACTGAGACAACCCATGGTCCGGATATCCAAAGGATTTCAGCAAGTTTTTTCCGGGAACTTTGAAAACGCCGCAGCCTCGCTGGATGCCGGCGTGACAGAGGAGGCTGAATGATGATCCGTTCATACATTTCCGATGGGAAAGTAATCCAATGCGAATGCGCCCGGCCTGAAGATCATTATAATGTGATTGTCATCGGCTGCGGAACAGCAGGCGCTGTCGCAGCGATTACGGCTGCCGAACATGGCATGAAAACGCTGGTTATTGAAAAGAGCAACTGCTGCGGCGGGGTCGGCACCGCCGGTTTGATTACGAATTATTATTATGGAATCCGCATGGAACGGCATGTGCGGCTGGATCAGCAAGTGAAAAAACGGGAAACGGACGCGGGTTATGTCCTTCGATCCAATTGTTTTTCTGCGGAACTCAAAAAAATTGAACTGGAGCAGACCTTGCTTGATCTGGGCGTAAAAATATGTTATGAAGCGATAGTATGTTCCGTTCTGATGCTGAATGAAAATACCGTTGCCGGAATCTGCTGGCATGATTGGTATGGAGAACATTCTGCAGCCTGCGATTATGTGATTGATGCATCTGGTGATGCGCAGGCAGTATTTCTTGCCGGCGGAAAATTCCGTTTCGGGCGGGAATCGGATGGCTTGCCGCAAACATATACACTGAATTATTCCTGTTATGCCAATGGTACCCAGAATATCAACCGCGGCGACGAAGGTTATGTCAACCAATGCAATTCCGCGGAAATGACGTCGGAACTGCTCCATCAATATGTCCTTCTGTGGGAGGATTTTTCCCGGGAAAAACGGATTGATTTCTTTCCTGATTTGCTCTGTGTAAGGGAGGGCAGACGAATTGAAGGAGATGAAAATCTGACCTTGGATGATGTCATTCATGACCGGCTTTCTACCGAACCGATATTCTGGGAAAGGTCCAATTGGGACACCCATACCATGGATTTGGGATTTGAAGATGATACCGCTATGCAATGGGGGGTAGTTGCCATGCAATGGGGTACTGTGCTGAATATCCCGATTCCCCGGGGCGTTTTGATCCCGCGAGGACTGCATGGAATACTGGTGGCCGGCCGATGTCTGGCTGTCGATCATGATCTTGCGCAGGCCGTCCGGATGAAAGACAGTATGCAGGCATCCGGTGAAGCTGCGGCGATTCTGGCCTCGCTGGCTGTTCGTCGAAAGTGCGATGTCCGGCAAATTCCATATTCGGAGTTTCTGAAAGAGGTTGAATGGAATTCGATTCAGTATGACAATTCGGATATTTTACTGCACGATGAAATGGAAATTCTGACTGGTCTCCGCTCGGATTCTCCCGGACGGGCGATCTGGTCCGCCTGCCGTTCAGGCAAGACGGAATATCTGAAAGCGCTGCTCACGGAACCGATTCCGGTTTGTGCCAATGCCGCTTTTGCTTTGGCTCTGCTTAAAGACCGTTCCGCTTTGCCTGTCCTGCGTGATCTGGCAGAGAGTGACTGTGCATATCGGGCCCAAACCCCGCGGAAGGAAGCGCATCGGCAGGAGTATGGTGCCATTGCCGTATATCTGCTGGGATGGCTCGATGACGTCCGGAGTATCGATTTACTGCTCCGGAAAATGCATGAACACCGTTCTGCCGCCTATGTGGTGAATGCGTGGAATGCCCTGCAGCGGATTGGAAACCGATTCCCGGAATGTCGTTTGGAGATCGTGCCTGCAGTGGAATCTTTTGCAAAAATGACCGAACCGCCGTTGGAAATCTATTGTTTCGGCAGTCGCCGGCCACTGAACATTCTGAACCGTCTGCGAAAGCAAATTGCTCAATGTCTGAATCATTGGAATTGGAATCATTCCCGTGCTATTCCCTAGAGAATAGAACAGCAGATTGTGCATTTGAAAATAAATAAAAACGAACAGAAAGAAAGGACAGAGAAAATGAAGTTTGGAGTGAAACCGTTTACCGGAAAGAATGTTATGCAATACAGCTTTACATTAATAGAGCTCCTCGTAGTCATCGCTATCATTGCCATCCTCGCGGGACTGCTGCTGCCGGCCTTGAACAAGGCCCGTGAGCAGGCGCGCAAAACCGGTTGCATGAATAATTTGAAGCAGTGCACTCTGGGGCATTTCAGTTATGCCAACGACTATAATGGCGTAATTTCCGTATGGAGCGGATCGACGCCTTCCTTTTACTCGAATGGTGTTGCCCCTTTCAGCAATTATTTTCTGGCCCGCCACGGCTATATAGGTTCCCAAAGCTCGTATAAGGCGATCGTTTGTCCCAATGATCAAGACCAAGTGGTCAAGTATCATGGCAACTACAGTCCGAATTCCTGCGGTTCATTTGGTTTTACCCACGGCACCTGGACCAAAGTCACCGGCATGAATGCTCTCAAAGTGGAGAAAATCGAAAAGCCGTCCGTCAACCCGATCCTTGCATGCCGTCTTGGAAATCCGACCAATCGTACCGGGGACAACCACGGGATGCTGCACGGTTTGATTATTCCATATGCGGCTTTCGGTGGAAATGTCAGCTCTGTCCTGGATTCCCGTAAAACCATATACAGCTATCTTCTCACTCATAATGTTTATTACACACAGTCATCTTATAAAGCAGTGGTCAAAAACCTTTTGGTACCCATGCTGAACTGATAGGGTGGAGAAGCCATGAGAACGTTTTTTTTGCTGTGTGCGGCTGTTTTTTCCATCTCACTGTCCGGGTCCGAAATTTCCACACTTCGCGAAACGATGCCGGACAGCCGGATAACGGGGTATTATGCCTGGGACAAAGGCGAGAACGGCATTGTCAAAACAGCCATTAAAAATTTCCGCAATCCGGAATACAAGAAAAGGTTCTGGGAAAATCATAAGAGGCTGGTGAATGAGCGGAAACGCAGATATGTGATCTTTGAAGTCGTTTTTGATAAAACGCCTCCCAAAAGACGGCTGCCTGCGATGGAAGACGTCGAGGAGCAATTCAAAGTATTGTTTGAAAGCACACCGGAAGCAGCCGCTTATCCGGAAACCGTCTATGCAGTGGTCCCTTCGGAAGAGCATACGGGGAAAGACATTCCGTTGCTGAATCACATCTACAAGACCGTGAAAAAGAATTGGAACATCCCTGTTTTTCAATGGCTTTCCGAGCCGCTGGAACCCACTCACGCTTTGGAAGCGGACGGCTGGATTTTCGATGCCTATTCCATTTCCGGAGATGTCTTTTACCGTCATTGTCAGAAATTCATGCTGACCCGGAAACCGGTGTTTCCCGTTATCTGGGCGGCGGAACCGGGCACGGCAAAATATTATAAAGACGGTTGGACTGCGGTGCAGAAGAATGCGGAACAGAAAATTACATTCTGCAAAGAACTGAACCTGCCGATTTTCCTGTTCGCCGTTTGCCGCCGGCACGGAAGTGTGAATTGCTGGATGAGCAGCAAGAAACCTTTTCCGGAAATGCGCGCTTTCTTTCAACAGCAGTTTGCCGCTCCGCATAAGGAGCTGACCATTCCGCATCCGGAAAATCTGTTTTACATTCCCCCTGACGGCGTTTATGTTTGGACACAAGACTTTTCCGCTTTTTCGGTGGCGGATCATGCCATGCTTCGCAATATGGGGGCAATGGGCATCCGCGGGATCGGACTTGAATTCCTCGCCGATTCCAAACAGGTTTCCGCTCTGGAATGGAAATTTTATTCTCCGGATGATTTGAAAGAGGCTGTTTTCACTTTTACTTTTTCCGGGAACGCTCCGGAAACGGGATACTCTTTCGATGGAAAAACGTGGCAGGATCGAAGGCTTGCGGATGATGGGAAAGCGGTTGTGCCGCTGACCGGGAAACGGGCCTTTTATTTCCGGATACGGGGGGACGGGATGATTCTGCGCAAAATGGAATGTCAGATTAAAGGTGTTCCGAATCCCGTGAAACAGGTGACTATGACCCCGGATGCGGACGGAATATACCGTTTGACGGAAACCCTGGAGCACAACCGTTTTCTGGAAACGATTCAGAGCGATTCCGGCAGAAACCAGCTCCTGATCCGGAAAGGGAGTATCGGGATCCTTGGGAAAAAAGGATATTCCTCCCGTTGGAGCGCAATGCAGAAAATTGTCTTCGCCGGGCATCCCGTAAAGAAAATTCGTCTGAAAGTCAAATGTTTCGCAGATGCCGGAAATTGGAAATGTTCTGTGACGGCCGGACTTTCAGCCGACGGAAAAAAAGAAGTGAGAAAAATGACCGATCCGGCCAAAC
>SUWI01000293.1 GCA_015061565.1 Lentisphaerota bacterium
TGATGTCCGCCGCCAGGATCAGGCGGTCCGGGTATTTTGCCGACAGTGCGGCGGAGAAGCCGCCTTTGCCGCAGCCCAGGTCCAGTTCCACGATTTTGCCCGCCGGAACAGGGCAGATGTCCCGGAAAAGCACATACTGATCCGTCAAAATATGGATTTCTTCCAACGATTTCTCAAAATTCTGCATAATTGCTGATGAAAATTCCGTTTTTGGTGTTATATTACTTACCTGCTATTTAAAATACTCTCCCGGATGGATGAGTTCAACCGGGATTTGAGAAAAATAAGGATTTTTTTGCATGAAGAACGTGTTATTCGTCTGCACGGGCAACACCTGCCGCAGTCCGATGGCCGAAGCCTGGCTGAAGGTGCTCTGCGCCCGGGACGGGCTGGACTGGACCATCCGGTCGGCCGGTCTGGATGCGTATGCCGGCGACGAAGCCAGTTCTCAGGCGCAGGAAGTGATCCGGACTGCGGGCGGCGATCTTTCGCACCATGCCGCACGCCGGTTCACCTCGTATCTGGCGGCGGAAGCCGACCTGATCGTGGCGATGACGCGCTCCCATCTCGAGCGGATCCGCATGCTGGTCCCCGAGGCCGCCCCGAAATCCTGTCTGCTCATGCACTATTCCAAGCTCCGTCCCGACGGCGATGTGCCCGATCCCTTCGGTTCTTCGGTGGAAACTTACGCCCAATGCTTTTCCGTCATGCGGGAAGCCGTCGAAAATCTGAAAAATTCACTCATTGAAAATAATGATCAACCTAACCAAGGAAGAACAAAAATGCAGAAAATCACTGACTGGCAGAGCGCGCCCAAAGGCGCCATCGGAATCGCGTCCGACCACGGCGGATTCGAACTGAAAAAACAACTGATCGCCTTCCTGGGCACGCTGGGATTCCAGCCGCAGGATTTCGGTCCGTTCGAACTCGATCCGAAGGATGATTATCCGGATTTCGGCGCGCCGATGTCCGCGGCGGTCTCCAAAGGCGAACTGCCCTGCGGCATCCTGCTGTGCCGTTCCGGCGTCGGCATGGGCATCACCGCCAACCGGTTCCACGGCGTCCGCGCCGTCGTCGCCCACAGCACCAAAGTCGCCAAGGCCTCCCGCGACCACAACTGCTCCAACGTGCTCGTGATCCCCGCCGACTACCTCGATCTCGAAGCGATCAAGGAGATCATCACGGTCTGGACCTCCTCCCCGTTCAGCAACGACCAGCGCCATATCAACCGCCTGGAAAAGGCCGAAACCAAAACGTATGACGACATCGCCGCGATCCGTTCCGCCGATCCCGAAGTCGCCGCCTGGATCGACAAAGAGGCGAAACGCCAGCATGACGGCATCGAACTGATCGCCTCCGAAAACTTCACCAGCACCGCCATCCGCGCCGCGCAGGGGTCCGTGCTGACCAACAAGTATGCCGAAGGCTATCCGGGCAAGCGCTATTACGGCGGCTGCGAATTCGTCGACGAGATCGAAAAACTGGCGATCAAGCGCGCCTGCGAACTGTTCGGCGCCGAAGCTGCCAACGTCCAGCCGCATGCCGGCAGCCAGGCCAACATGGCCGTCTATTTCGCCCTGCTCAATCCCGGCGACACCGTGCTGTCCATGAGCCTGGACCACGGCGGACACCTGACCCACGGCCATCCGATGAACTTCTCCGGCAAGCTCTTCAACATCGTTCCCTACGGCGTCAACAAAGACACCGAAATGATCGATTACGACGAAATCGAAAAACTCGCGATGGAATGCAAGCCGCGCATGATCCTGGCCGGTGCCTCCGCTTATCCGCGCATCATCGATTTCGCCCGTCTGCGCCAGATCGCCGACAAGGCCAATGCGTATCTGTTCGTTGACATGGCGCACATCGCCGGTCTGGTGGCGGCCGGACTGCATCCGTCCCCGGTTCCCTATTGCGACGTCGTGACCACGACCACGCACAAGACTCTGCGCGGTCCGCGTTCCGGTCTGATCCTCTGCAAGGAAAAATATATCAAGGCGATCAACTCCAAAGTGTTCCCCGGCCTGCAGGGCGGTCCGCTCGAACATGTGATCGCGGCCAAGGCGATCTGTTTCAAGGAAGCCATGAGCCCCGAATTCAAAGCCTATCAGCAGCAGCTGGTGAAGAACGCCGCGGTCCTCGCCCAGGCGCTCAAGGACAAAGGTTTCCGCATCGTTTCCGGCGGCACCGACAACCATCTGATGCTGGTCGACCTCCGTCCGAAACACGCTACCGGCAAGGAAGTCCAGATCGCCTGCGACAAGGCCCACATCACGCTGAACAAGAACATGATCCCGTTCGATCCGGAAAAACCGTTCGTCACCAGCGGCGTCCGTATCGGCACCCCGGCCGTGACCACCCGCGGCATGAAGGAAGCCGAAATGCTCAAGATCGCCGACTTCATCGACCGCGCCGTCACCGCCAAGGACGATGATGCCGCGCTCGCGAAGATCGGAGAGGAAGTTGTTGCGTTCACCGCCAATTTCCCGCTGCCCCAATTCTGAGGTGAATCATGCTGGATATCAAATTCATCCGGGAAAATCCGGAAATCGTGAAGGAGAATATCCGCAAGAAGTTCCAGGACCAGAAACTGGAACTCGTGGATAAAGTCATCGAAATGGACGTCCGTCTTCGCGCGATCAAGACCGAAGTGGAAAGTCTCCGCGCCAAACGCAACAGCACGTCCAAACAGATCGGCCTTTTGATGAAAGAGGGCAAGCGCGAGGAAGCCGAAGCGGTCAAGAAGGAAGTCGCCCTCGACGGCGATAAGATCACCGCTTTGACCGATGAGGAAAACCAACTCGGCGAGGAACTCACGAAGACCGTCATGGTCCTGCCGAACATCATCGACGCATCCGTGCCGATCGGCAAGGACGATTCCCAGAACGTCGAACGCGAACGTTTCGGCGAGCCCAAAGTGCCCGATTTCGAGATCCCGTATCACACCGAGATCATGGAAAAACTGAACGGCATCGATCTGGACAGCGCCCGCCGCGTGGCCGGCAACGGTTTCTATTATCTGACCGGCAAGATCGCCATCCTGCATTCGTCCATTCTGGCGTATGCGCGCAACTTCATGGTCAACCGCGGCTTCACCTACTGCATCCCGCCGTTCATGATCCGCAGCAATGTGGTTTCCGGCGTGATGAGTTTCGCCGAGATGGACAACATGATGTATAAGATCGAGGGTGAAGACCTGTATCTGATCGGCACCTCCGAACACTCCATGATCGGACGTTTCATCGACCAGATCGTGCCGGAGGAACAGCTGCCGATCACGCTGACCAGCTATTCGCCCTGCTTCCGCAAGGAAAAAGGCGCGCACGGCATCGAGGAACGCGGCGTCTACCGCATCCATCAGTTCGAAAAACAGGAAATGATCGTGCTGTGCAAGCCCGAAGACAGCATGATGTGGTTCGACAAGCTCTGGCAGAATACGGTCGATTTCTTCCGTTCGATGGAGATCCCGGTGCGGACTTTGGAATGCTGTTCCGGGGACCTCGCCGACCTGAAGGTGAAATCGCTGGATGTGGAGGCCTGGTCGCCGCGCCAGCAGAAATATTTCGAGGTCGGATCATGCTCGACGCTCGGCGATGCGCAGGCTCGCCGTCTGCGCATCCGCGCCAAAGGCGAAAAAGGCAACTATCTGGTGCACACGCTCAACAACACTGTGGTAGCCCCGCCGCGCATGCTGATCGCTTTCCTCGAAAACCATCTGCAGAAAGACGGCTCCGTCGTCATTCCGGAAGTGCTGCGGACCTACTGCGGATTCGATGTGATCGAACCGAAAAAATAACCCGGGAGTGTGCCCGATGAAAACCGCATTTTTCGGGGGAACGTTCGATCCGGTGCATACCGGACATCTGGCGCTCGCCCGGGAAGTGCTGAAACAGGGCAGGGCGGACCGCATCCTCTTTGTGCCCGCCCCCGTGCCGCCGCACAAGGATGCGGCGCAGATCACCGCATTCGGACACCGGTTCGCCATGGTGGGACTCGCCATTGCCGGCGAACCGGGTTTCGTCTGTTCGGATATCGAAAAACACCGTTCCGGCAAATCCTACACGATCGACACCCTGACTGAACTCGCCGGCCTGGACACTTACGGCGAGATCCAGCTGCTGATCGGCTCGGACAGCCTGCGGCAGCTGCATCTGTGGTATCATGCCCATGAACTGGTGGAACGGTTCGGACTGATCGTGTATCCCCGCCGGAACGAGCCGGTGACCGCGGCGGAACTGCGGCGGCACTGGTCCGAAGCCGAATGTGCCAGACTTCAGGCGGCGTTGATGGTTTCCGCGCCCGAATTCCCGTTTTCCTCCACGCTGATCCGGGAAATTATCAAAAAAAACGGTGTCAAAGCCGTTTCCTCATTTGTCACTGCGCCCGTGGCGGAGTATATTACTTCCCATGGACTTTATCATTAACCAGGGGGTTGTCATGGCCAAAAAAATCAATGCCGAACTCGAAAAACTGCTGAAACTCTGCGAAGAGATCGCTTACGACCGCAAGGCGGAAAATATCATCCGGCTCGACCTTTCCGAGGTCTCCGCGGTGAGCGATTATTTTATTCTCTGCACCGCGACGTCCGAACCGCATATCCGCGCCGTAGCCGAACGCATTCAGCGCGGCGTGCTCGAAAAACTGAAAGTCAAGCCCGTGCACGTGGACGGTTCGCCCGAAAGCGGCTGGATCATCGTCGATTTCGGCAATGTGATGGTCCATGTCATGACCGCTTCCAGCCGCGACCTGTATCAGCTGGAGGAGCTCTGGAACGACGCTCCGAAGACCGATGCGGTCAAGCGTATCGAATCGGCGCTGAAACGCCGTGCCGCCGCAGCTGCGGCAAGCTCCGCCAAACCCGCGAAGAAGAAAGCCGCGCCCGCGAAAAAGGCCGCTGCCAAAAAAACGGTGAAAAAGAAAGCCGCCAAGACGGAGAAATGACTTTATGCCCGGTTCCCTGAAAGACAACTGGGACGAATTCGACTGGGAGAAGGAGCTGCGCAAGGATGACGAGCGCGTGGCTGCCTACATGGATGAATTGCCCCGTTATATCGATCTGCCGTCCGAAGACGCGGTGATCATGAAGCATCTCAAGGAAAAGCCCGGTCTGGTTCCGCCCGACGGCAATTATGCCGGCACGTTCCTGGATAATATTTTCGAAGATGACTTCGAATCGGAAGACGATTTTACCGAAGACTGGCAGAAAAAGGACGGCGCCGAATTTTATATTGCCGCCAGCCGGCTCTCCCGGTTCTGGGCTCAGTTTTTTGCGCTTCAGTCCGATCCGAAGATCACCGTCCCCGCAATCCGGATCCTCTGTCTTTACGGCAAGATCATGGCCCGCAGCGGCGACTTGATCGACATGGCGGATGACGATTATGTCCCGCTCCGGATCGCGCTGGTCAAGCGTCTGCTGGCCGATGTCAATGAACTGATGGGTCTGTTCAC
>SUWI01000016.1 GCA_015061565.1 Lentisphaerota bacterium
CAGTCGCCAACTCGTATTTGTTCTCAGACTTTCAATGAGCACCTTGGTCGTGGGCAGGTTGAACTCCGCTTTCAGCAGAAATGCCCTGAAAAACTTCTCACGATCCAATTTCTTCCGTCCGACACCGCACCATTTCATTTCCGATGTCATAAAGCGGTTCGGGCGGACAATTTCCACCGTTCTCAGGAAAATTGCCAGTTTTCCTGTAATTTTTACTCCAAATTCACCTTCCAACTCTTGAAAAAAATCCGGTTCGATGCTAATGTAATGGTTCAGTTGATTGTTCATGTTACTCCTTTGGTCTGGCGTAAAATGAACTTTCAGCTGACTTTTTTCAAGTCAATTTAATTTTTTATTTTGAAATTACCTCTCTTTATATCCGTGCTCGGGATTCCGATGGATGGATTCCGAGATTTCATGGATGGCGGCAAATTCTTTTTGGATGGTATCCGGAAGTATCTTATTCCCCCTTCAGCAGACAGCCGGTGAATTGTTCGAAGGAATCGACTTTGATTTTGAACACGGTGTCGGCGGGAAAACCGAACCCCCACGACGCATAGGCCCCGTTGATCCCGGCCATTGCCGCGGAGTTCATATCCGTGTGGTTGTCGCCCAGGATCCAGGCGTTTTCCGGCGCGGTGCCGTATTTTTTCATCAGATGGAAGATGGCTTCCGGATCGGGTTTGAGCGGGAAACCGTCATTGCCGCCGATGATGTCGTCCAGGTATTTGGCAATATCGAGCGCTTTGAGGATCTCGCGGGCCACGATGCCTGGCTTGTTGGTCACCACAGCCAGTTTCCAGCCGGCGGCTTTCAGCTTCGCCAGACCTTCCGCCACGCCCGGATACAATGCCGTATTTTCCGCCGGATGATCGTAATAGTGCCGGATCATCTTCTGCAGTCCTTCATCCCAGTCGATCGGATGGTCGGTGAAAGAGCGTTCCAGCAGTTTCCGTGCCCCGTCTCCCGTGTAGGAAACGATCTGGTCGATCGGCAGTTCGGGCAGACCGTAATCCTGCCGGGTGCGGTTGACGCTAGCGGCGATGTCCCGAATGGTGTCGGCCAGCGTGCCGTCCAGGTCGAATATCACACAATGATTGTCTTTCATGATTCAATTCCTCCCGTGAAATGGTACTTCAGTAACATGAGGCAGCCGCGCATAGGTGTCCAGCGAAAAATCGCTGAAACGGCCCGCGGTGTAATAGTGATAGGCCAGACCGCCGACCATGGCGGCGTTGTCCGTGCAGTATTTTTTCGGCGCCAGGATGGGACGGCAGCCCCGGGGCGCGGTTGCGGCAAAGCGTTCCCGCAAGGCGGAATTGCAGGCGACCCCGCCCGCCAGCAGGACGGTTTTCGCATGGAAATACCGCGCGGCGTCGAACGCTTTCGTGCAGAGCACATCCACTACGGCTTCCTGATAGGACGCCAGCGTATCGGTGAGCACCTGCCCTTCGAGGTGGGCGGCTTCACCGTCGGGGGACATTCCGGCGGCATGGTAAAGCAGTGCGGTCTTGAGTCCGCTGAAGCTGAAATTGAAACGGTGCTCCGGGGGAGTGGCTTTGCCGGCGGTTCCGGTAAGCGAACGCGGGAAATGATATTTCTGCGGATCGCCGCCCTTGGCCAGACGCTCGATGACGGGTCCGCCGGGATAGCCCAGGTTCAGCAGTTTGGCGCCTTTGTCCAGTGCTTCGCCCGCGGCGTCGTCGATCGTGGCGCCGGCTACCCTGGCTTTGCCGTCGGAATCGATGATGACGATCGAGGTATGTCCGCCGGAAACTACCAGGGCCGCCATGGGATACAGGGCGGGATTTTCGAAGATCTCCTCGTCCGAATCCACAAACGCACCGTAGATATGGGCCAGAAAATGGTTGATCCCGATCAGCGGCTTGCCGTTGGCGAGTGCGAGTCCCTTGGCGAAATTCACCCCGACCAGCAGCGCCGGAACCAGTCCCGGCGCATGCGTTACCGCCACGGCGTCGATCTCTTTCATGGTGACTCCGGCGGTGTCCAGGGCCTCGGCACAGACTTTTTCGATCGCGGTAAGATGTTCGCGCGCCGCAAGTTCCGGCACCACACCGCCGTAAACCGCATGTTTCGCCATCTGGGAAGAGACCGCATTGGAGCGGACGGTCCGTCCGTTCTCGACTACCGCAGCCGCGGTCTCGTCGCAGCTGCTTTCGATTCCTAACATCAAAGCCATAAAATTATCCTGTTTCCACCTGAAAAAAACTTTTTGCCTTTTAAAATTGCCGATAAATGCAAAAAAATCAAGTGATTTCCTTGAAAAATGTCGGTTTTTTGTGTATATTAACAGTTTGAAATGCGATAGCGGTATTTTCGTGTCTTTTTTCGGGGTTTCCGGAAACGGAAGCTGTGGGGACAAGGATCGGACCGGCGGTCGGAAGACTGCCGATCACAATCAGGAAGGATGAAAAAATGTTGAAACTGCAAAATGTGCTGGAACCGAATCTGTTCCGGGATACGTTCTCCTATGAACGGATACCCGCAATGAAATTTATGGATGAGACCGTTCCGATGCGCCGTCCTGAGCAGATCTGGATCACCGATACGACTTTCCGCGACGGCCAGCAGGCGCGTCCGCCTTACACCGTGGACCAGATCACGGAGCTCTTCAAGTTCATGCACCGGATCAGCGGCACGCGCGGACTGATCCGCCAAAGTGAATTTTTCCTGTATGGACAGAAGGACCGCGAGGCGGTGGAAGCCTGCCTGGCCCTGGGATATGATTTCCCGCAGGTGACCGCCTGGATCCGGGCGAACAAAAATGATTTCGAACTGGTGAAATCGCTTGGGTTGAAAGAGACCGGGATCCTGACCTCCTGCTCGGATTATCACATTTTCCTGAAGCTGAAAAAGAATCGGCGTCAAACGCTGGACGGTTACAAGGAGATCGTGGGTGCCGCGCTGGAAAACGGCATCGTGCCGCGCTGTCATCTGGAAGACCTGACCCGTGCGGATATTTTCGGGTTCGTGATCCCGATGATCAACGAGCTCAACGAGATGTGCAAAGGGACCGGGATCAAGGTCAAGATCCGGCTGTGCGATACGATGGGTTACGGCGTTCCGTATGCGAATGCGGCGCTGCCCCGCGGCGTTCCGGCGATCATTCAGGCGATCCTGAACAATACTGAAACCGCCTCCGAACAGCTCGAATGGCACGGTCACAATGATTTCCATAAAGTGCTGGCCAACGGAGTCGCCGCCTGGCTTTACGGCTGCTCGGCGGTCAACGGCACGTTCCTCGGTTTCGGCGAGCGCACCGGCAATCCCCCGGTCGAAGGTCTGGTGTTCGACTGGATGGCCATTACCGGCATCCATGACGGCATCGACACGACGGCCATCACGGATATGGCGGCATTTTACCGTGACCAGGTCAAGTACAATATTCCGCCGAATTATCCGTTCGTGGGAGCGGATTTCAATACGACCCGTGCGGGAGTCCATGCGGACGGTCTGACCAAAAACGAAGAGATATACAACATTTTCGATACGGAAAAGTTTTTGAAACGTCCGTGCAAAGTGGCGGTTTCGAATACTTCCGGCTTGGCCGGGATCGCTTACTGGATCCAATCCAACCTTCCGAAAGGCAAGGATATCCATAAGGACAACCCGGGGATCGTGCTGATCAAAAACTGGATCGACGAACAGTACCGTGCCGGCCGGACCACTACGATCAGCGATGAGGAACTGCTGTCCCTGATCCGGGAAAATATGCCTGAACTGCTGTGACGGAAAACCGGACCGGGAAAAACGGAGGGCGTCATGGTTCGCGAGCTCAATGATCAGTACCTGCTGGAAAGCATCGATCTGATGCCGTATGCGGCGCATAACCGGGATTCCCGGGGACGGCGCATTCCGGAGCCGGATCATCCTTTCCGCACGGCATTCCAGCGTGACCGTGACCGGATCCTGCACAGCCGCGCTTTCCGCCGTCTGGAATACAAGACCCAGGTGTTCCTGAACGATGCCGGCGATCACTACCGGACGCGGCTGACCCATACCATCGAAGTGGCGGCGGTCGCCCGGACCATCGCGCGCTGTCTGCGCCTGAATGAAGACCTGACGGAAACCATTTCCCTGGCGCATGATCTGGGGCATACCCCGTTCGGCCATGCCGGTGAACGCGCCCTGGACAAGATCATGACTCCGTTCGGGGGATTCGACCATAACGGGCAGGCGCTCAAAGTGGTCGATGAGCTGGAGATCAAATATCCTTCCTACGATGGACTGAATCTGACCTGGGAAGTCCGGACCGGTTTGGTCAAGCACCGCAGGAATGAAGACGGTTCTCCGATCCTGCTGGACGGGGAGGAACTGCCGCCGCAGCCCGGCCTGGAAGCCCAGATCGCCGATGTGGCGGATGATCTTACCTATTACGGGCATGATGTGGACGACGGTTTGGATTCCGGACTGCTGACTCTCGATATGCTTGAGGAAGTGGATTTGTGGCGGCTGGCTGCGGCTGAAGCTGCGAAAAAAGGACTCTCTTCCTCTGGTGAGCGTTTTGCCGCTTTTACCGTTCGCTGTCTGATCGACCTGATGGTGCGGGATGTGATCCTGACCTCCGCCGCGGCGATCGAACAGGCCGCGCCCGAAAAGGCGGAAGACGTTTACCGGCTCCCGGGCAAGTTGATCCGGTTCAGTCCGGAATTCCAGAAACTGACCGATGACCTGAGGGATTTCCTGTATCACAACCTTTATTTCAATCCGGTTCTGAAGAGGCTCAATGAGATGTCTTTCCGGAATATGGGGAAACTCTTCAGTTTTTACGTGGACAACCCGCTGGAAATGGGTGAAACTGCCCGGCGGCGGATCGTCAGGACCGGGGTGGAACAGGCGGCGGCCGACTATATCGCCGGCATGACCGACCGGTTTGCCTTTAAAGAATACCGGCGGATCAGCGGGCTGGATCCGGAGGGCTGAGCTGTGGCGATCCATAAAGAAGAAGTCATGTCTCCGGTCAGTGCCGTTATTTTCCTGGTGCTGCTTTTCCTGCTGGTCTATCCGCTGTGGAAACTGGGCATGCGGGATCTTTTCTGGGATGAAGGGGAATATGCGGCGATCATCACGGAAATGAATTCGTTTCCCCCGGATACCCGGGCCCATGGGGAACTGATCTCCGGCTATTATCCGCTTTATCCGATCCTGGTGAAAGGTCTGGTCATGCTGGGCGTGAACATGGAATATGCGCTGCGGCTGATTTCCGTAGCGGCGATGGGCGGGCTGACGGTCATGGTCGGGATCATCGGATACCGGATGGCGGGAGTCAATGCGGGCGCGGCGGCCGCCTCGGTCATGTTTACGACGCTTATCGCAGCGGAAAAAGCGGTGGAAGGTTATCCGAACACCCTGATGGTCCTGCTGATTTTTTCCGGCTGGCTGGTGTGGTTTTATCTGGGGCAGTTCGGCGGATCGTGGAATCTCGGCTGGCTGGCCGTCGGCCTTTTTGCCGGACTTTCGTTTTACTGCGGCGGCTGGACTGCGCTTTTTTATTTCCTGATCCCCATGATGTTTCTCCAGCGGCCGTTCACCCCGTGGCGGCGGCTGACCGGAACCGGATTCCCCGGCGGGGTGCTGATCCTGCTGGTTTTTGTTCTGATGTGGATCATTCCCCGCTGGACGCCCGGAGCCGGGGGGATCCCGCTCCCCGACGGCGGCGGTTTCGGACATTTTGTGCTTCACCTTTTCGACATGACCGGAGACATCGCTTTCCGGCTGCTTCCCTGGACTTTCTTCCTGTATGCGCCATTTTGCGCAGCGCTGATCGCCATCGACCGCAATCCGCTGTTTTCCAAATATCTCCGGACGCTGTTCACGGTTTCCGCTTTCATCCTGATCCTGAATCCGTTCAGCAGGGCCAGGGATATCCTGTATCTGGTGCCGACTTTTGCCCTGCTGACCGGCCTCAATTATGAAATTGTGGTCCGCCGTCACGGCACGACGATGTGCCGGGTCCTGCGATGGAGTGCGGCTGTTCTGTTCCTCTGCGGAGCCGCGATTCTCCTGTATGAACTGGTGCCGGCAGCCCTGCTGAAGAAAATCGCTCCTGTCATGTCCTCCGAACTGATCGCCAGCCGATCGGTCTACTCCAGTCTGCTGGAAGCATCAGGAGCCGTCGTGACCGCTGTCGCCGCCTATTGGCTGGCTGTCCGGAAACGCCCGGTCTGGCTGGTGACCATCCTGCTGTTTGCGGGCGCCATACTCTGTTTTTATTCCCTGACCACACCCCGCCGGGCCATGCAGCGTTCCCGCAGCGAGACCGGCATGGCGTTCCGCACCGCCCTGGGCGGTTCCTGGCGGCCCGACCTCACCGTTTACAAGGACAGTTCCATTTCCGGACTTTACCCGGAATGTTATTATATGGGGACCAAAGTCAAAACCATAGCATTTTCCGGGACGGGCGCGGTCAAGGACCAGATCCTTTTCCTGCTTTCCCCCAGCAGCATCCAGCCGCCGGATTCTTCCCGGACCTGGAGCCGTACCATGGATATCGTCTACAAAAAACAGAATCTTTATATGTGGAAAGGAATTCTCAATGACCGAAAAGAAGGATCTGAACACGACATCCGGAACATGCGTTTCTGAGTCCGCCGGCAAGCCGTTTCTGGCGGCCGTTACTCCGGAACAGCTGTCCGATTTCATCCGTGAATCCGGCGAAAGCGCCTATCGGGCAGGTCAGATTTACAACTGGATCGTCAAAAAATATGTGACCGATCCGGCTGCCATGACCAATCTTTCCGCCGCCGTCAAGGAAAAACTCGCCGCCGCTTTCCAGTGTGCTGCTGTCCATATCGAAAAAGCGGAGGAATGTGCCGACGGTTCCCGCAAACTGCTGCTTTCCCTGACGGACGGCGAGACCATCGAATGCGCGATCCTGGGAGCTCTGGACGGGCGGACCACTTTCTGCCTTTCCACCCAGGTCGGCTGTCCGGTCCGCTGCGCTTTCTGCGCCAGCGGCGCCGCCGGATTCGTCCGCAATCTTCATGCCGGCGAGATCATCGAACAGTATCTGCTTTGCTGCCGCACGGTCGGCAAAGCGCCGGACAATGTGGTGATCATGGGGATCGGCGAGCCCATGCTGAATCTGACCAATCTGATCGCCGCACTGGAAACGATCTGCAATCCGGAAGGCATTGCACTGGCGGCGCGCCGGGTCACCATTTCCACCAGCGGCTGGACACCCGGTATCAAGGAACTGGCGCAGCATGGCCGGCAATGGAATCTGGCGGTTTCCCTGCATGGCGGCGATGACAAAACCCGCGCATTGCTCATCCCCGGCAAATTCCGCCGCGATATCCGCGAGATCGTGGAGGCCTGCAAACTGCATAAAGCCGCCACCGGACGGCTGCTCACTTTCGAATATGTCCTGCTCGCCGGCGTCAATGATTCCGTCGAACAGGCCACGAAACTGGCCCGGGTGGCCCGCGACGCCAATGCCAAAGTCAACCTCATTCCCTACAACAAAGCCAACGGCGCATTCGAACGTCCTTCAAAAGAAATCATAAAAAAATTCGAAAACACCTTGAAAATGCTGCAAATCCCGGTAACAGTACGGGTAGAAAAAGGTTTCGAATCCAGTGCGGCCTGCGGACAGCTCCGTTCTTCCGCACAGAAAAGAAGGAATAAATCATGAAAATTCCGCTGCCAGTTGTTTTCGCCGGGGTCCTGATCTGTTTCCTGACAGGTTCATGTTCTTCCCATCTGATGGATCGCCAGCTGGAAAAATCCTTCCGGCTGGACCGGAAAAAGAAGATGGACGACCAGGCGTTCGAGGATGCATTGAAACGCGGCGCCGATCCGAATATGGAGTTGAAGAATGGCGGAACGCCGCTGGTCATGGCCATTCTGCGCAACCGTCCCGATCATGTGGAGACTTTGCTCAAATACGGGGCCGACATCACGCGCGGCGGCAAACGCGGCAGTACGCCGCTGCATATCGCTGCCGGTCAGGACCGCCTGAAATGCGTCGAAGTGCTGCTGAAAGCCGGAGCGGATGTCAATGCCGCCGGAGCTTACGGACGCACCCCCCTGATGGAAGCTTCCCGCATGGGCAACCTCAAGGTCATGGAGGAGCTTATCGATGCCGGCGCCAAGGTCAATGCCAGGGATTCCATGAAGCGCACGGCTCTGATGCATGCGGCCGAAGCCCATAAGAATTCTCTCCCGGCCTGCCGGCTGCTGATGGCTTCCGGAGCCGATGCCATGATGGAAGATCAGGATCTCAAGATCGCCGCCATGCATGCCGCAGCCTTGAAACATACCGAAGCCGCGCTTTATCTGATCGACCTGATCCCCGACCTTCCCGAAAAGCCTGCTCTTAATCTGATGATCATGCATTCCGCCATCAAAGGCAACGACTTGAAAGTCCTGGAACGCCTGATCGACCGGCGTCCTCCTTTGAACCGCAGTCTCTCCCTGGTCCTGAAAGGCACCCGGATCATGCAGGTCCACGGATTCTACCGCATCCTCATCCGCAACGGTCTGCTCGGCAAAGGCCGGGTGCCTCTGCATTGGGCGGCCATTGAAAACAATCTGGATGCGGTCAAGCTGCTGATCGCCCGCGGCGCCGATCCTCTTCAGCCCGATGAACTCGGACATACCCCCGATGAACTCGCCACTTCCCGCGAAGTGATCGAATATCTCCGCCAACAGCAGAGACAACAGAAAAACATATTGGAATCTCGCATAAAGAAGAAATAAAGGATCTGTAAAAATGAACCCTGGAACTGTCGTTATCATTCTCGCCCATGGTTTTGAAGAAACCGAAGCAGTCGGAACCGCCGATGTCCTCAAACGCGTCGGTTTCAAAGTCTGTCTGGCCGGGCTGGATTCCGCCGTCGTGACCAGTTCCGCCGGCACCCGCATCCAGACCGATCTGCTGTTCCGGGATGCCGACCTGGATTCCGCCGCCGCCCTGGTGCTGCCCGGCGGTCTCCCCGGCGCCACCAACCTGCGGGACAGCGAAACGGTCATCGCCGCGCTGCAGAAGATGCACCGTTCCGGCAAAATCGTTGCCGCCATCTGCGCCGCTCCGATCGTGCTCGAACGCGCGGGCTTGTCCAAAGGACGGAAATTGACCGGTTATCCTTCCACCAATCAGGGACTTCCCGATCTGGTCTACACCGGAAACCGTACCGAATGCGACGGCAATATCGTGACCGGCAAAGGGCCGGGCGCAGCTTTCGAATTCGGAGCCCGGATCGCCGCAGCGCTCGGCGCCGACGAGGGCAAAATCAAAGCCGTTCTGGACGGGATGTTTGTTTTGCGATGAGAAACGGCGATTCCCATTTTACCCTGCAGTATCAGTCGCCCGAATGTGCGGCCCGTCTCGGTTCGCTGGAAACCGCGCACGGCGCCATTCAGACGCCGGTCTTCATGCCGGTCGGCACCCGCGGCACCGTCAAAGCCATGGCTCCGCGCGAACTTGAAGAACTGGAATGCCAGATCATTCTCGGCAATACCTACCATCTGCTGCTGCGTCCGGGCCCGGAACTGATCGCCCGCGCCGGCGGCCTGCATCAGTTCGCCGCCTGGCATCATCCCATCCTCACCGACAGCGGCGGTTTCCAGGTGTTCAGCCTCGCCGGTCTGCGCAAAATGAAACCCGACGGCGTGGAATTCGCCTCGCATATCGACGGCACCCGGTTTTTCCTCGGGCCCAAAGAATCCGCCGCGGTCCAGCGCGCCCTCAATTCCGATATCGTCATGGCCTTCGATGAATGCACTCCCTATCCGTGTACTTTCAAGGAGGCCGAAAAATCGATTGAGCTGACCCATCGCTGGGAAACGGTTTCCCGCGAACAGCCCCTCAATGACGGACAGCAGATGTTCGGCATCGTGCAGGGCTCCGTCTATCAGGAATTGCGCGAACGTTCCGCCGAATACATCACCTCGCTGGATTTCAACGGCTATGCCATCGGCGGCGTCAGCGTCGGCGAAAGCGAGGAATACATGATCAAGGCTATGGACTGGACCGTGCATCTGCTCCCGGAAAACAAACCCCGTTATCTGATGGGGGTCGGTACTCCCCGGCAGATTTACGAGGGCGTCAAACGCGGCATCGACATGTTCGACTGCGTCATGCCTACCCGTCTGGCGCGTCACGGCACCGCGTTCGTCACGGGCGGCGTCCAGCTCGCCGTCAAAGCCGCCAAATGCCGCGAGGATTTCGGACCCATCGATGAAAAATGTTCCTGCTATGCCTGCCGCAATTTCTCCCGCGCTTATATCCGGCATCTGCTGAACGTGAATGAGATCCTCGGCGTCCGGCTGCTTTCCATCCACAATATCGCCTATTTCATGAATCTGATGAAAGAGATCCGTCAGGCGATCGCCGACGGCACTTTCCTGCAGTACGGATCGACTCTGATCTGAGGCTATCATGATCGGCGGCATTTCCGACGGCAGACTGCAGCTCGCAAATGACCGGTCCATTCCGGTCACGGTCAAAACTTCCGACCGGGCCCGCCGGATGCGCATGACCCTTTCGGCGGAAGGTGTACTGACCGTTACCCTGCCGCGCCGGACTTCCCGGACCGAGATGGAGGAATTCATCCGGACCAGTCTGCCGTGGATCGAACGGACATTGTTCAAGCTGTCGCTGCGGACCCGCCGGAAAACGGTGAAACCGCCGTCTTTCCCGCAGGAATTCACTTTTCCGGTCACGGGCGAACATTTCCCGGTCCGTTACGAATGGCATAATGTCTGCTGGCTCGGTGTCCGGGAGGAAAACGGAGCCGTTCAGGTGACGGGCAAAGTGCTCGATCCCGGTCCCGTGCATGAGGCGATCACCGGCTATCTGATCCGGAAAGCAGGGGCGGTTTTCGAACCGCTGCTGCGGCAGCTGGCCGCGGAACATGGTTTCCGGCTGGGCAAGGTGTCGATCCGGTTTCAGCGCGGCCGCTGGGGCAGCTGTTCGCGGGCGCGGGATATTTCCCTCAATGCGCAGATGCTTTTCCTGCAGCCCGAGGAAGTGCATTATGTCATGATCCACGAATTATGCCACATCCGCGAAATGAATCATTCCGCCCGGTTCTGGCAGGAAGTGGAAACATATTGTCCCGACTATCTGCGGATCCGCAAAGCGCTGAAACAGAACCGTCCCGAAATCTGGCACTGAATTCTTTTCCGGTCAGATCCCAGATGCTTCCGGTTTTTTGGGGATCCGCCATTCCGCCGCATAAAACAGATTGGACTGGTGCATTACAGTTCCTCATATCCGTTGCGGAACGTCGCGGATTTCCGGATAACTTTCAGGAATCAAAAAAACTGGTGTTTTCCGCTTGACAAATTTGTGCAGAGAGTGTAATGTATGACAGACAATATGGTTTTGAACTTGAAGTTATGATTGTAAACGGGACATCGGGGAATAAATGGGACGATTGAAAATACAGCGGACGCCGACCATCCGCAGAATGCCGACTTACCTTCATAAACTCTACCGGATGCGGCAGGAAGGCAAGACTTATGTATCCTGCACCGAACTGGCGCAGTATATGAATATCGAACTGATCGTGGCACGCAAGGATGTCGCGATG
This sequence comes from Lentisphaerota bacterium, assembly GCA_015061565.1. GTDB lineage: Bacteria > Verrucomicrobiota > Lentisphaeria > Victivallales > UBA1829 > SIG94. The sequence goes on from SUWI01000016.1 coordinate 11,559, forward strand.
ACGGGACTGGCGGGACACCGGCGCTACGGTTACCGGATCGATGATCTGATCAAGGCGATCCGGGAATACGTCGGCTGGGACCACGGTATTCACGCTGTGCTGGTCGGCGCCGGCGCACTGGGTTCGGCTCTGCTGGGATATCAGGATTTTTCCCTCTACGGCCTGGCCATCGATTTCGTGTTCGACAACAGTCCGGACAAGATCGGCAAGGATGTGCACGGACACGAAGTGCTGGACATGGCCACGCTGCATGAGAAGCTGTCCGCGCTGAAACCCAAGATCGGGATCATCTGCGTCGGCAGCAAATCGGCGCAGAATGTGGCGGACCAGCTGATCGCCGAAGGAATCCGTTATATCTGGAACTTCGCGAATGTCTGTCTGGCGGTGCCGGAAGGTGTGATCGTGCAGCGTGAAGTGATCGCGGGCGGTCTGGCGGTCCTGGCGGCCAAGATCAAGAGCGTCGAGGCCGGAGAAACCGCCACCGAGGACTGAAACGCATGCCGTTCAGGTGCGCGCAACACGGAAAGAAGAAATGAAGAATCACTTTCGGACGGCCCGTTTTCTGGCGGCGCTCCTGTTTCTGTTTCATATCACGGTCTTTTCGGATGAGATCCGGGTCGTTTCATTGGCGCCTTCCCTGACGGAACTGGTTTTTCATCTCGGCTGCGGCCGGATGCTGGTCGGCCGGAGCACCGTCTGCGATCATCCCGCCGAGGCTGTCAAACTGCCCGTTGCGGGCGGATTTGCCGATCCCGACCTGGAACGCGTCCTGAAACTGAAGCCGTCCGTGGTCATCACCAATGACCTGATGAAACCGGCCAAGGGAAAAGCGCTGGAACGGGCCGGAGTCAGGCTGGTCCGGATGCAGTGCCGGAACATGGACGAATACATCCGCTGGACCGAAACGCTCGGCCGTCTGCTGAATTGTCCCGAGGCCGCTTCGGCTGAAACCGTCCGGATCCGGAAAAAAATGGAAAACCTGCTCCTTCAGGCGGAAAAGGTCTCCCCGAAGAAAAAAATCTGCTGGGTGATCTGGGATTCGCCGCTGATGATCGCCGGAGGAGGCTCATTGCCGGAGACGGTGATCCGCTATGCCGGCGGGGTCAATCTGGCGGAAGGACTTCAGCCGGAATACATCAAAGCCTCGAAAGACTGGCTGATCAAAAACCAGCCGGACGTGCTGGTCTGGACCTGCACCCGGCCGATGAACAGGCAGGACCGTTTCTGGCGGGCGCTGAAGGCGGTGCGGAACGGTGCGGTGATCGAAGCGCCGGATTCCGCGGTGCTGCTGCGTCCGGGACCGCGTCTTCCCGAAGGGATCGAATGGTTGAAACGCGAGCTGGAGAAGATCCGATGAAAGCGGCCGGGAAAACCGGAATATGGCTGCCGCTGGTGCTTCTTCCCGTGCTTCTGGTGCTGGGGGTCTGCTCCGGAGCATTCTGGCTCTCTCCGGCCGCACTGCTGCATTTCGGCGAGGCGGATCCGGCCGCGGATCCGGTGGCCGATCTGAGGCTGATCCGGATGCTGGCGGCCTTGACGGTCGGCGGTTCGCTGGCCTTGTCCGGGATGGTGTTCCAGGCGGTTCTGCGCAATCCGCTGGCGGAACCGTTCATCCTGGGAGTTTCCGGCGGAGCGGGCGTCGGCGCGGCGCTGGCGATCGTGAGCGGACTGGCGGCGTATTCGGTGCTGAGCCTGCCGCTCGGGGCGCTCCTGGGTGCGCTGGCTGCGCTGGCCGCGGTGCTGGGGATCAGCCGCTGGGGAAACCGCGGCCGGGAAAATCTGCTGCTCAGCGGGGTGATCACCGGCACGGTCGCGGGCAGTATACTGATGTTTCTGATTTCGATCGCGCATACCGACCAGCTGGCGGGGATCACCTGGTGGATGCTGGGCGATCTGCAGACGGCGGAACCGGTCTTGCTGCTGCCGGGCATGGTCCTGCTGCTGATCCTGCTGGCGCTGATCTGGTTTTATTCGCGGGGACTGAATGCGTTGTCGATCGGGGATTCCGAGGCGTGGAACCTGGGCGAAGATACGCGGGAACTGACCCTGATCCTGGTGACCGCCGCTTCCCTGCTGGCCGCCTATTCCGTGTCGCTTGCCGGGATCATCGGATTCTGCGGCCTGATCGTGCCGCATCTGGTGAGACGCGTCTACGGCTGCGACCACCGGAAAATCACCCCGCTGGTGTTCCTTTGGGGCGCGGATTTCCTGATGTTCTGCGATATCCTTTCCCGTCTGCCCTGGCCGTTCAAGGAGATCCCCATCGGGGTCATCACTTCCCTGCTCGGCGGACCGCTGTTCCTGTGGATCGTCAACCGGAGGAAACGGTATGAAAATTGAAACCCATGATCTGTTTTTCTCCTACGGCGAAAAGGAACTGCTGAGGGGGATCGATCTGCAGCTGGAACCCGGCCGTTTCACGGTCCTCCTGGGTCCGAACGGCAGCGGCAAAAGCACTCTGCTGAAACTGCTGACCGGCGAGCTGAAAACGGATTCCGGCGAGGTGAAACTGGATGGACGGCCGCTGGGGGAATACCGGATCCGGGAACGTGCCCGGCACGTCGGCGTGGTGATGCAGAGCGCGCCGCCCGCGCTGGATTTCACCGTGCGCGAATATGTGCTGATCGGCCGCAATGCCCGGATGTCGCCGTTTGCCCCGGCCGGTGAGGCTGACCGGGCGGCAGTGGAAAAAGCGATGAAACTGTTTCAGGTCGACCATCTGGCGGACCGTTCCTGCAATCAGCTTTCGGGCGGAGAACGCCAGCGGACGATGCTGGCGGCGGCGTGGGCGCTGGAGCCGGAGATCTTTCTGCTGGACGAGGCGGTTTCCGCCGTCGATCCGGCGCATACTTTTGCCGTGCTGAAGATCCTGCGCGAATGTGCGAAAACCAAGACGGTTTTCATGATCATGCACGACCTCGTCCTGGCCGGAAATTTCGCCGACCGGACGCTGCTGCTGAAAGACGGCCGGATCGCGGCGGACGGGACGCCGGGCGAAGTCCTCACCGCCGAAAATCTCCTGAGCGTGTACGGCCTTCATGTATCGGTCAGCCGCGGCCCGAACGGCGCGCTGGCGATTTTGCCGGGAAAGGAATATTTATGAACCGGATCATTCTGGTCACCGGGGGAGCCCGGAGCGGAAAAAGTTTTTTTGCGGAAAAATGCACCTCGGAATACGCTGGGAAACGAGCGTATATCGCGACCGCGCATATTTTTGACGAGGAGATGGCGCAGCGGGTGAAACTGCACCGCGAACGGCGTGCCGGCGAGGGCTGGTCAACCATCGAGGAAGAATACGATCTGAGTGCCGCGCTGAAGCGGGCGCAGGAACAGAACTCGGAGGCTGTACTGGTGGATTGCCTGACGATCTGGATCAACAACCTCATGTTCCGCAGCCCGGATTTCACCGAGGCGGAAATGATCATGGAAACGGAAAAGCTGATCGCTTCGCTGAAAGCGTTTCCCGGCCTGGCCGTGCTGGTGATCAGCGAGGTCGGGCAGGGGATCGTGCCGGACAATGCGCAGGCGAGGCTGTTCCGGGATTGTTCCGGACGGTGCGGCCAGATGATTGCGGCCGCCGCGGATGAGGTATGGTACTGTGTCTGCGGCATACCGTGGAAAATCAAAGGATGAAAGTAATGGAACTGCTGGAAAAGACCTTGAAGCAAATCACGCCGCCGGCGGAAATCTGGCGGGAAAAAGCGCGTCAGCATATTCTGACTTTGACGATGCCGCCGTGGGCGCTGGGGCGTCTGCTGGACCTGGCGGTGGATCTGGCGGGGATCCAGCAGACCCTGCAGCCGGAAACGAGGCGAAAAAACATTATTCTGATGGCGGGCGACCACGGCATCACGGAAGAAGGCGTGAGCCCGAGTCCGAAGGAAGTGACCGGACAGATGATCGCCAATTTCACAGCCGGCGGTGCGGGCGTATGCGTGCTGGGACGTCAGGCCGGAGCGGCGGTTTCCATCGTGGATATCGGTGTGGATGCCGATCTCTCCGGTTTCGGCGACCGGATCCTGCACCGGAAGATCCGGCGGGGTACGGCGAATTTTGCCAGGGGACCCGCAATGAGCCGGGCCGAGGCGGTCCGGGCGGTCGAAACAGGGATCGAAATCGCGCAGGAAATGTCGGACCGGACCGATGTGTTCGGCACGGGCGACATGGGGATCGGGAACACCTCGCCGAGCAGTGCGATCCTGAGTGTGCTGACCGGGCTGCCGCTGACGGAATGCGTCGGCATGGGAGCCGGGCTGACGCCGGAGATGGTGAAACATAAGGTCGAGGTGATCGCGCGGGGGATCGAAGTGAACCGGCCGGACCGGAATGATACGCTGGACGTGCTGGCGAAAGTGGGCGGTTTGGAGATCGGCGGCATTGCGGGAGTGATCCTCGGCGCGGTCTCCCGGCATAAAGCGGTGGTGGTGGACGGATTCATTTCGACCGCGGGCGCGATGATCGCCGCGAAATTGTGTCCGGCCTCGGTCCCATATATGATCATGGCGCATTGCAGTGCGGAACCGGGACATCGGGCGATGCTCGAAATGCTCGGGAAAAAACCTTTGCTTGAGCTAGGATTGAGGCTGGGCGAGGGCTCGGGCGGCGCGCTGGCGATGCCCATACTGGACAGTGCGGCGGCGATCCTGCGGGAGATGGCGACTTTCCAAAGCGCCGCGGTTTCAGGGGAAGGGAATTACCGGAAATGAGGATCCTGCGCGCCGCTTTGTCCATGCTGACCTCATTTCCGACGGGGAAAATTTTTGTCCCGACGGATGATGAGATCCGGCGTATGCCGTTTTGTTTTCCGCTGATCGGGCTTGTGATCGGACTGATCCTGGCGCTGATCGGGCAGGGACTGCTGAAGATTTTACCTCATCTGGCTGCTGCGGCGCTGCTGACATTCCTTTCCGAACTGCCGACGAGGGCATTCCACCTGGACGGGCTGGCGGATACGGCGGACGGTTTTTTGAGCTCGCGTCCGCGTGAACGGATCCTGGAAATCATGCATGACAGCCGGATCGGGACCATGGGCGTGCTGGCGATCGCGGCGTGGTGTCTGATCAAGTTTTCCGCTTTTGCAGTTTTGACTGAAAAACAGATTCCGGCCGCATTGTTTTTCATGTCGCTGAACGGCCGGTGCGCGATGGTGTATCATCTGATGTGCTGCCGTTATGCGCGGCAGGAAGGGTTGGGGCGGCTGGTCTTCGAACGCAAGCCGGTTTCAGGACTGATCCTGAGCCTGCTCTGTTCATTCGGTCTGATGTATGCGTTTTTTCCGCCGATCGGCCTGACTGTGCCGGGTGCGGTATTGGTATTCGGGATTTTGTGGAGTCTTTATACGCGTTATAAAATCGGCGGGGGAACGGGCGATACGCTTGGAGCTGCGGAGGAATTGTCGGAGATCCTGACGCTGCTGATCCTGGCCTCCTGGTCCGGCCTGTGAATCATCGTCCGTTTACCGGGGAGTTCAAAGGCCTCTCTGCAATCCGACCAGGATGCCCTGGATGGGAGCTTCTTCTCGGGTGCGCTGGAGAGCAGGTTCACTGCCCGATGCCGTGAGGATGATATGGTCGGCATCAAGTTCGTGATAGGTTCGCAGTTCCGGTTTGCCGTCGACCTCGGCCAGGACGATGTCGCCGTTATGGACCTGATTGCCGCTGATTTTTTTCAGGATGGCGATATCGCCGTCGAGGATGCCTGCCGCGCTCATGCTGGCGTCGGAAACTTTTACGGCGAAGAGTTTCCGGAAATCGAGGCTGTTTTTCAGCAGGGATGAATCGTAATACAGCGGTTTGCCGCTGCGCATGCCGTCCTTTTCGTAGACGGGGATGGTGCAGATGCCGGAGGGACGGCGTCCTTTGTTCCGCGGGCGGCTCAGATTGATGCTGCGAGCCTTGGAGCTGCGCGTCATGTAGTTTTTCTTCTGGAGCGAGCGCAGATGTGCGAAGACGGTCGAGGTTTTGATGTTGAAATGTTCGGCGATCTCATAGACGGTCGGGGCCATGATATTGACCTCCATAAAGTCCTCAATGAAATTCAGGATGTTCCGCTGTTTTTCTGTCAGTCCTTTCATGCTTGCCTCCTTTTTTGAATTGTTGAGAAAACTGAACCACAGTCGATGCGGTTTACTTTCATGTTCGGCAGGGGCGACGGTATTTATGCAGTGAAAAAATAATTCTGCGGAACTTTTTTCCCGGGCAGGGTCCGGTTTTGAACCCCATTTTTCCATTATTGAACTTGACAAATAGGGAAATCCGTGTAATATTGTTTGAATATAAGGAAAAATTAGGAGCGGGAAATGAAGATCAAGGTTGATTTCACCAGGGAACAAGGGAAAATACGGGCTTTGAACGGCAGCAATTTCGGACCGAATCTTTCGGGACAGAAAAATTTCAATGCCAATGAGGATTTCAAAGCCCTGCGGATCCCGTATGCCAGACTGCATGACGTGCCGCTGGACAATCCGGGGATGCGCCTGGTGGACGTCCAGCTCATATTCGGCAACTGGGAAGCGGATGAGAACGATCCGCGCAATTATTATTTCAAGCAGACGGACGACTATATCCGCAATATCCGCTCGCTCGGCACGGATATCATTTACCGGCTGGGCCCGAGCATCGAACATTCCCTGGAAAACTACCTGGCTTATCCGCCGCCCGATATGGACAAATGGGTCCGGATCTGCCTGAATATCGTGCGTCATTACAACGAGGGGTGGGCGAACGGATTTTCGTGGAACATCAAATACTGGGAAGTGTGGAACGAACCGAATGCCAAGCCGCATATGTGGAGCGGCTCCAACGAACTTTACATGAAACTTTACGGTAAGTTCGCGCTGGCGCTGAAGGCGCATAATCCCGAACTGAAAGTGGGCGGGCCGTCGCTGAGCTGTCCGGTGCAGCCCGAACGCTGGGAGAAACCCTGGCAATTCACGAAGGATTTTCTTTCCTACTGCCGGAAGAACCGTATTCCGATCGACTTTTTCACCTGGCACTGCTACCCGGTGGACCTGGATTACATCATCAAAGAGCCGTATAAATACCGGAAACTGCTGGATGAATACGGATTCAAGGACACCGAACTGCAGCTGAACGAATGGCATTTCACCGAATGCTGGAGCAACACTCCGGAATGGAAGATGGGCATGCACGGGATCAACGGCATCGACAGCGCGTGCGCCGCCGCCAATATCCTCAGCTGGTGGCAGGATTCCCCGCTGACCATGGGCAATTATTACACCGCGGGGACCCGCGGCGGCTGGGGGGTCATCGACATCTACCGCCGGAAATTCAAGACTTATTATGCATTGTATGCCTTCGCGCAGATGCTGGACTATGATGCCCGGGTGAAGGCGGTGTCATCCAAACAGGAAATTTCCATCCTCGCCGGAAAAAATGAGAAGAACTCCGAGGGTGCGATCCTGGTTTCCGATTTCAATTCCGCAGTCAAGGAACTGGAGCTGGAGCTGAACGGCGGTTCCCCGGACCAGGTCAGGGTCCGGATCCTGGATGAAACGCACGATCTGGAAGAGATCCCGGCCGAGGTCCGGAAAGGAAAACTGATCCTGAAGAAACAGTATCCGGCCTCGCTGTGGCTGGTCACGGGACTGGTCTGCTGATTCTGAGGCTTTTCCTGGTTCGGGGGCGGCTCGTTTTTTGCGGAGCTGCTCCTTAAAGCTGCGGTATCGGGTCGGTGGAGCAGGGTAATGCTGCGAGGTTGACGGACCGGACAGACTCGACGGACAAAACGCGGAAGAGAGGGCGCGTTGCAAAAAACCGGAACCAGGGCTTTGAAGCATATCCGAAATTTTTTCGATCCGGTTCTTGACAAATCGGAAACAAGGTGTATAGTACAGAAGAATTTACATAGGTAAATTGTCACAGGCGGGATGATTTTGATATGATCAGCATGAAGCGGATAGCACAGGAAGCAGGAGTGAGCCGGGCGACGGTATCCTATGTTCTGAACGGGAAATTCGGGGCAGGGCTGAAAATCTCGGAGCCGGTGATTCGGAAAGTGCAGACTACGGCGCAGCGGCTGGGGTATGTCCGCAATGAGCTGGTCAATTCGGTGGTGACGGGCAAGAGCCGGGTAATCGCTTTGATTTCCAGTTTCCATGATTATATGATGCCGGCGATCAAGGGTTTTGTGGAAGAAGCGGCCCGGCATCATTGTCTGATCAAGCTGATTCCGCTGGGCGCCGACATCAATCAGGCAATCATGCAGGCGGTGGAATTCCGGGTGGCGGGGATTTACTGCACTTTTCTGAAGAAAGAAACCATAGAAAAAGTGGATCCGAAATTTTTCACGCTCGGGATTCCGTCCATAGGGTTGTCCCGGAATTCAGAGGAAGGTGTATTTGATCAAAAAGCCAGTTCCCGCAACGGGACGGAGTATCTGCTCGGCAAGGGATTTTCCGATATTTTGTTTTTCGGGAGCAGCGATGACAATTCAGTTGCCGCGGACAGAAGAACCGGGTATGCCGAAGCCATGCGGGAACGCTATCTTCATCCCCGTTTTCTGGAATGTGAACTTTTCCCGGAAAAGATACGGGAAACCTGTGAAAAGATCATTGACCTTCATCCTGCCGCGGTCCAATGCGCCAACGACCACTTGGCGCTGGATCTTCTGAATGCCTGCTATCATCGGAAGCTGTTTGTCCCGGCCTATTTTTCCGTATTGGGATTCGGCAATGTTCCGGGAAGTTCGTTTTCCGCCCCGCATCTAACGACGGTGAACGAACCGTATTATGAAACGGGTGAAATCATGTTCCGGCAGATCTACCGGCTGATTTTCGGAGGCAGAGAAATCGATCCATGCAAGCTTATCGGGGAAGTGATCGAGCGGGAATCCGTCCGGATCCCGAATCCGCCGGGCATCAGGAAACGGACTTCTGCATCGAATAGAAAAAATAATTTCAACAGAAAGGATAGACAATGAAAAAACTCTTTTTGCGGACGGAACCGTTGAGCGGCAAATTCTATCGGCCATTCACCCTGATAGAACTCCTGGTGGTGATTGCCATCATCTATAATCCGTGAAGAAAAGCGGAAAAACTGAGAAAGGAAATGGAAAAACCTGTTGAGAGACAGAACCAGCGAACAATTTCACAGTGAATTCAAGACGGATATGGGATTGGAGAGTCTGCCCAGCGGAAAATTCGCTACCAACGCATTGATTTTGAACTTGGCGGCAATCGCATACAACTGCCTCCGTCTGATTGGTCAGCTGGCTTTGGAATGTCCTGAAATTCCAGTCAAGCTCGATGCCGCCAGAAGGCGTTTGCGTTCCGTTTTGCAGGATATGATCTACGTCGGTTGTAAAATGATTTCCCACGCCAATTCCATCTGCATAAAATTCGGATGTGATTGTCTGTGGTTCAGGTGCATAAAGGAGATTTACGCAAGATGTTGAAGTTCACCAGGTCACAAGAGACAGCAAAAACAAGATCGGAGGTCGGGGATATAGGATAACTATGCTCAAAAATCGGGATTTTTGATGAAAAAACGGAAGTTTTCTGTGCAAAACAACAAACGGAAAGGATTTTTTCTCACAGCAAAACTTCATCATCAGAAATCGGTCAAAAATGACAAAATTTTAACAGAAAAACGAATGGTGAAGACCCAAGGAAAAAGTCTTCACGGATTTAGGATTTTGAAAAAAATGATTATAGTATACGGTAATTGGAAAAGAATTACTGAGTTTCCTGAACAGAGAACCGTCTTAAAAAAAGGAGGCCGACGACAAGGAACAAGGATGAGAAACCGGCATTCTTGAAACAGAATGCGAAATTGAATCTCAGGCATTGAGCCTGAACCAATGTTACCAACAACCAAAAAAATTTTGGAGAACAAAAAAAATGAAAGTCTGTAAAGAACGGATCTTTACTCTTATCGAGCTCCTCGTGGTGATAGCGATCATTGCCATTCTGGCGGGGATGCTGCTGCCGGCGCTGAACAGAGCCCGGAACTCGGCCAAACAGTCTTCATGCTTGTCCAACAACAAGCAGGTCGGCTTGGCGATTCAGCAGTATATCGACAGCAGTGCGGAATATTTTCCGATCGTGGATAGCAATGCGGCGACCAATTACAAACATCTTTTCATCCTGATCGCGGATTATTTGAATCTCAAGTTGGATGCTCCCGCGAAGGTTGCGGTATGTCCTGCCCGGCATCTCAGCAACCCGACCTATTACTTTCTCTCAAAAAAGACGATCAACGGCAGGGAATGTGTGTACAATGCCAGCGGATTCTTTTACCGTCCCAACCGGGAGAACGGCTACTATGATCCGACGGTCCCGGCGAACAGCCGGACGCTCAAGCTGCCGCAGCTGAAACAGCCGACCAAGTATATTTCCGTTGTCGAACCGTCAACGAAAGTTTCGGGATTCATGTTCCGGTGGACAGCCGACGCGACCGAGAAACGGGTCAACTTGAATGCCCACGGCGATAAATCCATCTATCTGCATGGAGACGGTCATGCCGATACCATGCGGATCGTGGAAGGTTTGCGAGGCAATGCGGTTCTTAACGAGTATTTCCTGCCGTAACCTGCAGGACCGGTTTACGAGTTGGATATCGGATTGAGTGTTCATTACCGAAATAGAATCAGGAGCTAAAAAATGAAAAAGATCAATATGGCCGTCATTGGCTGCGGAGAGCGCGGGATCGGGGTCACGAAAAAGTTTCTGGCCATGGCTCACGGAAAAGCGGGGATCTCATGTGCCTATGATGTAGACCCGGAAGCGATCCGGAAAGCACGGTCCGCCTGGCCGGGTGAAGATTTCCGGGCAGCCTCTTCCATGGAAGATGCAGTTCAGGATCCCAAGGTCAACCTGGTCTGTATTTTCACTACGAACTGTTATCATTGCGAGGCCATACTTGCGGCGCTAAAAGCGCGGAAGCAGGTTTTTTCCGAAAAACCACTTGCCACTACCCTGGCAGACTGCGAAAGGATCGTGGCAGCGGAAAAGGAAGCCGGGATCAGTATCATGACCGGATTCGTTCTGCGGTATGCCCCCATCTACCGGAAGGTGAAAGAACTGCTTGACAGCGGGACATTCGGATCGATTTTAAGCATCGCGGCCAGCGAGAACCGGGAATCATACGGCGGCGGCAACTCCATGAGCGCCGATTACGGCTGGCGGCGTTTCAGGGAAAAAGCCGGTCCGTATCTGCTGGAAAAATGTTCCCACGACCTTGATCTTTTGAACTGGTATGCGGGCGCGCTTCCGCTGCGGGTGGCAAGTTTCTGCGGACTTGATTTCTTTGTCCCGCGGAATGCGGCGCTCTGGGACAAGTTCGATCGTGATACTTTCGCTGCATGGGTTCCGGAAAACCACCGGATCAATCCCTTTACCTCACCCAAGGATATTTACGACAACCATCAGGTCATCATGGAATATCCAGACGGGGTGAAAATGAGCTTTCAGCTTACTCTTGCCAATGCCATCCCGGAACGGCGGATGTATATTTGCTGCACTGAGGGCAACATCATCGCAGAGTGTTTTTCCGGCAGCCTGAAATACCGCCGTTACGGAGACGGTTTCACCACGGAACTTCACTTTCATGGCGGCGGGCACGGCGGCGGCGACCGGATCATGGCTGCGGAGATCATGGATTCCCTTTTGGATGACCGGCCCTGCACGGTTTCCGGTTCCGTCAACGGACTGGCCTGTGCCCGTACGGCATTTGCCGCCGATGAATCCGCCCGGACCGGAAAAATCGTCGCATTATAAAGCAAGCCAGTTTTTCATCGGGAATCAATCTGTTTTTGAATGGTCATCAACCAAACTAAAAAGAGTGTGTTTATGAAAAAATTTATCGTGCTGCTTTTTCTTGCCGCCGGGATGTCATTCCTTGCCGCCGGCGAAAAAAGCTTCGCCGGGCTGAAAAAGGAATGCAGACTTCTTGCCTCGAAATCCATGGTCGGGGAACTGGAAAAAAAGGTGAGGTCCGCAGTAGATTCCGGACGTTTTACGGAACCGCAGTGCCGGGATCTGATGAATATTTACGGGAAAGCCATGATCTGGGGACCCCGCTGGCGGAAGGGGCTTGAATTCCTTTATGCCGCATCCCGGCTTGAGGCTTCCGTCCGGAGCAATGAATACTTCGCCACATACAGTCTGATCGCCAAAATACTGGCTTCCCGGGACGGTGATCCCGGAGCCGCCATTGTAATTCTAGAGGAAGTGCTGCGGAATAAATCCCTGCATCCGGCCAACGGTTACTCCGCCTGCATGGATACGGCTTCGGCATATGAAAGATGCGGAGATCCGGAAAAGGCATTGGATTATTACCGCTGGGCGCTCGAATACGGGAAAAAAGTTAAATTCAAATTCAATTGCGCTCCGGCTGAAAAAGCGGTCGAACGACTCTCAAAATAAGATTTTATGGAAAGGAATATACCATGGGAAAAAAACTCCTGAATGCGATGCTGCTGACAATATCATTCGCAGTCTCCGGTCTGCTGGCGGCCGGCGAGATCATCCTTGCTGAAAACGGGAAAGCGAAAGCCTCGATCGTCATACCTGAAAAATGCCCCGGAGTCATCCGGCTTGCGGCACGGGAACTGGCGGATCATCTGAAGCTGATGACCGGTGCGGAATTCCGGATCGCGACGAAAGCGGACAAGACCCTTCCTGCCGTCATTCGTCTGGGCGGCGGTGAAACGGCCGGTTTCAAACCGGATACCTATGTCATCCGGGCGTCCGGAAATACGATCCACATTTACGGGAAAGACGATCCGGGAAGCGGTCTGAGCCTCTTCGATCTGAATTTTGACAATCAGTGGAAAGGAACGCTCACCGGAGTCTACCGGTTCCTGGACCGGCTGGGCGTCCGCTGGTTTGCGCCAGGCGAAAAACACCGCTATATACCCAGGAAAAGCCGCCTGGATTATCCGGAAGGGAACGTGAAAGAGACTCCCTTTTTTGCGGACCGTCAGATCTCCCATGTCTGGAACTTCGATACGCTTCCCGATGCCAGGGAATACGGGGGGAAGGATGCGGGCAGGGAAATGTATCTTTTCCTGCTGAGGAACGGCGGGTCCACCCGGAGCATGGTGAACGGCTGCCACAGTGAACGTGCGCTCAAGCTCTGGCAGAACAAAGAGTGGCTCGCCCATCCGGAACGACATCAGATGATGCCCAACGGGAAACGGAATCCAAGATACAGCTGCTGGACCGATCCGGCAGTGACTGAACTCTGGAAAAAGGCCGCCGATGCTTATTTTTCCGGGAAATCCCCGAAAGAAATCGGACTTGACCTTCCCCGCTATCTGGGTTCGAAATGGCCCCATCCCTTCATTTCTCCCGATGAATTCATGATCGATCCGATGGATAATGACGACGGCAACGACGGCTGCTGCTACTGTGCCCGCTGCAAGGCGTTTCGGAAGAAGTATCCTTGTCCCGATGACAGCGAGATCCATTGGAAGGTGCTTTCCCAGGTGGCGGAATACATTGCCGAAAAGCATCCCGGTAAATATATTTCCACGCTCGTTTACGGTTCCAAGAACCATATGCCGAAATATGTGAAGGTGCCCCGGAACATCCGGGTCCGACTCTGCATCAGCGGCCCAAAGGAAATGACCCATCCCAAACGTCTGAAAGAGGGATTGGACCGGGTCCGGGCGTGGGCGGAATTGCTGGGGAAGGAAAATCTTCCGCTGTGGACCTATCAATGTGCCTGTTTCGCCCGGACCATGCCCGGCTTTGCGGACACCTATCCGCAGCTGACCTGGCAGTTCATTCAGAAGATGCGTCCCATCACCAACGGCATGTATCTTGAAAACATTCATCTGACCCATACCATGCGGGTGGCCGATACTTACATGTTCCTCCGCGGGATGTGGGATCCCGACCTGGATTATGAAAAGACCTTCGACGAGTTTTTCGAATATTATTACGGCCCTGCCGCGGGGACGGTCAAGGCGCTGAATCTGGAACTGCAGAAAAAATGGATCGAGGTATGGAAATTGACGACTCCGGACGATCCCGACGGTTCCACTCCGGATATTGTGAACGTCGATCAGAAACGACTGAAGATCCGGCAGGAAGGCTGGAGCAAAGTCTATACCGAAGAAGAGATGAAAAAGCTCTATTCCCTGCTTGAAAAAGCGGAAAAAGAGACGGCATCCGACCCGGTGTATAAAGCCAGAGTCGCTCTGCTCCGGAAATGGTATCTTGACGTGATGTTGTCTGAACGCAATGAGATCATGGGGAAAGAGAATATCCGGAAAAACATCAAGCTCCCAGTAAAAACCATTGCCGCGAAAGACGGGGAGTTCCCTTCGGAAGAACAGTGGGAAACAGCCAAAGCCAACCAGCTGATCCCAGCGGTCCGCATGGTCGAAACGCTGAAGGCGCCCGGTCAGTTCAAGATCCTGGCATCCAAAGATCATTTCTACGTTCAGGGCGAACTTACGGACAGCGAGATTGCCAAGTCCGCCACTGATCCAAGGCATACAGTCGGCTGCGAGGATGTGTGGAAGGACAACTGTGCCGAACTCTTTTTCTATGCCCCCGAAGGCAAGAAATTCTGGCAGATCGTCATTGCCGACAACGGGGCATGGCATTCCCAGACGACCTCAAGAAGAAGTGCTGCTCCCAAGTGGACCATGATGCCGGGCTTCCGGGTGAAGGCCGTGAAACGTTCCAACGGCTGGTCCTTTGTGTGCGCGATTCCCCGGAAAGAAGTGGAAAGCGGAGGGGAACTCCGGTTCAACTTTGCCCGCGAACGCCAGCTCAAAAAACAGAAGCCCGAATTATCCACCTGGTCGCCGCTCTGTCTGAAGGGAAACTGGCACTTCCCGGAAAACTACGGGACCATCATTTTGAAGTAGGCCGCGGAAAAGGAGAAAACCATGCTTGATTCAATCATCAGCGCCCGGGAGCTGGATCTTTCCCGAAAAGAGGCCGGCAGGGATTATTCCATCGGAGATCTTGCCGCGGAGATCACTTTCGTGTCCGGATTCCCCGCTCCCGCCTCGTCCGGAGGGAGGATCGCCCCGCAGTTTGCCGAAACGGTTCAGAAAGAACTGCAGGATGCCAAAGCGGAACGTTTCCTGATTTACATCACGGAAAATACCGGCGTTCCGGAGATCGGGAGCGTCTGCGATTTCGTTCTCCGGGGAGCCGGGATCGTTGCCGAAACCCACGCCGGAGCCTGTGCCACGCTGCTTTCCGGCGCTTCGACTTCCGTGCACCGCGTGTTCAATGAAAATTGCGAACGTCTGGACCGGGTGAAGACCATTTGTGACGTAATGCAGCGGGAATGGAAAATTGCACTGCTTTCCCTGAATAACAGCGCGCCGGACATTATGTTCCGCTGGCGGCTGCTGGACTATTATTCCCTGCGCACCGGTGAGATCATTTATCAGAACGTTAAAGCGCTGATCCGAGAGGATATCATGGACGGCATCGTCTGCTTCATCGGAAAAGAGACTAGCGAAGAGACTTTGACCCGTTTCGCGGAAGCAGCAGTCCTTGCCGATGAATACTGGAAAGATCACAACCGTGTACTTGTTCATGTTTCCGGATCGGAGCAGGGGCTGTTCACGGTCCACGGCTTCCGGATCCGCCGCGGAAAGAAGGGAGAGTAAAAATGGACAGACTAGACGATGCCGAAATCAGCCGGACCGAGCTCGAATTTTTCCGTGACAAGTATCATGCGGATTACTGCACGGGTAATTTTACCCCCACCCTGTGCGCTCTTGCCGGAGAAAGAACCCCATTGCAGGCAGGATGCGGTCCTGCCGAAAAAGTAATGGCTCTGGCCGCGGAGAAGCTGAAAAAAGGCCAAATGGAGAAGATGCTGATCTTCTGTCCGGATGCCGTCGGGGAAGTGCACCGGGATCATTGCCCGGAGATTTTCGCCCCGCTGGATGCCTGTGCCGACCTTCGGCTTCGGGGAACCACAGTCATGAAAAGCGTGACTCCCATTTGTTTCACCACCATTTTCAGTGGCGCTTCGCCCATCGTCCACGGGATCCGGGACTTCATCCATCCGGTCGTCACGGTGGACACCTTTTTCGATGTGATGGCGGAAGCCGGAAAAAATGTGGCGCTGATCGCCCGCGATGAAGGTTGTCTGGACCATCTTTTCAGGAAACGCAATATCGATTATTACGGATTCCGGAACGATGAAACCGCGGAACGGACCACGATCCGTCTCGTCAAAGAGAATTATTACGATATCATCGTGAGCTACATGGAGGCTTTCGACCATTACGGTCATCATACCGATGTTTTTTCCCCGGAATGCATCCGGGAGCTGAAGACGGCAGTCCGCCGCTTCTGCGATTATGCCGCGCTCATCGACGACTGCTGGGGAAAATACAACCGGATCCTGACTTTCACGCCGGATCACGGTCAGCACCGGGTCTGCGACAAGAACGGCTGGCATGGGACTCACCGCGACGATGTTCCCGAAGATATGGTCGTCAACCACTATTTCCGGATTCGTACGGGTTCGGATCATTAATTAACAGAAGGATGGATAAAAACATGCAGACAAGAGATTTTCCGGAAGATTTCATCTGGGGCAGCGCTACCGCGGCTTATCAGGTCGAGGGCGGTGCGCACGAAGACGGCAAAGGTCCGTCCATCTGGACCGAGTTCGAAAAACGGCCGGGAGCCATTTTGGAGAATGTGACCGGGGATGTGGCCAGCAACCAGTATCATTGCTGGCGCGAAGACATCCGTCTGATGAGAGAGGCGGGGATGAATGCCTATCGTTTTTCCCTGGCCTGGAGCCGGATCATGCCGGACGGGAAAGGAAAGGTCAATCCGAAAGGACTGGACTATTACAAACGGCTCTGCGACGGTCTGCTGGAGAACGGCATCGAACCGTATGTGACGCTGTATCATTGGGATCTGCCGCTGGCACTGCAGCAGGAATACGGCGGCTGGGAATCGCGTGAGACCGTCAAATATTTCGGCGATTATGCAGCCTGCGCGGCGGAAGCGCTGGGGGACCGGGTGAAACATTATTTCACGACCAACGAATTTCTCGGCTGCAGCGATGTCGGATATGCCAAGGGGATGATCGCTCCGGGACTGAGGCTGCCGCCGGGCCGCCGGAATCAGGTGCGGCATCATCTGCTGCTGGCCCATGGGACGGCGGTCCGCGCACTCCGTTCCGCGGCTCCTGCGGCCGAGATCGGGTTGGCGGAAAATCCCCGGATCATGATCCCTGCGACGAATTCGAATGAGGACATCGGGGCGGCGAAGAAGGCATTCCGGGAGATCAATGCCCATTTCCTGACGGCGGTGATGGAAGGGGGATATCCGGAATGCTATCCGGATGCCGAAAAGGAAAATGCGCCGAAGGTCGCAGACGGCGATTTCGAACTGATCGGAGCGCCTGTGGATTTTCTCGGACTGAATATTTATCACGGTCAATTCGTCCGTGCCGACCGCGAATCGCCGGCGGGTTATAAGAACTACAAGGAATATCCGGACGACACGAGCGTGCTGTTCCAGCCTGCCGCCATGTATTGGGGGTGCCGTCTGGTGCAGGAATTATGGCATCCGAAAGCACTGGTGATCTCCGAAAACGGCCTTTCCGGCAACGACCGTCCGGAACCCGATGGAAAAATTTACGATCTGCACCGGATCAAATACATGCGGGAATATCTGACCCAGCTGAGCCGCGCGGTCCGGGAAGGGATCCCCGTCAAGGGTTATTTCCACTGGAGCCTGCTGGACAATCTGGAATGGTGTTCGGGATTCCGTCCGCGGTTCGGTTTGATCTTCGTGAATTATCTTACCTCGGAACGGATCCCGAAACAGAGTTATCACTGGTATGCGGATCTGATCCGGACGGGCCGGGTTTCCTGATTTCGCTCAGCAACTGTATCGTATGAGTCCATTTCAAAATGTTCTGGCTCGTCCTGACGCGATACGTTTCCCGGAAATTTTTACTTCAAATAACTTTAATCTTTTATTTTGAAATTACCTCCTGCAATTAAGATTTCAGGGAAATGACAGATTCCACCGTGCCGATTCAGGGGACGATCTCCATATCACGCTTCAAAACCTTTTTTTCGGAAGAAAATCTTGAATCGGCAATTCTATTCTGCTTGAAAGACAGTGATTCAATGGTATATTAGGGTCAAATCAGAAAGACAGATGGGAAAATGATCAACGGCAATTCGGACGCCGGCATCGGCGAAAAGAAAAATGTCAGCGGCAGCGCATATCTTTCACCTTTGGGTGTGATAGCGCTTTCTTTCGGTTATGCGGTCGGCTGGGGCTCGTTCGTGATGCCCGGCGCGATGTTCCTGCCGAAAGCCGGACCTGCGGGAACGATCATCGGACTGCTGATCGGTACGGCGGCCATGATCGTGCTGGCCTTCAACTACCACAAGATGATCTCCAGCGTACAGGGTTCTGGCGGAGCCTATGGATATGTCACGAAAATGTTCGGCTACAACCATGGTTTTCTGGTGGGATGGTTCCTTTTCCTGACTTATATTTCGGTTCTCCTGGCCAATGCGACGGCGCTGGTCCTGCTGGTGCGGTATCTTTTCGGCAACAGTCTGCAGTTCGGCTTCCATTACACACTGGTCGGATTCGACGTGCATTTCGGGGAAGTGCTGCTGTGCCTGGGCATGATCGTGTTCTGCGGCAGCGTATGTCTGCTCAGCAAACGGTTCGCCATTCGGATCCACACCTTTTTCGCCTTTATGCTGATTGCCGGCGTGCTGGTCTGTTTCATAGCCGCGCTGTGCGGGCATCGGGGCGGAACGGCGGCCATGGCTCCCGCGTTTTCGACGGGCGCCCCCGCCTGGCTGCAGATACTCCGGATTTTCGCCATGGCGCCCTGGGCTTTCGTCGGATTCGAAGCCGTCGTCCAATCCTCCTCGGAGTTCCGTTTCCCCGTCAAACGCACTTTCTCGCTGCTGCTGACGGCGATCCTGCTTTCCGCGCTGGTCTACATCCTGCTGGCGCTGCTTCCCGTCCTCGCTTTTCCGGAAGGCTTTTCGAACTGGAAAGAGTATATCGACATGCTCCCGCGTCTCAAAGGGATCGATGCCATGCCGGTTTTCACGGCTGCCCAAAAGGCGCTTGGTCCGGTGGGCGTGGCCGTGATCGGCGGCTCGATGCTGTCCGCCCAGCTCACGGCGCTTTTCGCCACGTATATAGCGCTCAGCCGCCTCCTGCGGGCGATGTCCGACGACGAAATGCTGCCGAAATGGTTCGGTCGCTGCAATGCGGAAGGGACACCCGTGAACGCCATTCTCTGCGTGATGGGCATTTCGCTGCCGGTCCCGTTCCTGGGCCGCACGGTGATCGGCTGGCCGGTCGATTTGTCGAATTTCGGCGCTGCCATTGCCTACGGCTACACTTCCGCCGCCGTGCTGGCGCTGGTCCGGAAAGACCCCTCCGGCGGCCGGGCGGCGGAAAAAGCCGCCGGCTTTTTCGGTCTCACCATGGCGGTCATCTTCAGTCTGCTCATGATGGTGCCGAATTACCTTTCCGGAAGTTCGCTTTCGACTGAATCTTATCTGCTTCTCGTCCTCTGGTGCTTTGTCGGCTTTGTGTTATACCGGCGTGATTTCATCCAGGACTCGCACAACCGGTTCGGACACGCCATCGTCGTATGGATCGCCGTGCTTATCGTGATCTTTTTCTCGTCGCTGATGTGGTTCCGTCTGGCGGTATGCGATTCGGCGGAAAATGCTTTCCAGGATCTGGTCGGCAAAACCGTCACCAGGGAGGCCGCACGCTCGAGCATATCCCATGTGAACGGCGATATGCTATTCAAATCCATGGTCGAACTCGGCATCCTGATCGCATCGCTGTCCATTATCCTGAATTTGATTTCGATCCTGCACCGGCGCGAAGACAGCCTGATCGTGGAAAAACTCAAGGCGGAGGAAAGCGCCAACCGGTCGAAGAGCTACTTCTTTTCGACCATCAGCCACGACATCCGCACGCCGCTGAACGCGATCATCGGGTATTCCCAGATGCTCAAGATGGGATTCAAGCTGGAGGAGGACCGCGAACAGGCGCTCAATTCGATCATCTCAAGCGGGAAATCATTGATCCGCCTCATCAACGACGCCATTGATTTCGCAAAACTTGAGGACGGACAGCTGGTGTTCGAACGGAAGCCGACCGACTGCGCCGGACTGCTCCGTAAATTTGTGGATGCTTTTCGCCGCGCCAGACAGCTTCCGTCGGTCGAAATCCGCTACCGGGCGGAGGGCCGCATGCCGACCCTCCTGATCGACCCGAAGCGCGTCCGTCAGATCCTTTTCAACCTGCTGGACAATGCCGCGAAATTCACGCGGCAGGGGTTTGTGGAGGTCCGTGCCTCGTTCGAGCGGGCGCCCGAGGGCGGCACGGGAACTTTGCGCCTCGAGGTGGAGGACACTGGCTGCGGCATCAGCGAGCAGGACCTGAAACGGATCACTTCACCGTATGTTCAGGTCGATGCGAAGCAGGCGCGGCACGGGGGAACCGGCATCGGCCTGTCCATATGTCTCAAGATGGCCGCCGCAATGGGCGGTGCGCTTTCCATCGCCTCCACCTTCGGTAAAGGTTCCACTTTCACGGTGACGATCAACAATGTGGAAATCAGTGACGCCTCCCCCGTGGAAGATGACGAGCCGCCCGCCATCCCGAATGCAGTCCCGGCTGATATTTCCCGGCCGGAACCG
Organism: Lentisphaerota bacterium; assembly: GCA_015061565.1. Taxonomy (GTDB): domain Bacteria; phylum Verrucomicrobiota; class Lentisphaeria; order Victivallales; family UBA1829; genus SIG94. Next base: position 32,229 of record SUWI01000016.1, read on the forward strand.
GCTGCGGGCCCGACGCCGGAAACCCCGCCCGAAAATGCCGCTCCGAAACGCATCCTGATCGCCGATGACCAGAAGCTGAACCTGATGGTGCTCAAGACGATGCTGAAAAAACTCGGACCTTTTGAAGTGGTCATGGCCAAGGACGGCCGGGAGGCTTTGGACATATTGACCTCCTCCGATACGCCGTTTGACCTGGTTCTGACCGATATGTGGATGCCGGTCATGGATGGCGAAGGGCTGGTCCATGCCATCCGCGCGGACGGGAAACTGGCGGCGATGCCGGTCCATGTGGTGACTGCGGACACGGAAATGCAGGGCAAATACGGCGAGATCGGTTTCAACGCGATCCTGCTGAAGCCGGTCACGGTGGAGAAGCTCCGGGAAATCATCGGCTGAAGCCGGTCCGCCCGCCTCAAATCCACAATATTCCGCATTCAAAGAAGATGGGACTTGACAGGTCAGGTTCCGGAGAATATATTATCGCAAAACTGGAATGCGATCCGGTAAAACTGGTGACGGAATGATGAAAAAAGGATGGTTGATGATGGCTGCCTGTGCAATGGGATTGACCGGCTGTGTTACGGAACAGCGCGGTGCGGTTTGTTTTACTTTCGATGATTATCACGGCGAAAGCTGGCTCAAGGCCGATCCCCTGTTCAAAAAATATGACGCCCATGCGACGTTTTTCGTGGTCGGGGAGATCACGCCGGAAAAAGCCGCGGTGATGAAACAGCTTCAGGCGGCCGGCCACACGGTCGGACTCCATACGCTGCATCACCGGGATGCCCTGCCGTTCATCCATGAGCAGGGACAGGAAAAATATCTTGCCGAAGAGATCGCCCCGCAGCTGGACGCCTGCCGGAAATACGGGTTGACGATCCGCAGTTTCGCCTATCCCAACAACCGGCGCGACGAAGTGTCCGACCGGATGATGGCGCCTTATTTCGACCATTTGCGGGCAGGGCGCGGCCCGGCCAAAAAGACCTTGTATTATCCGCTGAAAACCCTGCCGGAAAAATGCTATCTCGGAGGCACGGGGATCGGCACTTATTACAGCAGCGAACTGGCGGTCCTGAAAGACGAGATCGCCCATGCCGCGGAAACGGACAGCGTGCTGGTGTTTTTCTCGCATGACATCGGACCCGCCGACAAAATCGGCCGGATCGACATGCCGGTGGAATGGCTGGAGGAACTGCTGGCCCACGCCCGGAAACTCGGCATCCGCGTGGTCGGGTTCGACGAGCTCAACGGTTTGAGAAAACCGTAAAAGTCTTCCTGTATGCTGGCTGTCCGTCATACCAGATTATCCATGCCCCGGATCGTGTCCGTGACCCGGCTGTTTGTTCCGCAGCGGTATGCGGAAAATTTCCATGCCGATGCCAACGAAGAAGTCATGCATATCATTTCGGGACGCATGGTGCTCCGTATGAAATCCGGCGAGGAATATCCGGCCGGCAGGAACGATACGCTGCTCATTCCGCGTGGTGTCCAGCATAAGGATCTTTTCAATGTCGGGGACGATCTGGAAATCTTCATGCTTCATTTCAAATGGGCGCAGGCTGACCGTTTTTTTGCCTCCGCCGCGCCGAACTGTCTCTATCGGATCCCGGAGCGTGACAAAAACGAACTCCTGCTGCTGTTCGACATGTTCCGGCTGGACAGTTATGAGACCGATTCCGATTTTTCGCTGGCGGAAACGAGGCTGGCACATCTGCTCGGGATCGCCTGGCGGAATGTCTTTCCCGGCGCCGCGAGACAGCGGCCGAACGATGCGTTTTCCAAACTGACCGCCTATGCCAAGGGATATATGAACGCGCATTTTGCGGAACCGATCAGCCTCGATCAGGTGGCGGCTTTCCTGAAGGTGAGCCGCGCCACTCTGATCCGTGCTTTCCGCCATTCCAGCGAATTGAGTTTCAACGAATACTTGCGCACCATCCGTCTGCAGCATGCCTGTTCCCTGCTGCAGGACCGCACCTTGAACCTGGCGGACTGCGCTGCCCGCTGCGGTTTTTCCGATCCCGCTTATTTTTCCCGTTCCTTCAAAAAACATTTCGGTTTTTCTCCCCGGCAATACAAATAAGTCGAAAGCCGTTGTGATCCGAAAGTTATAATATTGATCTTTTATTCCTTATTCCCGCTGTTGAAAAACCGATTTCCACGGTTATAATTATGAAAGAGAACAACCCGTTGAAGGGTCAAGAAAATGAGGCAGAAAAAATGAATCACTGGGCAGATTACACTTTCCACTGGGATGACGCACCGCTGGATATCTCGTCGCTTTTTGCCGATGAGGTCCCCGCGGGGAAACACGGTTTCATGCGGACCTGTTCGGACCACTTCGAATTCGAAGACGGCAGCAGCGCGCGTTTCTGGGGAGTGCTGCTGAATTCCGCCGCCTGTTTCCCGCCGCATGACCAGGCCGACCAGGTGGCGCGGCGGCTGGCCAAGTTCGGGATCAACCTGGTCCGGCTGCATCAGTTCGATGCCGACTGGGCCACGCCCAATATATTCCAGTATGCCAAAGGATCGTTGTGCGATACGACGCGGAAGCTGGATCCGGTCAGCCTCGACCGGCTGGATTATCTGGTCCATGCGCTCAAGAAAGAGGGCATTTACATTTATGTCGACCTGCTGGTCTACCGGACGTTCAAACCCGGCGACGGCCTGGATTATTATGCCTCGCTGCCGCCGAACGGAGCCAAGCCGTATTCCATTTTCGAGCCCGATCTGCTGGCGCTGCAGAAAGAATACGCCAGCCAGCTGCTGACGCATGTCAATCCCTATACCGGGCTGCGTTTCTGCGACGATCCCGCCGTGGCGATGGTGCTGATCACCAATGAAAACGACATGTTCAACCAGCCGTTCCCTGTGGTGATCGAGCCCTGCCGGACGCGTCTGCTGGAAAAATTCCGTCAGTGGGCGAAGGTGCATGCACCGGAAGAGACCATCGCGGATGATTATTCGTTCGATTTCCGGAAAACGGATCCGCCGGAGCTCATTCTGCGGTTCTATCACGATGTCGAGCGGGAATATTATGCGGAAATGCGCGATTATCTGCGTTCGATCGGCGTGAAAGTGCCGATCGCGGGCGATTCTTTTTCGCGCGGGCTGACCCTGCCCTCCGCTTTGCGGGACGCCGATTTCACCTGCGCCAATGTCTATTGGGACCTGTGGGGCGACACCGGACACAACAAGGATCTGGCGGCGGAACGGACCATGGTGTTCGGGATGATCCCCTCGAAGATCCGGCTGCAGGACAAGCCGCTATTCGTGACGGAATGGGATATGGTCTGGCCGAATGAATGGCGCGCGGAATCTCCGCTGATGCTGTCGTCCATGGCGGCGTTCCAGGGGTGGTCCGGCGCCTCGCTGCACACTTACCGCTACCGTTCCACCCCGGCGGACTGCATGGGCGGCACGGTGCTCGGCGGCATCTCCTACCGCCGCAATTTCGAAACCTTCATGGATCCGGCGAAATTCGGAATGTTCTATGCCGCCGCCGTGATGTTCCGCCGCGGTGATGTGGCTCCGGCGAAGCAGACCCAGGTGATCGAACTGAAAAACGAGGATATCTACAATCCCGTGCACGGCATGGCGAACCACAATCTGCCCAATGTGCCGGCGACGGAGAACTGCGAGAAACACCGTCTCGAACTCCGGCTGCCGGGCGGCGACATTCCTGCCGATGCTATCCGGCCCGATGATAACGGTCCCGCTTCCGAGGATAAGGAAAGCGTGCTTTCCGACACCGGCGAACTCTACCGGAACTGGGCCGAAGGTTACGGCTGGATCGACACCGCGAAAACCAAATCGGTCTACGGCCAGTTCAAGCCGGGACAGAAGATCGTTCTGCACGGTGCGGAATTCACTTTCGACGGCGGTTTCGCCACCCTGACCTTGACCTCGCTTTCGGGGGAAGACCTGGAACACGCCCGGCTGATCCTGATCACCGCGGTCGGCCGCGCCGACAATACCGATGCCAAATACAACAAAAAACATACCGAACGGATCGAGATCGGACACGGACCGGTCATTTATGAGGTGATCGAGGCGGTCGTCCGGATGAACAGCGCCGTGCCGCACCTGCATTTGTGGAGCATCGATCCGGACGGGGCCTACACGGGCGAGGTCCCCAATGTGCTGAAAGACGGACAGCGGGAATTCCGGATCGGGAATGTCTTCCCGTCCATTTATTATCTTTTGACCGTGTAAAACGAGCCAATATGTCGAGAATAAAAACCATGGAAAGGGCAAGACAATGAAAAAACAGCTGGTAATGATCGGTCTGCTGGCAGCGGCCGCCATGCTTCAGGCGGTGGAACTGGTCCGGGACGGACAATTGCTTTTCAACGGGATCGTCACGCCGGAAAAACCGGTCCCGATGGCGGCCCTCGCGGCAAAGGAACTGGTGTATCATCTCAAACTTGCGACCGGAACGGAACTGCCCGTCATCACGGAAAAAGCGGTCAAGTCCGGCGGACGCTATTTCTATTTGGGCGCCTGCCGCGCCAATGCCGGTTTGAAACCGAAAAAAGCGGGATGGAACGAAGGAACCGTCAAAATCAGTTCCGACCGGATCCGGATCGCCGGAAACGACGGCAGCAGAGACGTTCTCGGGATCACTTCCAGCGGCACTGCGTTTGCCGTTTATGAGTTTCTGGAAAGATATCTGGGCGTCCGCTGGATCTGGCCGGGAAAAGACGGAGAGATCGTTCCCGAATGCCGCAATTTGAACCTGCCGGAAACCACCTTCGTTTTCAAGCCGGTGCTCCGCTCCAGCGTCTGGCGGTCGAGCGGAGGAAAGTTGAAACAGGCCTGGGCGTCCGAGCAGGCGAGGAAAAATTTTTATCAGAATCAGAGCCTCTGGCTGTTCCGTCACCGTTTCTGCTGCGATTCGAGATACATGAACGGTCATGCGTTCCGGGAATATTATGACCGGTATCACAAGGAACATCCGGAATTCTTCAGCATGCTGCCGGACGGGACCCGTCGGCCGAACAAGTATGATTGGAGCGGAGGAAGGAGCCCGTATGTCAGTCTGTGTGTCACCAATCAGGAACTGATACGGACGATCGTGCGGAACTGGGCGGCGGGAGGCACCTCGAAGATCCTCAACCTCAACGAAAACGACACGGCGGGGGAATGCTGCTGCGATGCCTGTCTGGCGGCCGATCATTCATCCCTGTCCGCAGAGGAAAGACGCCAGGCGGCGAAAAAACTGTTCGACCAGAAATCCGCCAGGTGGCCCTATGCGCTGGGCAGTATTTCCGACCGCTACTGCCAATTCTATCTGGATGCCCAGAAGGAAGCGGACAAGATCGATCCGAAGCATGAGATCGCCGGTTTGATCTATGCCAATTACAGTGAACCGCCGAGCAGCAGGATCAAGCTCAATTCCCGCATCCAGCTCCGCTTCTGTCCCCCGTACATGTATCCGCTGACCCGGAAAAAAGTCGATGAATACAAACGGATCTGGGGCGGCTAGTCCAAGACCGGCGCCCGGCTGGTGTTCCGTCCCAATTTCACGTGGAGCGGACACTATTTCCCCATCCAGTACCACGAGGCATTTTATGAGATGTTCACCTTCGCGGTGAAGCACAATACCGTTGCAGGCGACATGGACAGTCTCACCGGACAGTATATGGTCCACGGATTGGTCAATTATGTGATCGCCTCGCTCAATCATCATCCGGAAAAACCGCTGGCCCAGCTCGAAGACGAGTTTTATTCCAGTTTCGGCGCGGCGAAGGAACCGGTCAAAAAGTATTTTGACTATGTGACGGACCTGACCATAAACAAGGGAATCCGCAGTTCCGCGCTGGAAAAGGAAGGGTTGGCCGAAGGCGGGATCGGACTGGCCCGCCGGATGATCTGGGTCGGGGATTCCCTGTTCACTCCCGAGGTGATGGCGCAATGCTTCAAGCTGATCGATGATGCTGCGGCAGCGCCCGGTCTGGATCCGGTTTCCGCCCGGCGGGTCCTGATGCTCCGCCATGGCATGAAACACCTGGAACTGGCAATGGCGGCGCAGGTCGAATACCGCAAATGGCAGAAGGGTGCGCCGGCGGCCGGTTTCAAAGCCGCCTATGCCAAATTGCAGCAGTTCCGGAAATCCATCGAAGAAACCGGTCTGATCAATATCGGCCTGCTGCAGTATTATGACAATCTGTCATGGCGGAAAATACTCCAGGCAAGGCCCGCGCGGAAAAAACAATGAATGATCCGAAAGTTATGTTATTGATCCTTTTTTTATAACCATGACTGTTGCAAAATCGGAATTTCCGGTTATAATTGTTATAGATAAGGCAGAAATGCAGGAGGACAGCTGGATTTGAACAGTGAATTGAAAATCGGATGGGGCAAAGCCGATGTGACGCCGAAAGGGCCTTGCATGCTGGGGGGCCAGATGGGCAACCGGCTGGCCCTGGAAGTGATCGACCCGCTGACCACCACCGCGCTCGCACTGGAATCCGGCGATGAAAAGGTCATCATCATCTCGCTGGACAGCGTTTCTTTCCAGCCCCCGCTGATGAAAGAGGTGCGGAAGCGGGTCCATGAGGCGACGGGAGTGTCGGAACTGAATATCATCGGTTCGGCGACACATACCCATACGGCGCCGCAGTACGGTGATGTGATCCCTGAAAAAGACTGGAACCATCCTTATCACGGGACCCGCTGCCGGGGCAATATCGGGATCATTCCCGCGGAGATCCGCAAGGAACATCCGGATTTTGTGGACAGCGAACAGTATTTCGATTTTCTGTGCGAACGGATCAGCGGTGCGGCGGTTTCGGCCTGGCAGTCCCGCAAGCCGGGGAAGGTTGCCTACGGTCTGGGAACGGCGTGCGTCGGGGAATCCCGGCGGCTGGTCATGGAGTACCGCGGCGGCGTGATGTATGCGCTGGAAGACGACCCTGCCCTGCTGCACGCCGAAGGCCATGTGGACCATACGGTCAACGTGCTGGCAGCTTACACGCCGGAAGGCAAGCTCACCGGCATGATCGTCAATATCGCCTGTCCGGCGCAGGTCAGTGAAGCGCTCAGCCTGGTTTCCGCCGATTACTGGAACGAAGTCCGGCAGGAGGTCGCCCGGCATCTGGGAGAAGGCATTTATCTGCTGCCGCAGTGTTCCGCGGCGGGTGATATCAGCCCGCATCAGCTGCTGAACCGCCGTGCGCAGGCACGGATGATGCAGCTGCGGGGTCAGCTGAAGGACCCGGTGCTCGATTGGAAGTGGGTGCCGCGGGTGCACAATGTGGACTACAGCCTGGCCCGCCGGAAGGAGATCGGGCGGCGGGTGATGCTCGCGCTGGAAGATGTGCTCGGGGTGATCGGCGGCACGGCCGACGGTGCGCCGGTTTTGAAACATGTATGCATGACGCTTCAGCTGCCGCCGAGGCTGATCACCAAAGAGGAAGCGGAGGCCGCGCAGAAATCCGCGGAGAAACTGGAAGAGCATTTCCGGGTGAACGAAGGCGGGATCTGGAACGGTTCGGTCAACTGGAACCGCAGCGTGGTCGAGCGCTACAAAAATCCGCCGAAAGCGATCCCGATGGAACTGCATGTGATCCGGCTGGGCGAGGCTGCGTTTGCCACCAATTCGTATGAGCTGTATCTGGATTACGGCGACCGGATCAAGGGCGGCAGCCGGGCGGAACAGACATTTCTGGTCCAGCTGGCGTCCGGGCGGGGCAGTTATCTGCCGAGCCGGCGTTCCGGCACCACGGGCTACGGCAGTGCGCCGGCGAGCAGTCTGGTCACCTTCGACGGCGGCAATATGATCGTCGAGGAATCGGTCAAAACGATCAATTCCCTGTTTTAATCCGATATCATTCAGCAAAGGAGCGGTAATGAAAAGAGAAATGAATTTGGCGGGCCGAAGATTTACGGCGGAATTTACCTTGATAGAACTCCTGGTGGATTCTGCTTGCTTTAGCAGAGATCCGGCAAAATAGAACAAGGTATGAGGTTGGAGAGATGAGAGATGAGGTAAAAACAATCCCGGCAGTTTGACAATGAAAAAACATGT
>SUWI01000017.1 GCA_015061565.1 Lentisphaerota bacterium
GTTTTGCTACGGCTTCCTTCAGATTCCACCTCGCGATGGACACCCTTGCCGGTCGCTGGGACGTTCCCCCTGTCGGGTCGTCTCGGGACTTTCACCCGTTAGCCGTGCGCCCTGCCGGGCGCACACACATAAAACAACCCGCGCCCCGGTTGTGGGGTCGCGGGCCGGACTGTATTACAGGGAGTTGGATTTTTGGATCCGGACACGGACGGAAGCTTCATACGCATCCAGATCGTCGATTCTGATCGTGGCGACGCCGGACTGCATGGCGGCTTCGGCCACCTTGCGGGCCACATGCGGGACCACTCGCGGATCGAACGGCTTCGGAATCACATAGTTGAGCGACAGCGGATTGTCGCCGTTGAACATGCCGGCTGCGGCATCCTTCGGATAGGCGATCTCGAGAGCTTTGAAGGTGTCGGGATCGACCTTCATTTCCGCGACTTCGGTCAGAGCGTGCGCGGCGGCGAGTTTCATGGCTTCGTTGATGTCGGTGGCGCGGACGTCGAGAGCGCCGCGGAAAATGCCGGGGAAACCGAGCACGTTGTTGATCTGGTTCGGGAAATCGGTGCGTCCGGTTCCGACGACTGCCGCGCCGGCCTCATAGGCGTCCGCCGGGAAGATCTCGGGAACGGGATTGGCCATCGCGAAAATGATCGCGCCTTTGTTCATGCTCCTGACCATTTCCTTGGTCACGCAGTTGCCGACCGAAAGTCCGAGGAACACATCGGCGCCGACCATGGCCTCGGCGAGAGTGCGTTTGTCGGTTTTGGCGGCGAAACGCTGTTTTTCCGGGGTCAGATTGCCGCGTCCTTCATAGATGACGCCCTTGGAGTCGCACATGATGAAGTTTTCGCGTCTGGCGCCGGCGGTGATGTAGAGTTCGCTGCAGGAGATGCCCGCCGCGCCGGCTCCGTTGACCACGAACCGCAGGTCTTCCATCTTTTTGCCGAGCAGTTTGGTGGCATTGAGGATGGCCGCCAGGGAGATGATCGCGGTGCCGTGCTGGTCGTCATGGAACACGGGGATGTTCATGCGTTTTTTCAGGGTCTGTTCGACCTCGAAGCAGGCGGGAGAGGCGATATCTTCCAGGTTGATGCCGCCGAAGCAGGGTTCGAGACATTCGGTGACGGCGATCAGTTTGGCGGGGTCGGTGCGTCCGTTGGACTGGAAGACTTTGCCGATGCACAGGGGGACCGAGTCGATATCGGCGAACCGTTTGAAGAGAACGGCCTTGCCTTCCATGACGGGGATGCCCGCTTCGGGACCGATGTTGCCCAGACCGAGCACGGCGGTGCCGTCGCTGACCACTGCGACCAGGTTGCCTTTGGCAGTGTATTTCCAGACGTCTTCCGGACGGGCTTTGATCTCAAGGCAGGGAACGGCCACGCCGGGGGTGTAGGCCATCGCCAGATCCTGCTGGGTGACGCACGGTTTGGTTGGAATGACGGATACTTTGCCCGGCGCGGGTGTGGCATGGTAATCCAGCGCCGCCTGATTTTTTTCGTTGCCCATGATGGTTTTCCTTCTATGAAAATTGGTTGTTATCGGACTCAGAATTCAAAATGATACTGGTCGAGGTGATATTCTTTCTGCAGTTCCCTGATGGTCTTCTGCAGGGCGGCATTGATCGGCACGCCTTCGGTGGTGCGGCGGACAAAGTTTTCGTATTCCTTTTCGCCGGCGGTGTAGATGCGGCTGCAGCCCGGAGCCTTGCGGGAATTGCGCAGCGTACGCAGGATCTCACCGGTCGTGTGCTTGAAATCTTCCGGATCGATGAAATTGGCGATGTTGATCGCGATGAAGAAATGGCCGAGATGGTAGGGCTGTTTCTTGCCTTCGGGAGAGAAGCCGAGCAGCCCCTTGAGGAAGCTGCCGTGCTGGAGCGCGGCGCTGAGGATCTCCACGACCGTGGCATAGCCGTAGCCTTTGTAACCGGCAGTGGCTTCGCCGAGGCCGCCCAGCGGGGTGAGCGCGGCTTTGCCTTTGACCAGGTCTTCGAGGATCTGGACCGTGTCGGTGCGGGTGTTGCCGTTTTCATCGATGACCCAGCCCGGAGGCAGTTCTTTGCCGGCGCGGCCGTAAACTTCGATCTTGCCGCGCTGGGAAACGCTCGTGGCGCAGTCCAGGAAGAACGGGAATTTTTCATCGGTGGGCATGGCGAAAGTCAGCGGGTTGGTGCCGAGCATGTTTTCGACGCCGAAAGTCGGGGCGATGGAGGGACGCGCGTTGGTGCCGCAGATGCCGATCATGTTCTTTTTGGCGGCCATCAGGGCATAATATCCGGCGATGCCGTAGTGGGTGGAATTGCGGATGACGACCATGCCCATGCCGAGTTCTTCGGCCTTGTCGATCGCATACTGCATGGCCTGTTTGCTGGCGACCATGCCCATGCCGTCGTGGGCGTCGATCACGGCGGTGGTCGGCGTCTTGCGGACCCATTCGACCTCGGTGACAGGCTTCTGGATGCCGGCTTTGATCCGGTCGATGTAAATGGGTTTCAGGCGGCCGATGCCGTGGGAATCGATCCCGAGCTTGTCGGCGGTGATGAGCACTTCCGCGCAGGTCGCCGCATCGTTGGCCGGAACGCCCGCGCCGATCAGAGCATCGCGCATGAAGCTTTCCAGCGTGTCGAAATCAACGTGGTAAATCTTTTCTTCCATTTTCGTTGCCTTTCCTTTTGAGTTCGGTTTTTATTGAAAATGACGGTAAACAACCTATTTCAGGGCCTCTTCCCACCTCTGCTGCAGCTGTCCGAGATCGTGCAGTTCAAGGTCGGGAACGACTCCTGCGGCGGGAGTAAGATCGGCGCCGGGACCGTTGATCCGGCAGGTCATGGCGCCCGCATTGACGCCGACCGCGATATCGGTGGCGAGACGGTCGCCTGCCATCAGACATTCCCCGATCGGCACGTTCCGGCGGGCCGCCGCGGCGATCAGGATGCCCGGATCGGGCTTCCCCAGCACTTTCAGCTTCACGCCCGTGGCGGTTTCCAGCGCTTTGGTGATCGCGCCGCAGTCCACCAGAAAACAATACGGTTCGTTGCCCGGACAGAAAACATCCGGATGGGTGGCGAAACCCGGCACGCCCTCTTTCAGGAACCAGGCGGTCCGGCAGAGGTTTTCGTAGGTGAGCCGGCGGTCGAACGCCACGATCACCGCCTGCGGATCCCGGTTGTCGATCCGGAAGCCCGCCGCTTCGAACGCCGGAAAGATCGATTCCATCCCCAGAATGTTCAGCCGCCTGATCTCCGGATGGTTTTTCTGCAGATAGTCGATGCAGTATTCAGTGGAAGTGTAGAAATGTTCCGTATCGGTCCGGATCCCCATCCGTTCGAGTTTCTTCACATATTCCGGCAGGCTCCGGGAGGAATTGTTGGAAAGAAACGTGTAGCCGATATTCCGGCTGTCCAGAAAACGCAGAAACGGCAGGGTCGTCGGGAACAGCGTGGAGCCGTGATAAATCGTCCCGTCCATATCCAGAAAAACCTGCCGGATTTTTTTCAGATCGCCCATTCCGGTTTCCTTTGTTTAGTAATTTGTTTAGTAAATATATATCCTTTACTGAAAAATTCAAGTTTCAAGCATGAAATTTCCAGAAAAATCCGTCTGCGGGGTCAAAATTTCCGGCAGAACAGGCAGTCCGGATCGTCGCAAAGGAGCACGCGGGGATCTTCCTTCATGAGTTTCATGCCGACCTCATAAAAGTCCTTCAGGTCGATCACCTGGATCCTGCCCATGCCGAACGGGACCTCGGCGATATGCAGACCGGCTTGGACGGCGCGCACGAAAAATTTGCAGTTTTCGGCATCCGGACGGTAGAAGTCGCGGTGTCCGGGCAGATGCTTTTCGATCAGGACCGTGCGCAGGGAGCCGCCGGGATCTTTCACGCGGCAGACCGCTGGCTGCAGGAACGCGGAACCGCAGGCGGTTTCCAGATAATGGAGGAAGGTGGACGGAGCCAGGCCGGAGCCGATATACACGACTTTGCCGCCGAGTGCCAGGGCTTTGCCCAGCGGCGAGGCCTCGGACGCCGGCGGATCGGCCGGTCCGTGCGCGGCAACACACGTCTGCGCTTTCGGACCCAGTCCCGCCCATGAATGCGTCACGTGACGGCTGCGGACGGCTTCCGGGAACTGTTCCAGCAGGGCGCGCGGCACGGTCCCGGTCCAGACCTGACGCGGATCGTCCGGATCATACGGACGGTAGTTCCAGCCTTTGTTCAGCGAAGTGCCGAGATAAATATAAGGACGGGTGAAGGTCGGGAACAAAGCGGTGCCGTTTTTGCCGACTGCGGCCATGACACCTTCGATCAGACCTCTGGCGCCGCCGGAAACATATCCGCATTTGGAAAGCGAGGAATGCACCAGCAGGACATCGCCTCCGCTGACACCGGCCTGACGAAGCGCATCGGCGAGCACGGACGGAGCCAGTTCCGTGCGGCGGACTGCGGTAAGATATCCCCAGTCGGCGAGATAATTGACCGCATCGATGTATTTTTTGATCTGTGCGTCGGTGAGCGTGACCTGACGGTCGGCCTCGGCTTCGAGAATGATCCGGGCCAAATCTTTTTTGCCGTCCATGCCGGACAGGATGGAAGCCATCGGACCATAGATCACACCGTCAGGCAGCGGACGGCGGCAGTCTTTCGGGATCCGGACGAGGTCCTGCGGCAGGCCGGTCTGAGCGCGGGCATAAACCTGTTCCGCGGCATAGTCGCGCCAGGGCGACGAGACCGGTTTGAGTTCAAGTTTCGGCAGTACGGCCGGTTTACCCGTGTAGAACAGCACGTTCCGGAACCAGACCGCGGCCAGAGCGGTATAATCGGCGAAGGTTTCGGGATCCAGGAATCCGGGCTCGGTCTGCGCCGAATTGTGCCACAGCGTGATGTTGCCGGGTTTGGGATTCTGCAGGAACCAGACGGTCGGAACGGCGGTAGTGGAATCGGAGAGGAACATGTCGTCGAAACATTCGGGCTTCCGCCATTCACAAGGCAGCAGGTCATGGAAAGCCGAGGCCATTTCCCGGAGGATATCGACGCCGTGGAACGGCACAGAGGAGATCGGCGGGATCAGCCGGCAGAGGGAATCCCGGTTGGCCGGCAGCGAGTCCAGGTTGGCCCCGCCGATCACTTTGCCTTTGAAATTGGCATGGAACGCGGCGTAACCGTACAATTCCATGGTGAAGATGAGACGGAGGGAATATTCGGGAGTACCCATGGCCATGATCTGGCGGGCGATCTCGATCCCGGCAACTACGCCGTTGGAATCATCGTCCAGCAGCGGTTCGAAGGTATGGGCCAGCAGCCAGACTTCCTCGGAGCGGCGGCCGGGGATCAGGGCCGTGGCGCAAGGCAATTCTCCGGCATAACGCCGTCCGTCGCATTCGATCCGCGCCTTGAGACTGCTTTTGCCGGCCAGTTCCCGGATCCGGGCGCCCATCCGCAGCGTGACGGAAAAACCGATGAAATCGCGGTCCTCGCTCTGAATATGCCAGTTCGAGCCCTCGGTGCATGCCGCGACCCACTGCAGGGCGTCCGGATGTTCATAGCGGCCGACCAGATAATCGGAAATGAGGCCGCGGGCGCCCTGATCGAGGATCGGAGTGAGGACTCTGGCGCGAGGCGGGGTCTCCGGCTCCAGCATGACCAGCGCGCCGCGGGGATCTTCGCCCGCCAGATACTGCTGTTCGGTAATGATCCGCACCACCTCGCCGCCCGGTTTCGTGCCGGTCGAACCTTTGATCAGATGAAACGGATGCACGGAGTAATCCGCGGCAACGGTTTTTTCCGCATCGCACAAGGTCAGCCTGCCGACCGAGGCGTCCCAGGCCAGCGGCATGCGCTTGTCTTCATACACGGTGGTCCCGTCCGCGGGAAAACAGAGCTTTTCCACGTTCGGCAGTCCGGCCGCTTTCATTTCCCTGCAGATCCAGTCGATCGACTGATGATAATGCCGGAAAGTCTGTCCCTGTTCGATTTTGCACAATTCTTCGGCTTTTTCCGCCATGGCGCGTTCATCCAGACGGCTGCGTATCTGCCTGAACCAATCTTTCATCGATAAACCCCGTTTTTCAGTTCCTTGAGAATACATTATTCCATTGGTGATACAATAGCACATCCGGTCCGATTTTCAAACGGGGTTCGCGGGCTTTTTCGTTCACTTACCGGCATCGCCGGCAGTTCTTTTGTCCGCCGGGATAAAAAACAGGCGGGATGCCATATCGCAGCATTCCGCCTGGATCGAAGGTTCAGCTGATCTTATTCGAAAACCAGTTCGCCGAATTCATCGGGAAGATGGAAATCGAGCTTGGAAAGCGGCATCCAGGAGAGCCAGTGCGGATGCGAAGTCTGGTCGGCGCACTTGGTGAAATTGGCATGCCAGACCTGTCCGGAAAGTTTCGGATCGATCGCCGTGTATTTGGTGAAGAAGGACATCGGGATCGCGAAACCGAGCCGCCAGGTGGTCGGTTCCTGGATCTCCGGATCGACGATTTTCGGCAGCGTGTGGAAACGCTTGATCGAATCGAGATCGGCCTGCGGCACCAGATCATATTCATGCGAACGGCAGTTCAGCACGTGATACAGCAGGATCGTGCCGCCGCAGTTCATTTCGAAGTTGAAATATTTTTTCTCGCCGGCGGGGCGCACGAAAAATTCCACGCAGCTGTCGGTGCAGACCTGTCCTTGGTCAGCTTTCTGGACCGCACGCACATACCGGTCTTTCACCTGGAAAAGGCCGTAAATGCCCTGGTCGTCGTAAACCATCCGGATCTCGGTGCAGGGATGATGGCTGGAGCTTTTGTCGAACACCACTTCGAGTTTCTGCGTGACCGCATTTGCCCAGACGGGAGAGTCCCATTCGGCGGAAATATCCACCGGACCGACCGCTTTTTTCACAAGATAAGAAGCCATTCTCAAATCCTTTCTGTTGGCTGATGAAACCGTGTTCCGGTAATTTTCCCCATTTTGCATGAAAAAGCAAGCAGGGAAAAGAATTTTTTTGAAAAAAAAAGGGGCCGTCGCAGGATATCGTATCGCGTCAGTGGAGTTGGGTAAGAAAAAATTTCTCTTCGCGAACTGAAACGGAGGATACAGAGAATACGGAGAATACGGAGGACGCGTAAGACAGGAGCGCACCTGAATAGAAAAGCAGAATGAAAATCCTGGTTTTTCGGGGTTCGACATGGACGCCCGCGAAACTCCGTATTCTCCGTATTCTCCGTAAAAAAAGTTCGCGGATTCCGGACAGACCATCTCCCTAACTCCACTGACGTGATACAGGATATTCAAAAAAAATGCAAGATTTTATTTGTATAACTGGAAAAATCCGGGAATGATGCTAATTTTCCGGATAAGGAAACAGGAGCCTGAAACATGGATTGGGAAAGCATCGTCAAACGCGGCGTGGAATCCGATGAACTGGATTACAAGGCCGCCCAGAACTGGAATAAACTTTCACGGACCGGACGGGCCAAATTCGCCCGTCACTGCATGGCGCTGGCCAATACCAAAGGCGGATATGTGGTGGTCGGAGTCGGTGAAGACGAAGGCGGCCGGCCCGCGCTGTTCACGGGTCTGACCGAGGAGGAACTGCAATCCTTCGATCCCACCGAGATCGGCACTTTCGTCAACCGTTTTTCCGATCCGCAGGTGGAATTCACGCTGGAACGGCCGGTGGTGGACGGCAAACAGTATGTGGTGTTCGCGATCAAACGTTTTTCCCAACTGCCGCATGTGTGCACGGGCGGCTGCGAACACGAACTGCAGCAGGGGGTGTTCTATATCCGGACTGCCGACGCGTCGAGCCGGCCGGCCTACCGCGCCAGCGAGGTCCATGCCCTGATCCAGCGGGCCATGCGCAATCAGCGAGAACTGCTGGGCCGGATGCTGCGCGGACTGCTTTACGAAAACCATACCGCAGTCCCCGGCAATGAAGACCAGAGCCGCTTTCAGGAAGAACTCGGCCATTCGCGGCAGCTGTTCGCCAAATTGTTCAAAGGAAAAAGCCAGGCATTGCAGGCGGAACTGACGATCACGCCGGACCAGTATGCGGCGGAACGGTTCACCCTGTCGGAAGTCCGGGCTGCCGCGGAAGAATCCTGCGGAACGGCCGCGGATTCCCTGTTCATCGGGCTGTCCGATCTGCGCGAAGCATATCTGACCAACGTCTCGCTCCGTTACGGCGGCAAAAACGTTTTCTGGCAGATCTTCCGGACTGGTCAGTTTCATTTCCGCTGTGTGCTGCCGGAACGTCCTGATAATGTGATCTCATACGGCCGGCTGTGCGATTTAGTGTCGGATGCGGTGAATTTCTGTGCGCAGCTTTACGGATCGCTCGGATTCAGCGACCAGACCCTGCGGCTGGACGTGTCGCTTTTCAATGCGGAAAACTGCCGGCTGGATTTTCCCGGAACGGATGTCGCCAATACGGTCTGCCGGATCCCGGAAATCGAGGTGCATCTGAACTTTTCCGCCGCCGATTTCATTTCCGGGCGGGCCGTGCACGCCGATTCCCTGGTCCGGCGGCTCTGCGAACGGTTCAATATTGCCGACGGGCGGCATCTGGATCTGAAATCCCGCATAGAACAGCGGCTGCGTTTTCAGCAGAATGACTGAACTTTCCGGTTTCTTTGCGGTCTTATTTTCAACAGATAGTTTTTTAATGAAAGGAATCATCGATATGCAGTGGAAAAAAGGAATCATTCTGGGGCTTTGCCTTTGCTGTGCGGCGGTTTTCGGTGCGAAACTGGAATCCAGAACTGCAGCGGACAAAAACGGGTATCAGTATAAATATGTGACGAACGATCCGTACAATGCCCGGGAATATACGCTGAAAAACGGCATGAAGGTCTATCTTTCCCGGATCCCGGTGCAGCCGCGGATCTCATTCAAGCTGGCCGTCCGCGCCGGACTGGCCGATTCGCCGCCGGAAGCGACCGGACTGGCGCATTATCTGGAACACATGCTGTTCAAAGGCAACCCCCGGATCGGTGCGCTGGATTATGCCAAAGAAAAGGCCCTGCTCGACCGGATCGAACAGCTTTTCGAACAACGCCGGAAAACTTCCGATCCGAAGAAAAAAGAAAAGATTTACGCGGAAATCGACCGTCTTTCCGGCGAGGCTGCGAAACATGCGGCCGCAGGCGAATACAGCCAGCTGATCGCCTCGATCGGCGGGTCCGGCCTGAATGCTTTCACCGCCTCGGATATGACGGTCTATGTGGTGAACATTCCCGCGCAGGAACTGCCGAAACTGCTGCAGCTGGAATCGGAACGTCTGCGCGATCCGGTCATGCGGCTTTTCCATACGGAACTCGAGGCGGTTTACGAGGAATTCAACCGGGGCATGGACAACGACAGCCGGCTGATGTATGAAGCGGTGAACTCGAAACTTTTTGCGCCGCATCCATACAGCTGGGTGCCGTTCATCGGCAATCCGGAACATCTGAAAAATCCCTCCATCACCGAGATCACCGCTTTCCTGAAAAAATATTACGTGCCGTCGAACATGGCGATCCTGCTGGCGGGCGACCTGGATTTCGACCGGACCATCCAGCTGGTGGACCGGTATTTTTCCGGGATCCCGGCGGCAGATGCTCCGCCGCGCCAGCTGCCGAAAGCAGGGAAACTGACCGGCAATCAGCACGTGAAAGTGAGCAGTCCGAAAGCGGAATCGGTCCGGATCGGGTTCCGGGTCGAACCCGGCCGCCGCAACGAACTGCTCGGCTCCCTGCTGGGCGATCTGCTCTCCAACGGCTCCACCGGACTGATGGACAACGATCTGATCCTCACGCAGCGCGTCATGTCCGCCTCGGCGGGACTGGATGACCGGCGCGATTATTCCCTTTTCCTGATGTCGGGCACCCCGAAAACGGGGCAGTCTCTGGATCAGCTGGCAAAACTGCTGCTGGATGAACTGCAGAAAGTGCGCGACGGCAAATTCAGCGAAGAACTGCTCAAGGCACTGATCCTGAATTACCGGAAGGGGCTGGTCAGCGCGCGGGTCAATCCGGAATCCGCTTTGTGGACCTATCTGGACGCTTTCGTGAAGGAGCGCGATTATGCAGAGAATCTGCGGGCGGTCGATGACCTGGAAAAAATCGGCAAGAAGGAGATCGTCGATTTTGCCAAAACGCTGAAACATTATGTCCGGGCGGACAAGGTGACCGGCAAAGCGGATGATTCGGGCAAGGTCCCCAAGCCGAAAATGACCCCGGTCACAGTCAATTCCGGCAAAAATTCCGCCTACGGGAAAGCGTTTCTGAAACAGCCGCCGGAGCCGCTGCCGGAACTGGATGTGGTCGACTTCCAGAAAGACTTTTCGATCCTGCCGATGAAGGACGGCGACCGGCTGTTCTTCAACCGCAAGCTGTCGCCGGTCAATGATACGCTGTTTTCCCTGCAGGTCTATGTGGAGGCAGGATCGGAAGACGATCCCTTGCTGCCGCTGGCGCTTGGTTATCTGGATTTCCTCGGTACTGCGAAATACAATGCGCAGGAGCTCCGCTGGGAATTCTTCAAAGACGCACTGGATTTCTCCTTCTCCTGCGGTGCGGAACGCAGTTCGCTGAACTTGAGCGGTTTCGCTTCGAAAATGGAACGCGGGCTGGAATTGGCCGATGATTTCCTGAACAATATGAAACCGGATGAAAAAGCCTGGAAAGCCTATGTCGGACGGATCCTGAAAGCACGTTCGAATGCCAAAAAAAGTCAGCAGTCCAATTTCCACGGCCTGAATAATTACGCCGCCTACGGTCCGGACGTGAAAAACAATCCGTTCCTGTTCGGCAATCTGCCGAGTGAAAAGGAACTCAAGACAATCACCGCCGCGCAGATGGTAAAGCTGGCGCAAGAATGTTTCAGCCGGCCGCGGATGTATGCCTATGCCGGTCCGGAAAAGGCTGACAAGCTTGCCGCACAGCTGGAAAAGAGCCTGAAGAAACCGGTTCGGATAGAGGTTGCCAAAACGGAAAAAAGCCGTAAATTCAAACAGCTGCCGACCGAAAAACCGCGGGTGTTCCTGCTGCCGTATGATTCAGCACAGTTTCTGGTCGGGATCCGCACGCGGGCGGGCAAATTTACGCCCGATCCGATGCACATGGCCAAAATCATGCTGTTCAACCAGTATTTCGGCGCGGGCGGGCTGGACAACGTGGTGTTCCAGGAGATCCGCGAATCGCGCAGTCTGGCTTATTCCGCATACGCCGTCTATTCGAATGCGATGGATAAAGACCGTTACGACATCATCTTCGGTTTCGTGGGCACGCAGCCGGACAAGTTCTTCGATGCGGCGGACCAGATGCTGAAACTGTTCCGCAAGATGCCGCTTTATCCCGGCAAGATCGAACAGGCACGGACCAAACTGCTGAAAGACCTGAGTGCCTCCAAAACCTACGGCAACCTGGCCGGAGTCTGGTTCCAGTCGGAAAAAACCGGGATCAAACGCGATCTGAAACCGGAGATCTTCCAGGCGCTGCAGAAGATCACCGCGCAGGAAATCGCGGACTTTGCGGCGAAGGAAATCGCTGTCCTGCCATATGAGATTTTCGTGGTCGGACCGGTGGATAAACTCGACCGTGAAAAATTGAAGAAATACGGAGAGATACTGACAGTCACTCCGAAACAAATCTTCGGCTATTGACCCATTTAACGGAGTTGTATCATGGAAATCACTTACCGGGAAGAAGTCAAACGGAAACTGGTCCATCTTTCATCGTTATGGATGCCGGCGGCCACGCTGCTGCTGGCGCCCTGGCCGTGGTGCGCACCGGTCATCTTTTTTCTGCTGCTGCTCCTGACGCTGGTGTCCGAACACGATTACGCCAACGGCGGAAAGTATCTCGGCCGACTGTATGGAAAACTGTTCGGTCAGATGCTCCGCAATGAGGTGAAACCGGGGCAATGGATCGTATCCGGCGGAGCCCCGGTCCTGGCCGCGGCACTGCTGGTCAATCTGCTGTTTCCCGCCTGGATCGCCGCCGGCGCTCTGACCGTGATGCTGACCGGCGATATCGCCGCGGCGCTTATCGGCAGAAAATTCGGCCGCCACAAACTGGTCAACGGCAAATCGCTGGAAGGGACGGCCAGTTTCATCCTCGTCGGCTATATTGCGCTGGCGCTGGTTCTGGTCATCACCCATCGCCCTCTGCTGCCCGATTTTGCGATCGGATTTCTCGCGGTGCTGGTCGGCGGGCTGGTCGAACTGTTTCAGAAACAGCTGCGTCTGGACGACAATCTTTCCATCCCGCTCAGTGTCGGACTGGTCCTGCTGCTTACCCTGCTGTGACTTACAGGCAGATCCCGACGACGCCCAGCAGACACAGCACCAATGCGAGCCATTGCGCCGGCCGGCGTTTTTCACGCAGGACCAGGATTGAGAAGATCTCGAAAAAGATAATGCAGGAACCCACCATGACCGGATACGCCACGGAGCCGATGCCCGCCCGCGAGAGAATGTCCATACCGGGATACAGCAGCAGGTAGGAAGAGGCCATTTCCGGTATTTCCAGCATAAAACAGTTCCGCCAGACTTCCAGCCGGCGGAAATGCCCGCCCAGCTCCGTGAAGAACTGTTTGCCTTTGGGCAGTTCCAAAAATACTGCGCCAAGGCAGAGTCCAACCGAAAACGCGGCGGTCCGCCAGATGCTCGATACCGCTTGCGCTTCCGGGAAATACGAGGGCAGATTGCTCAGCATCTGCGAAATGCCCGTCATGGCGAATGCGGTGAAAGCCGGAAGCTTCCAATTGCCTTCCGATGCGGTTTTCCGGCCGGTTCCGAAGAGCGCCAGCGCGGCCAGCAGGGAGATCAGGCCGCCGGTCCGCAGCAGATTCAGCTTGACGCCGAAAAAGATGACCCCCATGAAAAACGGAAAAATGAAACCGGACTGGATGATGCTCCAGATGATGCCGTTGGGCCCTTTCTGCATGGCACGGGACATGAAATCGAGCTGGAAATAATTGACGATGCCGCAGATCACCAGTACGCCGAAAGTGATGAAATATCCGAACGCCGAGACCTTCGGGAATCCCTGATACATCCCGATGGTGCCGCTCACAATCAGCGCCAGCATCGAACTGCAGATCAGCAGATAAGGGATCTTGATATTCTGGCGCGGGGCTTTTCCCATGACATATCCGAAAAAGGTCCAGCCCAAACCCACCAGGACCATCGAACCGATGCCGAAGAAGATCATTGGACACCTGATCCGGTATATGATAACGATTTCATGAAAAACACCTCGCCGGCTGCGTGATTTGAGGTTGACAATATAGCACCGACGATGTCATTTTTCAAGTTAAAAACATTTCATGTCCGTCGCTCCCGGTATCCGGATTCAGGAATTTTATGGTTTTGTCCTGAAATCGGTCCTTTCCGGTTTGCAAATTCCGGTTTTGAGAGTACTGTATCTTTGTTCCGTGTCTGCCTTCCGGAACAAAAGAAACATGAACTGGTTTTTGATGAGGAGATACGAAAATGCCCCAATTGAAAATGATCTTCAATGCAGAAACGACTCCGATGCCGGAACTGACCGTGACGGAAGGATTCCGCCTTCGGACGATCGCCGATTCCGAACTTGCACTTTACAACGAACTGCGGGTCTCGGTCGGCTTTCCCGCCTGGGAACCGGATTATCTGCAGAAATTCCGCGGCAAAGTTCTGCCGGATGCCATGTTTCTGATCGAGGAGATCTCCACCGGACGTTTTGCCGCGTCCGCGACCGCCGAAACGACCGACATGCCGGAATACGCCTCGGTCGGCGTGCTGGGCTGGGTGATGACCCATCCCGATCTCCGCGGCCATCATCTGGGCCGTTCGGTCAGCGTCGCCGCCATGCACCGCCTGTATGAGGGCGGATACCGGGCATTCTCCCTGCTGACCGATGATTTCCGTCTGGCCGCGGTCAAGACTTACCTGGAACTCGGCTGGAAACCGTGGCTGTATCTTGACGATATGGAAGGCCGCTGGCGCGCGCTGGCGGTAAAATTCAACCGCAGTTTCGATTCGCTGGGCTGTCTCCCGCTGCAGACCAGTTTCCCTGATAAAAAATCATGACCGGAGAATCCTGATGAAAAAATCCCCCCTTCCAAAAGACATCGATACCACCCCGCTTTTTCCGCCTGCCGCCGAACGGAAAGCATGGAAGACCGTGCTGCAGATCCCCCGCAACCGGAAGATCGCGCTCGAACTGATCCGGATGGCGGACCGTCTGCTGGATGAACCGGTGCCGGCTTTGCCCGCGTCATTGTTCATGGAATTCATCCGCAACGGCAACCGCCGGCATTACGAGATCCCCTATTTCGGCCGCCGTTCCAATTTCGCGGCGCTGGTCCTGGCGGAAGTCTTCGAATATCAGGGAAAATATCTGGATAAAATCGCAGATTATCTGTGGGAGATCACCGCGGAACATACCTGGTGCCTGCCGGCGCACTGCCACATGGACAAGGATCCGCTGCCGGAACCGCCGGCCGAGATCGTCGATCTTTTTGCCGCCGAAACCGGCATGACGCTCGCGCAGACACTGAATCTGCTGGAGAACGAACTGACGGCGGTTTCCCCGAACCTGGTGCGGACCGTCCGGGAAAATATGATCCGCCGGGTGATCGAACCGATTTTGCAGAAACCGTTCCCATTCTGGTGGATCCAAGGCAGGAACAACTGGACACCGTGGTGTTGCAGCAACTGCCTGAGCACGGCGCTCTGCGTGCTGCGAGACCAGCCGCAGAAACTCCGGCAGGTGGTCGCCGTCGTACAGGAAGGGATCGACAATTTCATCGAAAAATATCCTGCCGACGGCGGCGGGATCGAGGGGCCGACTTACTGGGCCAAATCGCCCGGCATGATGCTGCATTATCTGGAACAGATCCGTTCCTGGAACGGCAGTCCGAAGATCAAACCGATGGCGGAATATATCATCGACGCCTGGATGTCGCCCTCGTTCTATGCGGCGTTCGGCGATTGTCCGGCCCGGGTCGCACTGCCTCCGGCGAAAGGAAAGGACCGCAAAACCCGTATCTGCGCCTGGTCGGTGCCGCCGTGGATCTGCTGTCGGTTCGGCGAACGGGTCGGCAGTGACGCACTGGTTGCAGTGGGAGTCAAGGCGGCGCGGGATTATCCCGTCGGGACGCTGCTGCGCGATCTGTTCGGCGCGCTGGCCTTTTTCTGGTGGGTTCCCGCCCGCGGTCCGGCTCTCCGCAGGAAAAAACTCGCTTTTTATCCCCAGACCCAGCTCATGTTCCTGAATGAAGACGGGATCTCCATGGCGCTCAAACGCGGCGGCGCGGTCCCGCATCATCACAGCGACGTCGGACAGATCATCCTGATCTGGCGCGACACCCCGCTGCTGATCGACCTGGGATCCACCGAATACCGCCGGGAAACTTTCAGCGAGCACCGCTTCGAAAACTGGCGGCTCAATGCCGAAGGACACAATGTGCCGCAGTTCAACGGCATCCGCCAGGCGGACAGTCCGCCGGTCGAACCGGACACGATGACGGTGTCGGAAACCCCGGACCGCGTGGAATGCCGGATGGACCTGACCTCGGCTTATCCGGAATCTGCGGGAGTCAAGTCCTGCATCCGGCGCGTGACCTGGGACCGGAAAGCCAAAACCATCGAGATCTGCGACAGCTGGAAACTGAAAAAACGTTCCGGCAATACCGTCCGAATCCCGTTCTACACTTCCTCGCCGGTGGTCTGCCGCGGGGAACAGTGGAAAATCGCCGGCGTGCCGTTCCGGCTGGAAAACTGCACCGCATCCGTAAAACGCATCGCGCTGGAGGATTCCGCGCAGAATGTCTTCTGGGGAAAGAGCGTCAACCGGATCGATGTGACGACCCGGTCCGGAGCCGAGGGCGAATGCCGGCTGATTTTCGCTTTCCAGCCCGATCCGGACAGAAAACCGCGTCTTTGATTTACTGTTTTTTCAGTTCGAGCTTATAGGAAACCGGATGGCTTTCCTGATATAATTTTTCGTAGGCGGCATCCAGCTGTTTCAAGGTCGCAGGAACCTGTCTCTTGTTCTTTTTGTAATTCTTGACCACGTTGGTATAATACCCTTTATTGGAGCCGTTCCGGTCAATGAAACGGCTCTTGTACCATTGATCCACCGCCTTGCAGCAGCTCTCCGGATCACTGAGATCCGCGTTCTGCGACTTGGCAAACCGGTCACCCTGCACTACCGAACGCAGACGGGCGAAACAGGAACGGATGACCCTGATCTGGGCAAACACTTTCTGCGCCTGGCGGCGGGACGGCGTATTCAAAACCGCCAGATTGATCCCTTTGGCAAGGGCGTCGGAGGTAAAGACGCCGATCTTCGCACCGTTGGCGGACAATTGATAGTTTCCGTCGGCCAGGCCGGAGACCTGCAGGAATTCGGTATTGAGATCTGCCGTAAACGGAACCAGCGCATCGATTCCTTCATGCTGCTTGTCCGGAATGAAAGGCAGACGCTCCGGAGCGTATTCGAAAGAAATTCCGCCGGCACCGGTTTTCACATTGCGGACGGCGGCATGGTTTGCCGTTTTGACCTTTCCGCCGGCGGCATCGATGGAGACTTCCGCGATCCTGCCGTCCACCAGTCCGGCCTCCCGGCAAAGATAATAAGCCATCAGCAGATGTCCAAGCGCATTCGGGTGGACATTGTCCTTGCGCATGGGGGAAATCTTCGGCTGTTTTTTCAAGACCTCCGTCATGGGAATATGAAATTCAACCGTTTCCAGGCCGCGTTCACGGGCAATTTTCCGGACGATTTCGGCCGCGGCCGCCAGTCCGGCTTCATTATACGTCGAGGGATTGTTGTTGACATACTGGTTGTAAGGGGTCGGCGTGATCAGGACTGCCGTAACGCCGGCTTCCTTCAGCCGGTCGCAGATCCGGTTCAGGTTGTTTTCATAGTTCTTCAGGGGTTTCATCCGTTTCTCATCCATGGCGGTGCCGCCCTTGGAATAAAGCGACAGATTGATATCATTCATTCCGAACATGATGAAAACGCGGTTCGGTTTTTTGTCCAGAACATCATATCCCAGCCGGGCGAGACCGCCGGAGGCGACATCTCCGGAGATGCCGGCATTTTCCAGCCGGATCTTACCCGGATTCCGAAGCTGATGGACCGCCTGGACCCAATACAAGAATTCGCCGCCATGGGTAATGCTGTCGCCCAGAAAAATAACTTTGTCCCCATCTTTGAACGGGGTTACGGCCTGGACCCATAAGACACCGCAAAGCACGAACAGCAGTGAAAGACATTTTTTTCCTGAAAACATGATCGATCTCCTTTTTTTCGTTGAACATCTCCGAATATGATTTTCTCACCTGGCATCAAATTAGCCCGCCGCAGCTGCTTTTTCAAGCATCGATAAAAGAAAAAGAGACAAAAAAAACATTGTCATATATCGGTTTGCATCGTTTGAAAAATGCCCGTCATGGTTTTATATTGCCTTGAAACCGTAAACGTGGAGGTGTCATGAACAAGAACAGCTGGTTCGTCGTCGTAATTCTCGCTGTTTCCGCGGTCCTGCTGACGATCGGGATCGTGCGGAAAGTCAAATCGCTGAAAAGCCCGCAGCAGCAGGTGATAGCCGTCATTCCGAAAGGAGCGGCGAACATGTGGTGGGAAGTGGTGCACAAGGGTGCGGAAAAAGCCGCGAAGGAAGCGGGTTACCGGATCACCTGGAACGGACCGGAAGTCGAAACCGACCGGGAAAAACAGATCCAGTGCGTGGAAGACGCGCTCATCAAGCAGTCGGCGGCGGTGGTGCTGGGTCCCAACGATTTCAAGGCGCTGGCACGGTCCGTCGAAAAGATCCATGCCCGGAAGATCCCGTGCGTCATCATCGATTCGCCGGTGGATACCGAAAAATACGATTCCTTTGCGGGAACGGACAATTTCCGCGGGGGCGCCGAGGCGGCGAAGATCATCGGCCGGAAACTGAACGGAAAAGGCAATGTCATCCTGGTGCGTTACATCCAGAATTCCGCCTCGACCGATGCGCGCGGGGACGGTTTCGTGCAAACCTTGAAAAAGGAATTCCCGGAGATCAGAATCATCGCCGAGCAGCATACGCAGGGGACGATCGAAGATGCCCGTCAGCGGACCGTCGACATGCTGACGAAACATTCCAACGCCAATGCGGTGTTTGCGGTGAACCATCCATCTTCAGTCGGAGCTTACAAGGCGCTGCAGAACGAAAAACTCGCGGGAAAGATCTGCTTTGTGGCATTCGATTCCGATCCGGTGCTGCTGGAAGGCGTGGGCAAAGGCGAAGTGGAAGCGATCATCGCGCAGAATCCGTTTGAAATCGGCTATCAGGGCGTGAAACTGGCGGTCGCACTGCTGAAACATCAGAAAGTCGAACGCAACCGTCCCGTGGCAAGCATGATCGTCCGCAAGGACAATCTGGCACAGATGAAACGCGATTATCCGGAGGCGTTGGGCTTATGAATCCAAAACTGGAAGAATTGCGGATGGAGCATATCTCCAAGCGTTTCGGCGCAGTGCAGGCGCTTGGAGATGTGACGTTCGCGGTCAGGCCGGGCACGCTTCACGCCCTGTGCGGGGAAAACGGAGCCGGCAAATCGACCCTGATGAAGATCCTCGCGGGGGTGCACCAGCAGGACAACGGCACCATCCTGCTGAACGGCGGCGAGGTCCGGTTTGCGAATCCGAAAGCGGCGCTGGACGCGGGCATCTCGATGCTTTATCAGGAACTGGATCTGGCGGAAGACCTGACCGTTTACGAGAATATCTTTCTCGGGCGGGAACTGCGGAAAAAAGGACTGCCCGTGCTGGACGACGCGAAAATGACGCAGATCGTGCAGGAACTGTTCGACAGGTATCATTTCCATATTTCGCCGACGGCCAAAGTCAGTACGCTGTCCATGGGGGAAGCGCAGCTGGTCGAACTGGCGAAAGCACTGCTGCGCGAGGCGCAGGTCATCGTGATGGACGAACCGACTTCCTCACTTTCGGAAGGTGAAAGCCGGACCCTGTTCGAGATCATCCGGACGCTCAAGGCCGAAGGCATGGCGATCATCTACATCTCGCACCGGCTGGAGGAAGTGATGATGCTGGCGGACGAGATCAGCGTGCTGCGGGACGGGGTCATCGTGTTCCATACCGCGGCGGCGGAAACGTCCATCGCGGAGATCGTGCGCCACATGGTCGGCCGCGAACTGCATGATTTTTATCCGGCGCGCCAGGTTGAGATCGGCAAAGAGTTCTTCCGGGCGGAAAAACTCAGCACGGACAAGATCCATGAGGTCTCGTTCAGTGTCCGGAAGGGGGAGATCGTGGGCATGGCGGGCCTGGTCGGCGCGGGCCGGACCGAAACCGCCGACGCCATTTTCGGCTGCGGCAAACTGCTGGACGGCAAAATTTACCTCGACGGGAAAAAACTCGAAGTGCGGCAGCCGCAGGATGCGATCAGGGCCGGGATCGCGTATCTCACGGAGGACCGCAAGCGCAACGGGCTGTGGCTGAACCTGCCGTGCGCGTGGAACATCACCATGCCGAATCTGGAAAAACTGGACATGCGGCTGCTGATCGACCAGCTGAAGGAAACGCACCTGTGCGAAGAAAACGGGCAGCGGGTGAATGTGAAATGGAGTTCACCGGACGCTCCGGCGAATTCGCTTTCCGGCGGCAACCAGCAGAAACTGCTGATCGCGCGCTGGCTGATGGCCAATTCGGATTTCATCATCTTCGACGAACCGACGCGGGGAATCGACATCGGAGCGAAAAAAGAGGTCTATCTGCTGCTGAACGAACTGGCGGCGCAGGGGAAGGCGATCCTGGTGATCTCCTCCGAACTGCCGGAACTGCTGGGGATCTGCGACCGGATTCTGGTCATGCGCGACGGATCGGTTCGCGGGGAATTGTCCGCCGCCGAAGCCACGCAGGAAAAAATCATGCGCCTTGCCGCAACATCCAACCAATAAGGAAACCACTTCATCATGAACAAATTTGCCAAACAACTGCTGCCGTTCTGCTCGCTGATCTTCATCATTTCGCTGTGGGCGGCGCTGGAACCGGAAAACTTTCTCAGTCTCCAGAACTTCTCGAATGTGCTGCGGCGGTCCTCGGTCAACGGGATCATGGCCGCGGGCATGACTTTCATCATCATCACGGCGGGGATCGACCTTTCGGTCGGTTCGATGCTGGCGATGTGCGGCATGCTCGGTTCGCTGGGCATGCTCTTTGCGGGCGGCGGCACCTGGACCGCCATTTCAGGCGGCAGCTTCATTGACATGGGCTGGCTTTCGATGCTCTTCGGAACGGTGTTCGGGATCGGCTGCGGCGCCCTGTGCGGCTTCCTCAACGGCATATGCATCACCCGGCTGAAACTCGCCCCGTTCATCGTCACGCTGGGTTCCATGAGCGTATTCCGCGGTATCTCGTACCTGATCAACGACGGCAAGCCGTTTGCGGTGTCGTCCTACACGTTTCTGGATACCGGCACGGTCCTGGGTCTCCCGGCGGCGGTGCTGATCCTGATCCTGGTGCTGGCGGCCTCGGGCTTTCTGCTCAGACACACGGCGTTCGGACGCTACACCTATGCGATCGGCTCCAATGTCCAGACCGCTTTCCACGCCGGGATCAACGTCAACAAGATGCTGGTGCTGATCTACACGTTCGCGGGCGCCCTGACCGGACTGGCGGCGATGATCACGACCAGCCGGGCGAGTTCGGCGCAGCCGTCGGCAGGCATCGGGCTGGAACTGGACATCATCGCCGCGGTCATCATCGGCGGCTGTTCGCCGTCCGGCGGACGCGGCACCATGACCGGCACGCTGATCGGCACGCTGCTGATCAGTTTCCTGCGCAACGGACTGACGCTGCTGGATATTTCCACGAATGTCCAGCTGGTGGTGATCGGGCTGATCATCATCTTCGCGGTGACGGCCGATCAGTTCGCAACCCGGCGGGAAGCGTAAAAAAACTTTTCCGGAACGCCGTCTTTTGCCGTTCAAATCCCGTTTTGCCCTTGCAATCTGATCAGATTCATGGTAAATTAACTGGCGAATCGAATATGCAGCCGTAAAAAAATGAAATTGAGGTTTATATGCTGAAAAATGCCGTATTGAAACCGATCACCGGAACGTTTGTGAACATGCTGATCTCCGACACCGGGATCGTCAACGCCGGATTGAAGGAGTGGGAACAGGATTTCCGCATGATGCAGGCAATCGGCATGGACCAGCTGTTCATCATCCGCACGGAAGTGGAACAGAACGGCTGCCATCTTTCCGCCGAAGATCCCCGCTCCACCACCTGGCCCGAAGACGAATGCCTGCTGGACATGGTGTTCCGGCTCGGCGACCAATACGGCATGACCGTCTATCTCGGCGGACCCGTCGGCATCACCAATCTCCATCTCGGCGACTGGAAAAAAGAAGTCGACGACAACAAGCGCTATTATGACCGGACCGTGGCGAAATACGCGGACCATCCCTGTTTCAAAGGACTGTATGTGAGTCTGGAAGCGCTGCCGTGGCATTTCAATTTCCTGGATATCTGCACGGAAGTCCTGCAGTATATGCGGAAAAATTATCCGCAGATGAAAACCTTCATGTCGCCGTCGTTCGGCGGACCGCTGGGCGATATGAAAACCGCTTACACGCCGGAAAAGTGGGTCGATATCTACGGCCGGTATTTCTATGAGCGGGTAGCGGGTCTGCTGGATTACTGCGCGCCGCAGGACAAGATCGCCGTTCCGGAATGTCAGCTCGGGAAGATCGGAGACAACGGTCTGCGCCGCTGGTATGAGGAAGTCGGCAAACTCTTCGACCGGTGCGGGATCGAACTGTGGAGCAACATCGAAACGTTCCAGCGTCCGTTCCCGGGCCACGGCGAACCGCCGGCGGTATTCCGGCAGTCGGATTACCGTACGCTTTACATGAAACTGGCCGAAGCCTCCCCGATGGTGAAGCGGATCATCACCTACGAATTTTTCAGCTGTCTGAGCCCGAATACGGAATGGGGTTCCTCCCGCCGTCTGCTGGCGCGGTACCTGGAAATGATCGGCAAAGATCCGGCCCTGATCGACGAGATCTACGGCTGACGGAACGGGCGCTCCGCCCATTTTTTACCGGAAAAGACTTGCATTTCGGCCGAAATGCAGTATATTACTTGAATAAATTTAAACAGGACCGGCCGTTTTCTGCACGCTGCAGAGGCACTGGACGCCGCGTGGAATGCCGGGATCAGCTTCCGGGACCGTTCCGGGTTCTGATCCCGCTGTTCCGCAAAATTGTCCTCCGGAGATTCTCTCCCGGTTCTGTGTTCACAGCGCTTTACGGCGCAAAATCAAAGGAGGGCATTTATGCCTGAAGCAAAAGTTACTGTCAACATCGGTCCGGGGAAGGATATCACCCTTTCCGCCGGAAAAATCGCCAAACTCGCCAACGGTTCCTGTGTGATCCGTCAGGGCGACACCACCGTTCTGAGCGCCGCCTGCTCCGGCGACGCCAAACCCGGTCAGGATTTCTTCCCGCTGCAGGTCGACTACCGCGAAAAATATTCCGCGGCCGGCCGTTTCCCCGGCGGTTACATCAAACGCGAAGGCCGTCCGTCCGACAAGGAGATCCTGATCTGCCGTATGGCGGACCGTCCGATCCGCCCGCTGTTCCCGGAAGGCTTTTTCGATGAAGTCCAGGTCTCCGGTCTGCTGCTGTCCGCCGACGGCGAAAACGAAGGCGATGTGCTGAGCATCCTCGGCGCGTCCTGCAGTCTGTGTCTTTCCGACCTGCCGTTCCAGGGCCCGATCGGCGCCCTGCGCGTCGGCTGCATCAACGGCGAATTCGTCGCCAACCCGACCTACACCGAGATGAAAGACAGCACCATGGAACTGATTTATGCGGGTCTGCCGGACAAGGTCATCATGATCGAAGGCGACTGCAAGGAAGTCCCCGAAGCCACGCTCGTGGCCGCCATGCGTTTCGCCAACGAGATCGTCAAGAAACAGGTCGAAGCCCAGCTCGAACTCATGAAACTCGCCGGCCGGCCGAAAAAGACTCCGGAACTCCATCTGGTCCCGCAGGAGATCAACGACGGCATCCTGGCGATCTGCGGCGAAAAGCTCGAAGCCGCCTGCACCGTTCCCGGCAAGGAAGCCCGTCTCATCGCTCTCGATGAACTCAAAACCGCCGCCAGGGAAGGTCTGAAAGATAAATTCGTTCCCGAACTCGGCGAAGAAGGTTTCGATCAGGTCATGAACATGGGCTTCGACAAACTGGTCGAAGTCACGATCCGCCGCGCCATTCTGGAAAAAGGTTTCCGTCCCGACGGACGCGGCGTGGAAGACATCCGTCCGCTCTCCGCCGAAGTCGGCGTGCTGCCGGTGGTCCACGGTTCCGGCCTTTTCACCCGCGGCGAAACCCAGGCGCTGGTCATCACCACCCTCGGCGGTCCGCAGGATGCGCAGGAAGGCGATTCCATCTACAACCACAATCCGACGCGCAAATTCTATCTGCATTACAACTTCCCGAACTACTCCGTCGGCGAAGTCGGCCGCATTTCCGGCCCCGGACGCCGCGAGATCGGACACGGCAATCTGGCGGAACGTTCGCTCCGTCAGGTGATCCCCGCGGACTTCCCCTACACGGTCCGCTGCGTTTCCGAGATCATGTCCTCCAACGGTTCCACCTCCATGGCCAGCGTCTGCGGCGGCTCCCTCTCCCTGATGGATGCCGGCGTGCCCATCACCTCCCCGGTGGTCGGCATCTCCTGCGGTCTGGTCACCGATGACAACGGCAAGGAACTGATCCTGACCGACATCATCGGCGCCGAGGACCATTACGGCGACATGGACTTCAAGGTCTGCGGCACCACCAAGGGCATCACCGGCTTCCAGCTGGACCTGAAGCTCCCCGGCGTTTCGATCGACACGCTGGCCCGCGCCATGGAACAGAACAAACGCGCCCGCGCCAAGATCCTGGACGTCATCACCGGCTGCATCCCCGCCCCGCGCGCCGAACTCAGCCCGAATGCGCCCCAGATGGCCACGATGAAGATCAATCCGGACAAGATCGGCGCCCTGATCGGCACCGGCGGCAAGAACATCAAGGAAATCACCGAATCCACCGGCTCCCAGGTCAATATCGAAGACGACGGCACCGTTACCATCCTCGCCCGCAACAAAGCGGTCCTCGATGAAGTCAAGCGCAAAGTCGAATCCTATACCTGCGAAGCCGAGATCGGCAAGATCTACCGCGGTCTGGTCAAATCCGTCAAGGATTTCGGCGCGTTCGTCGAGATCCTGCCCGGTCAGGAAGGGCTGCTCCACATTTCCGAGATGGCCAACTACCGCGTCCGGGAAGTCTCCGACATCTGCAAGGAAGGCGATCATGTCACGGTAAAGGTCATAGACATCGACCGCACCGGCAAGATCCGTCTCAGCCGCAAAGCCGCGCTGGAAGATCTCGACAAGGAAGAAGCCGGCAAATAACTCCGGTTTCCAAAGCATAAAAAACCGCGCCGATGGAAAAATCCGCCGGCGCGTTTTTTTATGCTGAAATTCAGGTATCAGTCTTTCCGCAGGAAATTGGTGATGTCGTCACCCTTGCCGAAATATGAAGCATATTTATCGGTTGTGCTGGAATCTGACGGCAAAGCGGTGGCAGTGATCACATCCCCTTGTCCATCCCCGACTTTCCCATCCGGGCCCACAGAACCAAGGTCATAACCGGTTTTATTGAACCTGCCCGGGATACGGTAAATGAGGGGACGTCCCCAGCCGTCAACGAAATAACCGCCTTTAGTTGCAGAATTCAAAAGCTTCTGCTCCAGATATTTGAACAACGTACCTTTCAGATCGTCAGGAATTTCCACCTTCAATACGACAGGCTTGTTAAGATCTGACGACCCTCCGGGCAAATAAATATTGCCGTTATCCGCCTTATATTGCCCTATTGCCAGTTCCAGCGCCTTGATGGTGGCCTGCGTCTGTGCTTCGGCGTTTTTGTTGCTGATCAGACCGATCACCCCGACCGAGATGCCGGCGAGGATCGCAATGATCGCGGCGACGGTCAGGATTTCGATCAAAGTGAAAAAATGTTTCATCGGTCTCATGTTGATGTCTCCTGTTTGGTTTCTGACGATATTATACTCCGTCAAGCGGCGGAATGCAAATGAAAAACCGAATAAGGGAAGAAAAAGTTAAAGCCGGAGTATCACGTCAATGGAGTTGGGGATGTAAAAATTTCTCTTCGCGAACTGAAACGGAGGATACAGAGAAAACGGAGAATACGGAGAACGCATAAGACAGGAGCGGCACCTGGATAGAAAAGCAGAATGAAAAACCTGGTTTTCCGGGGTTCGACATGGATTCCCGCGAAACTCCGTATCCTCCGTTTTCTCCGTAAAAAAAGTTCGCGGATTCCGGGCAGACCATCTCCCCAACTCCATTGACGATATTATACTCCGTCAAGCGGCGGAATGCAAATGAAAAACCGAATAAGGGAAGAAAAAGTTTCAGCCGGAAGCACCGCACTATCCAATAAGACTTATGGGACCTATAGGACTTATCAGACTTATAAGAAACCCGCCTGTCAGCAGTTCTCACTCCGCGCGGAGGACGTCGATGGGATTCTGCTGGGCGGCTTTCCAGGCGGGATACGTGCCGAAAATAATGCCGATGACGGCGGAGATCATCAGGGCCAGCAGGATGAACCAGATCGAAAACGCGACTGGCCAGTTGGCGTATTCGGTGACGATTTTGGCGATCAGCAGCCCGATGCCGACGCCGATGGAACCGCCGATCGAAGTCAGGAAAATGGTCTCGAACAGGAACTGCCGGATGATGTCGCCTTTTTGGGCGCCGAGGGCGCGGCGGGTGCCGATCTCCTTGCGGCGTTCATATACATTGGCGAGCATGATGTTCATGATGCCGATGCCGCCGACCAGCAGGGAAATGCCGGCGATGGAGCTCATGACGATGGTGAAAATGTTCTGGGTCTGTTCGCGCTGTTTCAGGATGTCCAGCGGCACGGTCATTTCCCAGTCCTTGACATTGTGTTTCTTGTTCAGATAGGCGGCGATGCGTTTGGAAGTGTAATCGATATAACTGACGTCGATGACTTTGACGATGAAAGTATCGTATTCGACGACTTCGAGCATGGTGCGGCGTCCTACGCGCTGGACGGCGACCTTGCCGAAAATGGAATCGCTGGCTTTTTTACTGATGAAAATGCCGCTGTTGGGGGAACCCATGCCCTCGATAGAGGTGCCTTTCTGGTTTTCGAGGACGCCGACGATGACAAACGCATTGTCGCCGATGCCGATCACCTTGCCGAGGACATTGCGTTCGGTGATGGAAAAGAGGGCGCGGCGGGCGTCCATGCCGATCACGCAGACATTACGGTCGGCGTCGAGCCGCGAAAGCCAGCGTCCCTGGACGATCTCGGAACGGCTTTCATCGAGGAAATCGAGCGTGACGCCGAAAAGCGCCACATCGAGACGGATAGTGCCGCGGAGGATGGTCAGCCGGGCATTGCGGGAGGTGCAGATCGAATGCACATTGTCCATGTGGAGGATATGTTTGCGGTCGACTTCGGTGAGGCCGTAGGTTTCCAGGTTGCTGTTGTTGGAAGATTCGGATTCGTCCTTGCCGGCGGAGGGCGGCTTGCGGGTGGCGATCAGGATCTTGTCCACGCCCATGGATTCGATCTGGGCGAGTGCTTCGCGTTTGGCACCCTCGGAAATGGAGAGCATGGCGATGACGCTGCCGACGCCGAAAATGATGCCGAGCGAGGTCAGGACGGAACGGATCTTATGCAGCATCAGGTTATGGAAGGAAAGCCAGAGCGAATCGCGGAGTTTCATGTTTCGAATTCCTCCGTCTTATGGTTGACATTGTCGATGACGCGCCATTTGCGGCCGTTGCGGAGATAGATGACGCGGTCGTATTCGGGTTCGTACTGGGGGTTGTGGGTGACCATGACGATGGTGGTGCCGGCGCGGTGGAGTTCGTGGAAAAGGGCCATGATTTCGTTGCCGGTCTTTTCATCGAGGTTGCCGGTGGGTTCGTCGGCGAGGATGAACGTGGGATTGTTGACCAGGGAGCGGGCGACGGCGACGCGCTGGCATTCGCCGCCGGAAAGCTGGGTGGGACGGTGGTCCAGACGGTGCGCGAGTTTCACTTTGGAGGCCATTTCCCGTGAGATCTCATGCCTTTTGCGGATATCCACGCCGGCGTACATCATCGGCACTTCGATATTCTCCTGCACGGTCAGATGCGGAAAGAGATTGAAGGCCTGGAACACGAACCCGATCTTGATGTTGCGGATGGTGGTGAGTTCGCGGTCGGACAACGTCTCCACCGGCTGGCCGTCGAGACGGTAGACGCCGCCGGTGGGTTTGTCCAGCAGTCCGAGGATATTGAGCAGGGTGGATTTGCCGGAACCGGACGAGCCCATGATGCCGATGAATTCACCGCGGCGGACTTCGAAATTGACGCCTTTGAGGACGGGGACATCCACGGTTCCGGTGTAATAAGTCTTCCGGATGTCGCTGAGATAAAGGGCTTCTTGGGCTGGAGCGGTATCAGACATTTTCATCAGCTGGATTTGGCCTGGAAGGGACGGTAAAGGAAGACTTCGTCGCCTTCTTTCAGGCCCTCGATGATTTCAACCGAATTATCGCTGGAGGCGCCGATCTTGACGCGGACTTTTTCCGGTCCGGAGAGGGTCTTGCGGTAGACCAGCAGTTCGCCGCCTTCTTCGAACACCGCCTCGATCGGAATGGAGATCACGTCATGCAGCGTGCGGGAGACGACCTCGACCTGGACGCTCATGCCGCTGACGATCCTGGAATTGCGGCCGTTGAACGCGACCACGGTCCGGTAGATCTTGGGGGTGCTCTTGTCCCACGGGATGGTATGGACCGGCAGCGCGGCGATGGATTCGATGTGGCCGCGGATCTTGACGTTCTGGAGGGATTCCGGGGTGATGATGACTTTGTCGCCGATGCCGACCTTGGTGCGGTACTGCTCGGGCAGGTTGACGTCCACGATCATCTGGCTCATGTCCGGGATGGTGATGATGACCTGTTTGCGGCGTCCGTCCATACCGACTTTTACCTCGGGATTGCCCCAGAGGCGGTCGGGGTCGCC
Source organism: Lentisphaerota bacterium (assembly GCA_015061565.1). Classification (GTDB taxonomy): domain Bacteria; phylum Verrucomicrobiota; class Lentisphaeria; order Victivallales; family UBA1829; genus SIG94. The sequence continues at coordinate 28,111 of SUWI01000017.1, forward strand.
GTAAGTGACGATGCCGTCCACCGGCGCGATCAGCTGCATCATCGGGATCCAGGAGGAATGGCGTTCGAACTGGCGTTCATTGTTGCGGATGGTGATCTCGAGACGGTAGATCTGATTGTTTTTCTGGGTCAGCAGGGACTGGGTGCGGACGCGGGTCTTTTCGTAACCGAGTTTGGCCTGGGCGAGTTTGTTGCGCAGGTCGCGGAGCTTGTTGGGATAGGTGTAGCGTTTGAAAAGTTTTTTGGCCAGGAGTGCGGAATTGAGTTTGGTTTCGGCGGAAGTGACGTTTTTCTGGGCTTTTTCGACTTCGGCCTTGGCTTTGGCTTCAGCCTCGGAATCGGAAAAGATGGTGCTGTCGTAACTCTCCTTGGCGGTATCGTAGGCGGTCTGGGCCTCGGCCAGCGCACGTTCGGCATCGTCCACAGCCAGGGTCTGGGAATCCTTGTCGCGGGGACCTTCCAGCCGGACGTAGCGGTTGTAATCGTCAAGACACTGGGTGACTTTGTCGCGTGCGGTGCGCATATCTTCGGAATTGGTGCTCTTCAGGACCTCGCGTTCCTCGAGCGCGATGGCGAGGTCTTTTTTGGTCTGTTCGATGGTGAGTTTGTAATCTTCGACCTTGAGCAGCAGATCGGCGGTTTCGAATTCGGCCACGACATCGCCTTTTTTGACTTTGGCATTTTCATCGACGACTTTGACCAGTTTGGTATTGAAAGGCGCTTCCAAGGCAAGTTTGTGTTTGACTTTGGCGTTGACGCTGCCGCGGAGCATGATGCCGATCACCATGTCGCCGCGTTTCACCGGATAGATCCGGTCGGGCGCCTTGGCGGCGGCCTGTTTGCCGTCATCTTTGGTCTGACCGCGGCGGAAGACGCCGAAATAATAGACGGCGGCCGCCCCTGCCGCGATCACGATCAGGGTCAGGACGAAGGTTTTTTTCCCTTTCCAGTTCCATCCCGCCATGATTTATTTTCCTTCGTTTCCGGAAAGTTTGTCAATGGTGGGACCGTCCTGCAGGCTGCGGGGAGCAGGCCGTTTTTCCTCGCCGGCTTCATTGCCGAGCCAGGTTTCGAAAACGCTCTTGGATTTGGGATGCAGGATATTGTCGATGGTGTAGAACATTCTGCGGTCTTCCAGCTGGGCGCGGGGTTTGACATTGAAGAGGGTCCCGGAATCGCGGACGGCACGGCCGATATCCTGAATGACCGCGGCATTCTTTTCCGGATCCATCATCACCGAGTACGGCGATTTCAGGATATGGATCTTCATGAAGAAGAGCAGCTGTTTGTCGTTGACGGTTTTGGATTTGGCGGTGAAGGCCTCGCCAATGAGCGGCAGTTCGCTGAGGAACGGGGTCTTGCGGAGCTGTTCGGTGACATCGCTGGAATAGAGTCCGCCGAGCATGATGATCTCGCCGTCGGCGGCGGTCAGGGTCGTGGAAATATTCCGGATCGAAACGACCGGCACGGTGCTTTTGGCATCCTGCGTTTCGAAGGTCTGATACCGGACCGCCAGGGTGATCTCCGGTTTGATCTCGAGCCGGACGGTATCTTCGTTGATGATGACCGGTTTGATGGAAAGGTTGATGCCGGTGGATTTGAACTTGATATTCTGGGAGACCGCAGTGTTGGTCACGGCGGCTTCGGCGTATGGGATCTCTTCGCCGGTGGTCATCCTGGCGCTGGTGCCGAGATCGGCGATCAGGTTCGGGGAGGCCAGGATCTTGGCATCGGTGCTGGTGGCCAGCCAGTTCAGCGCCAGCCGCAGCTGCCGGAATCCGCCGTCGGAATAGACTTTCGAAACCGGGAAGAAGTTGAAGCCGGAAGTCTGGCCGTTGTTGCCGGATTGTCCGGGCGCACTGAGATTGTAGCCGTAGGTGTCGACCGTGCCGGTCTTCCCGTCCTTTTCGGTATACTGTATCTCGACATCGCGTTCCTCGCCCTGTCCGATCATGATCTCGATGACCTGGGTCTCAACCAGCACCTGGGGGATGGGCTGATCCAGGGCCATCACCGCGGCTTTGACCGCGTCCGCACGGTCTTTCGGAACATTGATCACCACGGTGTTCTGTTTTTCGGAGATCTCCACGGTTCCGGATTCGCCGACGATCCCTTCGATCGCATCCTGGGTTTTGGAATCGGCCGCCATGAAACGCAGCCGGTAAATGATCAGGCTGCGGGCCGGAGTGGTCTCATTGCCCGGCAGGTCATGCACCGAAATATAAGCCGGACGCGGTTTGAATTCCCGCGTCGGGGTGATCACCGGATTGGTCTTGCCCGTAAACAAGGCCTCAAGACGCTTGATCACGGCAATTTTGCCGGTATGACGGGCCGATTTCTCAGAAGCTTTTTTCAGTTCCGCAACGGCTTTTTCCTGATCCTTTTTCTGTATCGGCCGCGCAGTGTCTTTCTCATCCGCGCCGAAAGCGGTTCCGGACAGGCATAATGCACACAGCAGAACTGCGGCATAAGCTCTGAAGGAGAATTCTTTCATCATTCCAAAACTTCTTTTTTTGTTCAGGGAATATTCACTACGGTTTAAAAAATAGCATCACTTTTATTATTTTCAAGATGGAAAGCGATAAAATATCACCAAAAAGTTATCTTGAGGGTGATGATTTTCGCAAAAGGGCGGGGATCGAGGATTGCAAACCGTGCGGACAGGGATTATATTACAGCATGATTTCCGTTCAACCAACTAATAGAAAAAGGAAGGAGCAACATGAAAACTTTTCTCGGTATCGGACTGGGCCCCATTCAGACAGGAATCTTTGTTTCGGGCGCATCCAAGGGCGGCTTCGACCGCATCGTCGTGGCGGAAGTCGATGAAAACGTGAAAAATCCGGTCAATCAGGGCGGCGGCAAGATCACGATCAACATCGCCGCGCCGGACCATGTGTATCAGGAGACCTGCTGCAATCTGGAACTTTACAGTCCCGCCAAGCCGGATGAACTCGAAAAGCTGATCGATGCGGCCGCCAACGCCACGGAGATCGCCACGGCGCTGCCGAGCGTGAAATTCTTCGGTCCCACCGCCGCCTGGCTGAAAGAGGGATTCCGCCGCAACCCGAACGCCACCCGTTACATCTACACGGCCGAAAATGACAACCATGCCGCGGAAAAACTGGAAAAGGAAGTCGGCGAAGCCTTCCCGCACACCTACTATCTGAACACCGTGATCGGCAAGATGAGCGATGTCGCCCGCGGAGAAGACGTGGCGAAACGCAACCTGGTCCCGCTGGCTCCCGGCATGGACCGCGCCCACCTGGTCGAAGAGTTCAACTGGATCCTGATCTCCACCGCCCCCGGCGTGGAAAACCGCCAGGTCAAACATCTCTACGAGAAAAAGGATCTGTTCCCCTTCGAATTCGCCAAACTCTACGGCCACAATGCCACCCATTTCCTGCTGGGCATGCTCGGCGACTCCAAAGGACTCCGCACCATGGCCGAACTCAAACAGCATCCGGAACTGGTCGAGATCGGCCGCAAGGCGTTCATCGAAGAATCCGGCGTGGCGCTCTGCCGCAAATATGCCGGAGTCGATGACATGTTCACGGCCGACGGCATGCGCAAATATGCCGAAGGTCTGATCGAACGCATGCAGAATCCGTATCTTTCCGATGCGATCGACCGCGTGATCCGCGACATCCCGCGCAAGCTTTCCTGGGATGACCGCACGGTCGGCACCATGCGTCTGGCCCTGAGCCAGGGCGTCAAGCCGGTCAATTTCGCCAAGGGCGCGCTGCTGGCGGCCCGCAAGCAATTCGGCAATGACGCCGAAGCGATCCGCAAAGGTTTTGCCGAACTCTGGCAGAAGGATGTGAACTCCGGCGAGGCTGCCGAAGTGCTCGCGCTCATCCTCAATGCAGAAATCTGAATAATCTGATTCAAGGGAACTCCGATGGCTTTTCTGGAAAACAATGTCATGATCGAACGGATCAGCGCGCTGAAGAAAGAACGCGGCGCGGTGATCCTCGCCCACAATTATGAACTGGCGGAAGTTCAGGACATCGCCGATTACACCGGAGATTCCCTCGAATTGAGTATCCGCGCCGCGGAAACGCAGACGAAAGTCATCCTGTTCTGCGGCGTCTCGTTCATGGCGGAAACCGCCAAGGTCCTGTCTCCGGACAAGACCGTGCTGATCCCCGCACCTCATGCGGGCTGCGCCATGGCCGATATGGTCGATGCCGCCGGCCTCGCCGCGCTCAAGGCGCAGCATCCCGGCGCCATGGTGGTCACCTATGTGAACAGCACGGCGGAAGTCAAGGCGCTGTCTGATATCTGCGTGACCAGCGCCAATGCCGAAAAGATCGTTTCCCGGATCCCCGCCGACCGGGAGATCATTTTTGTTCCGGATATGAATCTGGGACGCAACATCATGAACAAAACCGGGCGGAAAATGATTTTCTGGCAGGGATTCTGTCCCACGCACCGCCGGATCACCAATGCCGAGATCGAACGCCGGAAAAAAGAATTTCCCAATGCCCTGGTGCTGGCGCATCCGGAATGCAATCCGGAGATCGCTCCGCTGGTCGATGAATTCCTCAGCACGGGCGGCATCTGCAAATATGTGAAACAGAGCGACCGCAAGGAGTTCATCATCGTCACGGAGATCGGGATCCTGCACCGGCTGCAGAAGGAAAATCCGGACAAGGTCCTGATCCCCGGTTCGGCGCAGGCGGTCTGCCCGTGGATGAAACTCATCCGTCTGGCCGACGTGCTCAATTCACTGGAAAAGATGGAACATCAGGTGGAACTGTCGCCGGAACTGATCGCCCGCGCCGCCCTGCCGATCCGCCGCATGCTGGAAATGTCCCGCTGAAAGTCAATACAGGAGAAATGCCATGGCGGAAACGCTGGATGAACTGCGCCGGAAAATCGATGAACTGGACACCCGGATCGTCTCCCTGCTCAATGAAAGATACCAGACCGTAAAGAAAGTCGGGGCATTCAAAAAAGGCACCGCAAGCGCGATTTACGTTCCGGAACGGGAACGCAAGGTCTATGAAAAGGTCTGCCGGCTCAACGACGGTCCCATGAAGGACGTGACGCTGTTCGCCATCTACCGCGAGATCATGTCCGGCGCGCTGGCGCTGGAACAGGGTCTGCGCATCGCCTATTTCGGTTCGGAAGGTTCGTTCACCCATCTGGCTGCGGTAACAAAATTCGGCAACAGTGTTTTTTATCAGCCGGAACAGTCGGTGAAAGCGATCCTGGAACAGGTGGTTTCCGGCGAATGCGATTACGGCTGCATTCCCGAAAGTGTCCTGCTGGAAGGACTGGATACCGCCTCCCTGGATTTCTTCCGTTCCGGCAAAGTCAGCATCTGCGCGGAGATCTGCGGAAAGGCCATTTCCGTTTCCGATTCCGCTTCGGCCGTCCCGCGCTATTTCATCGTCGGCGTCCAGAACACCAGGGAGACCGGCGATGACAAAACTTCGCTTTTCTTCGCGCTGCCGGACCGTCCCGGCGCCTTGTTCGATGCCCTGGAGCCGTTCAAGGATGAAGCGACCTCGCTGCATATAGCAGGCAGCTGTCCGATAAAAATGGACCCCGGCTCTCAGGAATGCAGATACTGTTTCCTGGTGGACCTGGAAGGACACCTGAACGAAGAGAAAGTTACCCGTCTGCTGAGCAAGCTGAAGCTGAAGACGCTGTCCCTGGTCACGCTGGGCAGTTATCCGCGGGGGATCGCGCCTTCGCTGGAAGAACTGGCCGCCGAGTGCAAAAAAGACTGATCGATCAGATATACTGCCGATAAATCTCCATCAGTTCGAGTGCACTTTTTTCCCAGGAAAAATCTTTCAACCTCAGATCTCCGCGCCGGACCAGTTCCTGCCGGAGCTCCGGTTCGGCCAGAATGCGGCGGACGGCTCCCTCTATGGAACCGGCATTTTCCGGATCGAAATACAGCGCGGCATTTCCCGCGATTTCGGGGAAGCAGCTGCGGTCGCTGAGCAGGACCGGCAGGCCGCATGAAAACGCTTCCAGGATCGGGATGCCGAATCCTTCATACAAAGACGGATAAATCAAGGCGGCCGCCTGTTTATATAACTGCGCCAGAGCCGCTTCGTTCAGATTCTTCTGGATGATCCGTTCCGTCAGTCCGGCGTTTCGGATCACTTCTTTTTCTTTCTCGGTAAAAATTCCGCCTCCGGCGCAGATCAGATGCAGATTTTCGTATTCATGGAAAACCGGAATCAGTGCGGAAAGCATCGGCAGAAAATTTTTATAGTTCTGCCGTCCTCCGACATACAGCAGATAAGATTCCGGCACCTCCAATTCCGCATTCAATTCCGAGGTAAATCCGCCGCTGATATAGACGCGATGAACCTTTTCCGGCGGAATATCCGGAAAAATCCGCAGCAGATCCATTTTGGTATGAGCCGAATCGGTAAAAATCAGGTCGGCATGATGGCACCAGAATTTTTTGGCGGCGATCCATTTTCCCGCGTCCGGAAAGAGTTCCGGATAAATTTCCGGAGTCATGTCATGCACCGTTACCGCTATCGGTTTCGCGGTCATTTCCCGTATTTCCGGCGCCGGATAAAAGGTCAGATGCAGCAGATCGAAGTCATTCCTGCGTACCGCTTGATGAAAAAGGAAACGGTTGATCCTGAAAAACAGCTGTTTGGCCCATAAATGATTCCCGAAAGGATAATGACACAATCCGAAACGTTCCGCCAGCCCCAGCTCATAAAGATAAAGGGTATTCGTGAATTTGAAACCCATGCGGCAGCTGCCCGGCACCCGTTTTTCCATTTGGCCGATCAGTTCGGAAAAACAGCGCGCGATCCCGCCGATTTCCTGATAGGTGAAAACATCATGGTCGAACAGGATCTTCATCGCTCACATCCAGTCCTTTCCGGTCAGGCAATGAAGCAGGAAACGGACCGCATCTTTCCAGTCGCCCCGGTGGATCAGGTTGAAAAGACGCTGGTCATTCGCTTTGTCAGCCTTGATCACGGGGGGATGATGCAGGATTTCCGGCAAAGGCTGGAACGGACGGTTGGTGGTCTGGGGGTTCATGACATGCGTGGCACCCAAATTTCCGATATTGGAAATCAGATTGCGGTTCGGCACGATGCACAATCCGCGGTTCTTCATGACCGCGTAAGTCCACATCCAGTCCCAGACATCGTAAAAATACACGGACTTTTCAAAACATTTCTGAAAGACCCGGAGACACCGCCACTGCATGAAGGGATGTCCGGGAAGGAGTTCGCGGATCGTTCCCCGGTTTTTGAATTCGGGAAAATCCGGCATTTCCAGATCGAAATGCCGCCAGGCTTTCCGAGTCGAGGCCCAGCCCCAGGTCCAGGAGAATTGGGAAAAAGTATAGTCTTCCGGATTCAGGGCGCGGTCGAAATAACTGCTTCCCGCAATCACCATGATCCGTTCGTCGTCCCGGTAGCGGTCCAGCATTTCTTCGCAGAAACGGAAGAAGTCTTGCGAGGGCAGACAGTCGTCTTCCAGAATGGCGCCTTCCTCTTCCTGTTCGAAAAACCAGCTGATGGCGTCCGGCGGGGCTTTCCGGCAGCCGAGATTCGTTTCCCGGAAACGGGTTTTCACTTCGCACGGCCAATCCACACGGTCGAAGATTGCCCGGACTGCCGCGCACCCTTCCGAATCCGGTTTGCCATCCCGTGGCCCGTCGGCGGAAACATAGAGTTTTTCCGGCGCATATTTCCGAACCGCGTCAAAAACTTTTTCCGTAGTTTCCGGACGGTTGAACACGATCATCAGCACCGGCAGTTTCTTCATATCAGGATTTCCTTTTGATTTTCCATATTATAGCACGCACGAAATATTTTTCAAGAGTCCGGGGTTGGTCCGGGACGGTTTTTCCCGGATTTTGCAGTGCTTCCAGCTTGAAAAAAGAAAAAGGGGATGATATTATTTATTCCGAAAAAAAGTCTGAACAAAAACGGGAAAGGAGCCAGTATGAATTTTTCATTGAAGAAGAAACCATTGATCCGGCTGATGCCGGCAGCTGCGGTTGCCGGCGCCTGCCTGATCAACAACGCCTGCTGCACGACCGATACACTGACTGGCAGTCAGGGATACGCCGACCCGAACTGTTACAGCGGAAGCGACAGTGAACGGATCAATGCGGCGGTGCGTGACGCACATAAATTCGGCGGCAGGGTGCGGATCAGCCGGAGAAACCCGGATACCGTGTCCGATCGCGATTACTGGCTGCTGGACAGTGCGATTCTGGTGCCGGGCGATACCATTCTGATTATTTCCAACTGCCGGATCAAACTGTCCGACCGGGCCCGGGACAACTGGATCCGCAGCGCCAACTGCATCGTCGGAAAACCTGAGGTCGAGTGGATTTCCAATCTCCATATCATCGGCGAAGGGACGGCAGTGCTGGAAGGCGCCGACCATCCGCGGTCCACCGGAGACGGCAGCAAGATTCTCCGGACCAATAAATTCGGCATGCATGTCATCAAGGACGGCAAAGTAATCCGTGAAACCTATGGAACCGATGAGGGCAAAGAAGGCGAAAATCAATACGGCGACTGGCGCAATATCGGCATCCTGCTGGCCAGGGTCACTAATTTCTCAATCCGGAACCTCACCTTGAAAAATGCGCATTGCTGGGCGGTTTCACTCGAATATTGCCGTCAGGGACAAGTCCGCGAATTGAATTTCCAGGCGAATGAAAATCCGATTATTGACGGAAAGCAGGTGAAGTGGCTCAATCAGGACGGTCTGGATCTGCGGAACGGCTGCCGCGACATCACCATCGAAAATATAACCGGGTATTCCGGCGATGACCTGATCGCCCTGACCGCCATCGGCACCAAATCCCGGCCGGCAGGACAGATCCTCGGCACCCATTTCTGCGGCGGCGATCCCGACCTCCGGGAACAGGACGTCTTCAACGTTTCCATCCGGAACATTCGCGGTTATTCCGCCGGCGGCTACATGATCGTCCGCTTTCTGAATCAGCGCGGCGTCCATATGCATAACATCATGCTGGACGGTCTGCTGGACACTTCCCCGGCCAATCATGTCTGCCATGCGGCGGTGAAGCTTGGCGATATCAATTACGGCGGTTCGGCCAAGGCCGGCGAAACCACCAAATTCAAAATCAACAATATCCAGACGCGGGCCCGTTATGCATTTGTCCTCGGCGCTCCTCTGGCCGATTCCATGATCAGCAATGTCCTGATGTTCCGGGAACGGCAGAACTCGGATCTGATCGGATTCCATGGCGGCAAGCATGAAATGAAGAATGTCTTCTTCAGCAATTGCGAAATCATCGACCTGAAGAAGGACTCCGAAAAACTGCCGTGATGCGGTCTTACCAGAACGGGGAGAATGATCGGAAAAGCTGAATATCCCTGTTCGGCTTTAACGGCGCAGCCGGTTTTCATTACCCCCGTTCCGCGCTTTCCAGCAGGGCGGTGGCGACGGCGTACTGTTTTTCGTGACTGATCGAGATATGGATCCTGGCGACTTTGAGCCGGTCCGCAGTCGCTTTGGCAGCGCCGGAAAGCGTGACTTCAGGTTTGCCCTGCGGATCATTGAGGATCTCCATATCGGTCAGGGCGCAATGTTCGCCGATCCCGCAGCCGAGGGCCTTGGCGATGGCTTCCTTGGCGGCCCAGCGTCCGGCATAATAGGAAAGCCGTCCGGCACTTTCCTCTTTTTCCCGCGCGGTCAGGAAATGATCCAGAAAAAGCGGTCCGTGTTTTTCGAGGATCTGCTGAATGCGGGCGCATTCGGTGATGTCGTTACCGAGGCCGATTACCATATTTCACCTTCAACAGACCGTGGTTGAGAAAACTGTAAACGCCGACTCTGGAAACGACCAGATGATCAAGCAGCGAGATATCCAGCGGAGAAAGCACCGCCTCGAGTTTCCGGGTAAAATCGATGTCGGAAGCGGAAGGATCGGTGATCCCGCTGGGATGGTTGTGCACCACGATCAGCTTGGGGGCTTTGTGGGCCACCGCATCTTCGGCGATCCGCCTGGGCTGCAGAATGATCGTGTCATAGGTGCCGCGGGCAAAAACCTCGGAATCGATCACATGGTTCTTCACATCCAGAAAGATCAGCAGGAAAGCCTCATCGGTGAAGGCGGAAAGCCGCATCCGGGCATATTTTTCCAGGGTCTCGCCGCAATCGATCACATCCATGCCGATCAGTTTGTTTTCCAGATAACGGGTGCAGAGAGTGCGGACCAGCGTGATCAGCACAGCGGAATTGGGACCAAAGCCTTCGATCCGGCACAGATCCTCCAGGCTGGCATCCATGATGCCGGAAAGATCATGGAACCGTTCCAGCAGACGCCGGGCCATCGGCTTGACATCGCGCCGCTGGATGGCATAGGTGAGCAGCAGTTCCAGCATGTCGTAATCCGGCAGGCCGTTTTCGCCCGCGTGGATATACCGGTTCCGCAGCCGCTCCCGGTGACCGCATTTTGTCTCATCCATAGATCCTGTCCGTTTTTCAAGTTCAAAAATACTAAAAAAATATAGTATGCCATGAACAAAAAGTCAATAGCATAAGCGATTATTTTATAATTTTACGATTTCCCCAGTCGAAGGCACTGGATCATCCGGAGGAACCACGGAGTGGCGGAAAAGAGGATCCAGATCAATCCGCCCGCCGCCAGGAACGGACCGAATTTCAGCGTGCGGCGGTTGCGGTATTTGCGGACCAGCAGACGCAGCAGCGGAAACCCCAGCAGAGCCAGGACCGAGCCCGAGGTCACCATGAACAGCGCACCCGGCAGCCCCAGCATGGCGCCCGCCGCGGCGGTGAGTTTCACATCGCCCCAGCCGAGCGCTTCCCGTTTGAAGATGAGCTTGCCCAGCAGCGAACAGCCGGCCATCAGGCCGCCCGCGATCACCAGCGAACCGAAACACATCAGCAGCGAGGCCATACGGGAGGGAACATGCCAGTAGGACGGACACAGCGAGGAGAAGATCAACCCCAGCGCCATGCCCAGATACGTGAACTCATCGGGAATGATCCCCGTCTCGCAGTCGGTAAAGGCGGAACAGACCAGCAGCGAGGCGAAAACGGCATAAAACAGCAGCGCCGGCGCCGGCTGGTTCGAAATGATCACGGTCAGGAAGATCATCGCATACAGGATCCCGGTCGCCAGTTCGACCAGGAAATAACGGATCGTGATCGGCTTCCCGCAGCCGCTGCATTTGCCGCGCAGCAGGATCCAGCTGATCAGCGGAATGTTCTCCCAGGCCCGGATCTCATGGTCGCAATTGGGACAATGCGAGGGGGGCGAGACGATCGACATGCCCCGGGGCACGCGCCAGATGCAGACATTCAGGAAACTGCCGATGCAGCAGCCGAACACAAACGAGCAGATCAGCCCGAACCGGAAGATCCGCGGTTCGGTATGGAACAGTTCGAACAATTCGCTCAGCGTCATGATTCTTCACTCCTTTTTCTTTCCGGTTTCAGCCAGTTCTCTGGTCAGGTCCATAAACTCTTTCAGCAGTTCGTTGCGGTCTTCCCCGGGCGGCATCCGGTTCATTTCCCGGCGGAGTTCCGCTATCTGCTGTTTCAAACGGATGATGCGGATGCTTTTCATGCAGTCGTCCACAATGCGCAGCGGGATCTCATCGGATTCCGGTTTCCGGACTTCCTCGGTCAGCGCCGTGAAGACCTCGGAACAATCCAGCGGATACGAAGCCAGTTCCCGGGTGATCTCGGCCGCGCCGTGTTCCCAGTTGCCGTTGAGATGGGCCTGCACGATGATGGTGACCGCCATCGCGACCGGGCCGTCATCCAGATCATCGGGGGACAGTTCGCGGGCCGCTTTTTCCACGCAGGCGCGGTTGTTCAGCAGCAGCCGCAGCAGTTCGAACAGTACGACTTTCAGCTTCGGATCAGTCATCGAAAGCGGCAGGGGTCCGGTTTTTTTCTCTTC
>SUWI01000294.1 GCA_015061565.1 Lentisphaerota bacterium
GCTTTTGCCTCGAAGGTTCTTGATATAGGCGGCGATCTTGCGGGGATAGGTCTCCACGATGTCCGGCATCGCTTCGTTGAAGCCGACCAGATGATAACACCACACCGAAACCGGATTGCCCGTGTATTCCTTCCAGCGTTCCACCTGTTTCATATCATTGGCAAACGCTTTCGGAGCATGCATCTGTTTCGGGCCGCTCAGACAGATCTTCACCCGCACATTGGGCGGCAGCTTGATCGACGGGATCTCCCGTTTCGGCGGATACACCAGCGTGGTGATGTATTTGCCGGGATATTTCTTATGGATATGTTCCGCAACTTTGGCGATCACGCGCCAGATGATCTCGGAGTCGTCCTCGCAGGGGTGTTTTTTGCGGAATTCATTGCAGCGTTTGCAGTAACATCTTCCGTCATTGCCGCCGAAATGGTCCGAGGGATCGATCATGAACTCATCGGCGGAAATGAACGGATACGGCCATTTGGAGTGCATATACGGACCGCGGGTATATTTGAAACCCGCTTCCGTAATGGATTTGCCGGCAAAATAATCATCTGCCGCCTTGATCCACAGTTTCATCACATCCGGATGCGTCCAGCAGGAAAAACCGGGCGTCCGCTTTCCTTCCGGACTGAGGCGGATCCGCGTCTGGTCGGACAGCCATTCCGGATCTTTCTGGAGACCGAGCGCAAATTCCGAGTGACAGCCGGTGATGATATTCCGGGGCGACTTGAAATTGCGGACCGCAAATTTATGGGCTCCGTCCGCGTTTTTCATATATTCGCGGCTGTCCGCATATTTGGCCATGAAATTGTAGGAAGCGGCTCCCGGATTGCGGTCCGGAAAAACCGGCTTGAAGCGGATGTCCAGGTCTTTGATCGTGAGATCGCGGATGACGGGAACATGCTCGAAACCGGGCGTGACCCAGCGGACGCCCAGCAGGTCCAGCAGGTGATAGACCCCCAGCAGGGAACCTTTTTCCGTGCAGTCGTAATGACAGAAAAACCAGTTGAATTTGCGGGCAGTGTCATGACCGAAAATTTCAATGTCATTTCCCCGGGTCCGGATGATGAATTCCGACTGGTCCAGTCCCGCGGGATTGCCGAAACCGATCCTGAAATTGGTCTTGAAAGACGATTTTTCGCCGACGGTAAATTTGGCTCCGGTGATTTTGCCGAGATAGTCGGCCAGTTCCTTCGCGGCGATCTTGACGATCGGTTTGGCTCCGGCGGGGATCAGGATTCCGGCCAGCGCCTTGCCGTTTTCCGCGATTTTCAGTTCCGCTCCGGAAAGCACGGCGGCGCAGATGATCAGGAGTGCAGACAATACTCGTTTCATTTCGATAGTTCCTTTATTTTAGCCTCAAGTTTTTTGGTGTCGCGTTTGGCTTTTCTGCCGAATTCAACGGCGAGACGGTAGTTTTCGATCGCTTCCGTTTTTTTGCCGAGTTTTTCATAGGCCTGGGCGATTTGCGAATAAAGCGTCCATTTGTGCCAGGCGATTTTGCTCCGGGCCGCGGGTATTTCACATAAGACGATGATCGGATCGTATTCTTTTTTGAAATGCCGGTAGATGCAGGCGGCATAGTGGCACATGAGAAAATAGAGCGGTTCGTCCTCGCGGGCGCCCTTCAGCGCTAGCGCCAGATTGATTTTATCCAGCGCATACTGATAATGGTTCCGGTCCCAGAGATACATCGCGGCGATCTTGACCAGCATCGACTGCCGCTGCGTGTTGCTGTAGAGGTCTTTTTTCAATTCCGCTTCATAAAGATCCCGCGCCCGGTCGGGCTGCTTCATCGCCTGCAGAGCGGTTGCGCACGCAACAACCGCCTGAAATCGCGGTTTCGCTTCGCTGGCCGCCTGAATCGCCTGGGAAAATTTCTCCGCCGCCAGCTGATGGTTTTTTGCTTTCCGCGCCGCGGCGCCTTCCCGCATCAGGACGGCATAATCCTCCGCCAGGACGTTCCATGACCAGACTGCCGCGGTCAGGAACACGGCTGCTCTGAAAAATCTTCTGTCCATTATCGATCAATAAAGCTGGGCTTTGTATTTTGCTTTATCATTATTCGGATAAAAGGCGTTGACCTTTGCAAAAGCACTGGAATTCACCAGGGTTTCAGGGATCATCCAGACCTCGGCCGAGCCGTCCGCATGGGCCAGCACCGTATTCAGTCCATGCCGATAATAGCCCAGTGCGAAATTGACTTTTGCCCCGCCCCACTGGAATCTGGCCCAAGCGGTGTTTTTGCCGCGTTCCGCCAGCGTCACATAGATCGACGGAGCTTTCACCAGCACGGTTTTCAAACTGCGGTTGGCGGTTGCCGAGGTGTCCATCAGACCGTTTTCCGCATTCGTCCAATAGGCCCATTTATACGCAAAATGGGCACTCGGAACCGAACTCGATGCATTCGCCGCGGTGACCATGGTGAATTCCAGCGGATATTGGGAAAGATCTACCGGCTTGATATTCGGACAGACAAATACTTTTGGCGCTTTGCACGGGAAACGATAACCCAGATAGCCTTCCAGCTGATACGGCAAAGTCCCGCTCCACGAACTTCCCCCCTGGACCGGCAGACAGTTCACCGGATAAAATTCCTTATTGTCTTCCGTATATTGGATAATGCCCATACCGACCTGTTTCTGCTGATTGATGCATTGGGTCTGTTTCGCCATTTCACGGGCTTTGTTCAAAGCCGGCAGCAGCATGCCCGCCAGAATCGCAATGATCGCTATGACCACCAGGAGTTCGATCAAGGTGAAATTTACGCAATTGCTTCTTTGACAAGTTGGTTCTTCTGACATTTTCAATCTCCTTTTGTGTTTATTGTTCTGATTTTTCATGATTTGTTTTTGCCGGCTTGACCGTAATGATGCCGATATGACCCTTGAATGCACCATCGAAAACATGCTGGTACAGGGTCGGCGTCACCATGCCGTCCCAAGTCATGTGGTTGTGACCGCAGAAAACCGCCTTGACCGGACTGTTTTCCGCTTTGACCAGCTTCAGGTATTCCGCGGTAGTCGGAAACGCGGTCTTCATTTTGCCGCCCCAGCAATGGGTTTTGGAAAGCACCGGATCGTTTTCCGGAGCGATTGGCACATGCTGGACCAGAATGATCGGTTTTTTCTCCGCAACCGCTTTCCAATACCGTTTTTTGAACTGTTCCAGCACCGGTTTTTTGATATGGTTCACCGAATAACTGTATCCCAGAACCACCAGTTCGTCGAATTCCAGACAATGCAGCCAGGGAAAACCGTCGATCTCTTTGGCGATCGCATGCTGTTTCGAGGACTCGCGGCTGATCAGATGCCACGGCGAGATGTCATGGTCTTCCTTCAGATAAATAAACGGTTTGGTCAGCTGTCTGAACCCGGATTTCAGGAACGTGAGGTTCGCCGCGCTGCCGGTGTCGCAGATGTCGCCCCCGAAAAACAGCGCATCCGCATTGGAATGGTTCAGGATCTCCGGCAGCTGTTTCCATATCGCGGCGGGCGGCAGATCCGACTGCGGATTGTTGAAACGCTTGTCCCGACGGTGGATCATTGCCGCTTTCCATTCGTCCTGGATCTCGGAAACATCCGGCGCCATCACATGCAGATCTGAGATCCAGATGAATTTGTAATCCTTTTTCAGTCCGGGGATCTCGACATTCACCACCTCATAGACCAGTCCCAGCTGCTGCTTGACTTCCGGTTTGATCTGCAGCCAGGACGGCGCCTGGGCTTCCGCACCGAAAAGAGGTCCGGCGAATGCCAGGATCAGAATGACAGTTGAAACCAATTTCATGATGTCGTTCGGTTTTCTGACTTTCATTTTCCTTTGCCTTTCAAAAGTCGTATGACTGCTTCTTTTTGCATCTCTCGGACAAAATATCCATCGAATCCTGACTATAATACTTAAAATGTATTTTACAATGATTTTTTCTGAATTTTTATCAAAATACTTGTAGTACCACTTTTATGTGCTATATTTCCGCATGACGGATAAATGGAGCCGAAAATGAAAAAAACAGAAGAATTGCTGGAGATCTTACGAAAAGAATTGAAGGACGGACGGTATCCGCCAGGAAGCAAATTTCCCTCGGAACAGAAACTGATGACCCGTTTCAAGGCCGCCCGGACGACCATCAACAAGATCACGGAACAGTTGGTCTCCGAAGGATTCATCGAGCGCGGGGTGCAGGGATCGGGAACCAGGGTCCGGGATATCGCACCGTTCCCCGGCGGTGAACTGGCTTATCTCGGTACGATCGGCAGTCCTTATTATGCACGGATCCTGCACGGGATCCAGCTGGCGGCTTTTCAGAAAAATTATGCCGTCAGTTTTTTCTCTCCGCCCCGCCTGCTGATCAATTTCTGTCTCGACAAGATCGCCCGCTCCAAATATCAGGGACTGCTGGTCGCCAATATCGGTCTGATTCCGGAGTCGTTTCCGATTCCGGTGGTATATGTGGACAACGGATTCGAAAATCATCCGCCGAATCACGCTTCCGTCACCTGCACGAATTACAAAGGCGCGGCCGATATGGCAGAAGCCGTGCTGGCCCATGGACACAGGGAAATCCTCATCTGTTCCAACTATGCATGCACGGAAGAAGGCCGAGGCTGCCGGGTCCGGGGATTCCGGGATACATTGCTCCGGCACGGTTTGCGGGATGCCGACCTGCGGGTGTTTCACGAACCGCTCATTGATGCCTCAAGTGCCAATTTCCTGCTCCGGAAGATGCTGAAACAGTTCCCGGATACTACGGTCGTCCTCTCCGATTCCGACGGCGTTGCATCTCGTTTGTTTCAGGCCATGCAGGGGATGGATTTGCCGCGGCGGATCACCGTCACTGGTTTCGGAAATCTTTCCCATAGCGGGGGCCTGCTGAAAATTCCCGGTGTGGAACAGCATCCGGACGAAATCGGTATCCAGAGTGTCAATGAATTGTTTCGGCTGATCGCCGAACCGGGATCCGTTTCTCCCGGCATGATCGAGATCGAAACGGAACTGGTCAATCTGGACAGGCTCCCTTATCTTTCACCGGGCAGTGCCTGAAACCTGGTGTTTTTTCCGCAGAATTTCCGAAAATGGTGCAAAATTTCAGGATTTCTATTGATTGACAGTCAATTAAAACTTGAAATTTTAAAAAAAACATGTATCTTTTCAGGATACATTCGCTTTTTTAAAGTTTTAAATAATGAATGGAGATTGAAGAATGTTGAAAGAGATCACGAAGAAAGCCGCGTGCGCGGTGGTGCCGTGTCTGGACCCGGATTTTGTTCCGGCCGTGCTGTGGGACCGCGAATTCCGGAAA
>SUWI01000295.1 GCA_015061565.1 Lentisphaerota bacterium
GACGACCTGGCGCGCGGACAGAGCACGTTCATGGTGGAGATGGTGGAGACCGCCAACATCCTGAACAACGCCACCTCGCGCAGTCTGGTCATTCTGGACGAGATCGGGCGGGGCACCAGCACGTTCGACGGACTTTCCATCGCCTGGGCGGTGGCGGAATATCTGCTGGATCATCCCTCCTGCCGCGCCCGGACGCAGTTCGCCACCCATTACCACGAACTGACCGAACTGGCGCTGACCCGCCGGGGCGTACGCAATTACAACGTGGCGGTTCGCGAATACGGCGAACAGATCATTTTCCTGCGCCAGATCATTCCGGGCGCGGCCGACAAGAGTTACGGGATCCATGTGGCGAAGCTGGCGGGTCTGCCGGCCGAAGTGATCGGACGGGCCCGGGATATCCTGGAGAATCTGGAAAACAATTCGATCGCCGAAGCCGGACAGCCGGCGCTGGTCTCGTCGGGCAAGAGCTGCATGATCCATGAACCGAACAAAGCCTATCGGAAAAAAGGGAAGGGCGGCGATTCGGACGGACTGCTCCAGCCCAGTTTGTTTGATTTATAACCCACATGGAGTTGGAAAATGATACATGATTATCCTTTCGATCCGGCCAACGGTCATACGCTGGAGCAGCTGCTGGCGGTCCGGGGGCCGGAAGAACCGGCCGGTTTCAAAGAATTCTGGGAAGAAACTTACAAGCTGGTCCGGGCCATGACGCCGACTTATTTCATCGAGCGCGAACTCTGGTCGCCCAATGCGGGCGAACGGATCTACCGCATCCGGGTGAAGAACTGGGACAATACGGAATTCGTGATGACCATTGCGCGGCCGGAAAAATCGCTGGGCGGACTGGTGATCGGGCAGGGCTACGGCAATCCGGCCGGACCGATGACCAGTGAATTCGGCTTGACCACGGCTTTCGCCTGCGTGCGCGGACTGGGACTTTCCCAATGCAAAGATATTCCGTGGACCGCCGACAGACATGTGCTGCACGGCATACAGTCCAAAGAAACTTATATTCTGCGGGGAGTGATCACCGACCAGTGGATGACCGCGAGCGTCCTGCTGGACATGTTCCCCGATACGGCGGACAACCTGAATTACCGGGGCGCGAGCATGGGCGGCGGCATGGGGGCTCTGCTGCTGCCCTGGGATGCCCGGTTCAAAGCGGCCTGGCTCGACGTGCCGACTTTCGGCGCGGCGATCCGGTTCGACTATGAGTCCGTCGGCAGCGGCGAAGCCTGCCGGCTGTATCTGCTGGAACATCCGGAGGCACGCTCGGTTCTCGCCTGGTTCGACGCCTCCGCCGCCGCGAAATACATCAGGATCCCGGTCTGCGTTTCTCCGGCGAAATTCGATCCCTGCGTGGCGCCGGTCGGACAGTTTTCCGTGGCCAATGCGGTTCCGGAACAGTACAAGACGTTATTCATCCGCGATACGGGGCATTTTGCGGCGACCGAGTCGGACAAGAGGAAGGCCGAAAGGATGAAAGCGTGGTGTCAGGCGGTCTTCACCGCGAAAGACAAAGCCGCGGCGGCCAGACAGAAGCAGTCATGAATCCAAAACAATAACAAATAATGGAGACAAGCATGAAGAGATCAATCAGTTCAATCATCCTGGCGCTGCTGGCGGCAGGAGCTTTCGGTGCAGTAAAATTGGATCCCGTATTTACGTCCAACATGGTGCTGCAGCAGGAAAAACCGATCACCTTTTTCGGAACCGCCGATCCTGGCTCCGAGATCCAGGTCGGATTCAACGGCAAAACCGCCAAAGCGAAAGCCGATGCCAAAGGCGGCTGGCAGGCGGTGTTTCCTGCCATGAAAGCGGGCAAAAACGCTTACACCGTCACGGTCACCGACGGCAAGGACAAACTCGAACTGAAAGACATCCTGATCGGCGAAGTGTGGTTCTGCTCGGGCCAGTCCAATATGGCGATGCCGGTCGGGCGGGTTTTCCGGCGCGGTTCGAGCGCTCAGAACTGTGAACAGGAAGTTGCCAATGCCAACTATCCGGAGATCCGTTATATTAACCAGAAAAAGATTCCGTCCCACGAGGTGCAGCTGCCGGCTCAATATGGAACGGGCTGGGTCAAATGTTCTCCGAAAACCGCCTGGTATTTCAGCGCCATTGCTTATTTCTTCGGCCGCCAGCTGCATCAGGATCTGCAGGTGCCGATCGGTTTGATCAATGCCTCCTGGGGCGGGACCCGGATCGAAGCCTGGATCTCCGCCGAAGGATATCAAACCTTCGGGCCGGAGAGCGACTGGCAGACGGTGCAGAAATACCGGCTGGATGCCGACGCCAAAAAAGCTTTCGAGGCCAAAGAAGCGGAACGTTTTGCCAAAGAGATGGCCGCCTGGCATCCGCTGTTCGAAAAGGCCGGAGCCGAGGCCCGCACCAAAGCTCAGGAATGGTCGGACGCAGGATTCGATGATTCCAAATGGAAAGCCGCCCGTGTTTTCGCATCTCCCAAATATCTGGTCCGCTGGTACCGCATCGGATTCACTCTTCCCGCTGCCTTGCAGGGAAAAGAGGTCGTATTCACTATGGGCAAAGCCGGAGAAAAAGCCGATATCTGGCTGAACGGGAAAAAGATCGCCGGATGGAATGCCGATGATCCCGAAAGCAAAAAGAAAGCGGTGATCAAACTGACGCCCGATCAGCTCGATCAGAAGGGGACCAACGTGATAGCCGTCCGCGGCGAATATTATTACGGTTTCGGCAGCCGCGTTCAGATGAATAACGCGATCATCTACGGCAAGCTGACCGCCGGGAAAGCCGTCATGCCGCTCCGGGATAAATGGAAAATGAATGATGAATTCGCCTGTACCGCCAAGGAAACCGGCAGAAAAAAATGCCCGGGATTCATTTCCGTTCCATACAAGTCCCATCAGTTCCAGTCCAGCCTGTATAACGGCATGGTGGCAGCCTGGACGAAACTGCCGGTGCGCGGCGTGATCTGGTATCAGGGGTGCTCCAACAACGGACAGATCCACTACTATCCGCTGCACAAGACGCTGATCGCGGACTGGCGCGCCCGCTGGAACCAGCCTTATATGCCGTTCCTGATCGCCCAGCTCGCCGGCTTTGAGCCCAGGCATGCCAAAGACTGGCAGAGCGCCGATCCGAATCAGCCGTCAGGTTATCCGCTGACCCGGGATATCCAGCTTCAGATGCTGCAGATCCCGAACGTGGGTTTGGCCTGCCTCATTGATATCGGCGAAGCTGCCAACATCCATCCCGCCAACAAACAGGATGCGGGCAAACGCCTGGCGCTGGAAGCGGAACGCATCGTTTACGGTAAAAACATCGTCAGCCGCGGCCCTCTGTTCGAAAGTGCCAAGCCGGAAGGCAAGGCGATCCGTGTCTCGTTCAAATATGCGGACAATGGACTCAAGACTGCCGACGGCAAAGCGCCCGGCGCCTTTGCGGTTGCCGGCGCTGACGGTAAATTCGTCTGGGCGGATGCCAAAATCGACGGCAAGACGGTCGTGGTCAGTTCGGACCAGGTCAAGGAACCGAAATATGTGCGGTATGCGTATATGGGCTATCGCGGCGACTGCAATCTGCAGAATGCCGAAGGTCTGCCCGCCTATCCGTTCCGTTCGGATGCCGTTGACTATTCCAAAGTGAAATAAAAATCAGGAACATTGCGATGAGTGAAGAAAGAATTGTAAAAGTCGGCATCATCGGTCTGGGTGCGCGCGCGGAAACGCTGCTGGCTTCCATTTTCCAGATGCCGGGCATCCGGGTTACCGCGATCTGCGACACCAAACCGGAGCGGATCGCCCGCATCGAATCCATTTTCGACCAGCATAAAACCGCCCGTCCCAAGGCCTGTCCGCATTATCTTGCCCTGCTGGACGATCCGGAAGTCGAAGCGGTGTTCGTGCCGACTTCCTGGAACAGCCATCTGACCATTGCCTGCGAATGCATGAAACGCGGCAAATACGTCGGGATCGAGGTCGGCGGCGCTTCGTCCATCGAGGAGCTCTGGCAGCTGGTCCACGCCTCCGAGACCACCGGGGTCTCCTGCATGATGCTGGAAAACTGCTGCTACGGCCGCAAGGAACTGATGGTCCTCAATATGGTGCGCAAGGGCCTGTTCGGCGAACTGCTCTATTGCGAATGCGGTTACGAACACGATCTGAGCGAAATGTCCTGGGCGGTGGAAAAACGGTTCGAACGCTCCATCCACAACATGCACCGCAACGGGGACCTGTATCCGACCCACGGCATCGGTCCGATCGCCAAGATCCTGCGCATCAACCGAGGCAACCGCTTCATGACGATCTCTTCCCATGCCACCAAGGCGCGGGGATTCGTCACCGCGCTGGAAGACCATACCGGCAAACGGACCGACAAGGTGTTCCATGAAGGCGATATCGTGACCAGTGTGATCCATTGCGCCAACGGGGAGAACATCACCGTCACGCACGGGGTTTCCCTGCCGCGGCCTTATTCCCGCGATCAGCGGGTCCAGGGCACCAAAGGCATCTGGCTGGAAAATGCCAAAGGGATCTATGTCGACGGCATCAGTCCGAAATATGAGAAACTGGATGTCGCCGGCAATCCCTACACCACCCATGAATGGTCTCCGGTGGAATCGTTCTACGAAAAATACGACCATCCGATCTGGCAGGATTTCCGGAACAATGTCATCGGTGAACACGGCGGCATGGATGCGCTGGCCATGAGCGCGTTCCTCGATGCGGTCCGCCGGAAGGCGCCCACTCCGATCGACGTTTACGACGTCGCCGCCTGGATGAGCATCACCTGTCTTTCCGAACAGTCGATCGCAATGGGCGGAATGCCGGTCCCGTTCCCCGATTTCACCAACGGCAAATGGATCGACCGCGAACCGGAGATCCCCTCCAAATGGTCGCTTAACGAAGTCTATTGATCCTCGTTCCGGCGAAGTATTTGCCGGTACACTGAAAAACCCCATTCCCGAGTCCGGGAATGGGGTTTTGACTTAGGTATGCGCGGCATGTGCGTTGACTTGTCGGTGAAAGTCCGATACAGGCTTGTCAGCAGGAACTGTAAGCGAAAGACAAGGGTGTCCATCGCGAGGTGGAATCTGAAAGAAGTCCGTAGCAAACTTCCGGCCCGACGAACAGAAACCGCATATAAGGCATATTCAGGGCGGACGAGCTTGCCTAACAAAGCGAAGTCCAATACTGACCGAACCCTGAGGTGTAAATGCGGCGGGTATATGGGAGGAAGGTCAACACGCTTATCCGCGGAGGTCTCGCTGGAATGAGCCGGAACGAAAGAACCGGTCCAACCC
>SUWI01000296.1 GCA_015061565.1 Lentisphaerota bacterium
TTTCTGGCAGTCGGGCCGGGTCTTGAATAATGGGAGCGTGTTTATCCGATCCTATATCGAGCAGGAATGCCGTCTCGGCTGCGGGGCAAAACACAAGCGTCAATGTCCGGCAGTTCCCATGGTCGGGAAAGGTGAATACATCGGAACCAATCAGTTTTACCTGCCGAGCGATATTGCCTATGCTGTCTGTTTTCTCATCACGGCTCTAATCCCAGCTGCCGGGTTGTACCTGATCCTGTCCGGCAGCGATATTTTAATTGCATACATCAATGACCAGTATTACTGCTGCGTCAGCACTTTGTGCTTTTATTCCTTGTCCATTGTAATTGACCTTGGTTGTGAATGTGTAAAACGTATTCCCGGCGTCATTTACAGTGTCTGGACCAAAACCCCCAGGAAAGAGAAGAAAATCCTCAAAGGGATCATTTATCAGGATGCAGTTCTCGGATATTACGCGATTTGCGTTATCATGACCCTTTGGCTCCAATATAACCTGTTCGATCTGCGGGAAGCCGGATTCATCCTGCTGTGCTGGGTCGGACTCTGTGCGTTTTTCCGGTTCCTCAGAATGTCCGGGAAGCGTGAAATCAAGGAATGATCTTATGTTCAACAATATACAGAATGCCATTGCCTTTTTCGACGGACTCAAACCTTACCTGAAATCCCGTATCATGGGCCAGGATCATGTCATTGAAGCGATTACCGAGAAACTCCGCTACTGGTTCCTCTCCATCAATGCGCCGGACCGCCCGACGGTATTTTTCTTCCTCGGCAGCACCGGCACAGGGAAAACCGAAGTAGTCCGCGAACTGGTCAAATATCTGTTCAACGATCCGGAAAAACTGCTCCGGATTGATATGTCGGAATTCGGCAATACCGCGGGCAGCGATGTCGGACGAAAATTGCTCGGAAGTTCTTCCGGCGAACCCGGTCGGCTCTACGAGTTTCTCGAAAAGTGTCATGAAGGAGCGATTTTGTATGACGAGTTTGAAAAAGCCAATCCGGAAATTGCAAAATACATGCTTCAGCAGATCGACGCCGGACGAGTCACGCTCTGGAACAACAAAACCTACGACATTTCCCGTTTTTTGCTCTTTTTTACTTCAAACATTGGCGCTGAGATCTTCCAGGGAAACAAGCATCTGAGCATGGAACGCAAAGTTTCCGCAGCCATTCAGCGTCTCAACGACCAGTTCGGGATGCCGGAATTTGTCGCACGGTTCGGAAAATTCAATTATGGCATCTTCGCTTTCAATTCGCTGACCCCTGATATTCTGCGTCGGATTACCCGGAAATTCATCGACGATAAACTCCAATATTTCAAGACCATTCGTGAACATGCCAAAGGCAGCTTTTTTACCCCGCCGAATCTGATTGTTTCCGATTATTCCGATGATGTCGTGGAACATGTGTTACAGCAAACCAATACGACCAAAAACGGAGCCCGTGAAATCCGCGACATCGTGGACCGGATGCTCAATGCCGTTTACAATCAGGCACTGGCAGACAATGCACTTGGAGAAGATATAACAGTCCGAATCGAAGTCAATAACAATTTGCTCCTTGCCGTGAGGGGGTGATAGAACCGAACAAAATTTCAGCTTTGGCAGGTTTTGCCCTTTCGCCACGGGCTAAAGGTTTCATAAAATGAGATTTTTAAGATGAATACGCTCACAATCGACATCAAAACACGTTCCTGTGCATCCATCAAAACTAACGGAGTTTTCACTTATGCACAGAACAAATCAACGCAGCCAATATGCGTCACAGTAAAGAAAAATCAGGATCCGCCGTTGGTCTGGCTTCCACCTGAATTGAGACGACCGGAAATAATCACCATTTCCGATGACCGGCTCCGGCAAATGATTGAAGAAGCCGAAATCATCCAGGCATATGACATTACCACGGAATTTGCATTGTGGAAATACACACTCCGCCGCCTCTATCCGTGGTTTCCGGAGATCCCGATCAGAAAACTCTCCTGCATCGCTGCCCGGGCGGCATATCTCGGAATGAATTTTTCGCTTCGCAATTTGATGGAAGAACTTGACATCCCGGATAATGAACTGCTATTCACGCCGATGGATCCGATTATTTTCATTAGTCCGAATAAAAAGATTACAACGGAAACATTATCGGCGCTGCTGAAATTTTGCATGAATACCGTTAATGCAGAGTCATGCATTGCCGGAAAGCTCATTGAACTGCCTCCATTTGAACAGCAGATCTGGCGATCAAGTCTGGCATTGAATGACAACGGGATCTTTATCAGCAGAGAGTCAGTCGGAAAGCGGCTCGAGAATCAGAAACGCAGTGAAGAGGCGCTTAGGGATGAATTTCAGGCTATCACCGGTCTCAATAATCCCATGAACGGAGATGGGCTTCTGGCTTATTTCAATAGACGGGGAATTCATTTGAAAAACTTGGAAGTGGAATCATTGGAACCAGTCCTGCGTTCTATGCCGGATTCCAGAATAAGACGGGTTTTGGAAATCCGCAGTCATGTTGCCCAAAACAATCCGCTGCGTTACTCTCGACTCATTTCATTACTGGGAGACGATTCCCGTATTCGCGGATTGTGGGAATATCACGGAAATCCATCTGGGACTTTCCGGATGAAATATCTGTCGGAAATTACCGATCTCAACGGTTTTATGGCGGCGGAGAAAAATCACATCTTCCGGATTTGCCGGCTCCCAGAATTGAGACACCAGCTTTTTTCGGTTGTTATGAACGGACCGGATCAAACTTCGATCATGACTGGCCGCAATTTGAAAGAGCATTGCGAAACCGCAGTGAACAATCCCGGAAAAACGGTTTATTATGGGAAACTCAAAATTTCATGTTTCAGCAGATTCCTGAAAATTGTGCTTCCTTCTGAACGGAATGTTTACCTGTATAAACCGGAAATAAAGGACAAGCAGTTGTTCTGCCAGCTAAAATATAAGCGGTCCATACTGAACAAAGAAATTTCCGGCAGTTTCCTTTTCCATCTGCTGGAAGAGGCAATGATCCGCGATACTATCATGTCGTATCTGATTCTGCTTCGGAAAAATCATTTTACTCCAGTAATAACAACTCCTTATGAGATTGTTACCGAAGATCCCGTGTCGAATGAACTTGATGAATCCTTCCAGAATGTTATTGCCAATACCCCAGAATGGCTGTCGTGGTATGCTTTTTCCCCGATCGTGTGTCTGAGCAAAACATGGAGTTCTGCATCATGAAACTGATTACCAAATCACCTGTCACATTTATGACCGTAAAACTGATCGGTCGGCTGCTGAACCCGCTTGTGGAACGCGGTTTGATCTCTCAGCCGGAATTCAATGAACTGATGGCAAATCTCCGCCATCTGTCGCAAAAAGGAGAGATGATCCCGGATGTACTGCCGAAACTTATTGACCAAAAAGAAGCGGCTGAACTTCTCGGGGTAAGCTACACCCACTTTCGCAATCTGGAACGGCAAAACACCTTCCCATTCAAGCGGAGAATGGTCGGAACCGCAGTCCGGTATCGGAACACGGATGTCATTGAATATCTGTTGAACTTGCCGGAAGTTGAGCCAAACGAAACCGAGTAAGATCCAGATATAAAAAAGCCAAACCCCGATGAGCCGTATCAAACCGTTCATCGGGGTTGACATTTTGCCCGTCATGCACCCATCAGGATTTCTCTCAACTGAAGCATACAGCCCGGCAATGGACCATTGATTTGGTCTATAAATTCCAATGCCTTATGTAACTTTGTCTTATCGGAATTTTCAAATGTCGTTCCGCTGATCGCTGCAATTGCTTTCTCCTGCGCTTCGTTGCCGACGTGCGTGTAATACTTGTCCGCAATTTCTGATTCTGTCCCCAGAATCGACAGCAATACTGCTTTCGGAACACCTGCTTCCGCACAGAAACTGGCGAAACTATGCCGCAGGGAATGAAAACCGTAAACCGTCATTTTCTTTTTGCGGCCGGGCACTGAGACCGAAGGTTCTAATCCGATCCAACGGATCACCCGGACAACATCAATATCAATCAGATTATTGCCGACGTTTTTGCCGTATGCATCCGTTTTATTGTAACGTGCGGCAGTTTTCGGGCAGACATACTGATCGCATTTCCATTTCTGAGCTTCCATCAAGGCATCGTAAAGCTGAACCGCCAGCGGGATTGAAACTTCCTTGCCGGTCTTGAACTGTTTGACATATATTCTTCGATGTATCAAATCGACATTCTGCCATTGCAGCAAGACGCAGTCTTTCAAGCGTTGACCGGTGTACATTCCGATGATGTAAACGATCCGGATTTCCTCTTTATTCATCAATCTATGCGCAGGAGACCGCAATTCTTCCAGCAGACGATTTTCCTCTTCTTTGGTAAATGCTTGACGTCGGATAATTGAATTTTGTTCCTCCCTCGGTTTCCGGAATAACGATTTTGCCCGGAAGGGGTTATCGCCGATGTAATAGTCATTCAGAACACTGAAAACTTTCCGAATGCGGCGGATTTTCCGGTTATGGGTGTCCACGGCAATGGGAAGTCTCCGAAGATATTCTGCAAACTCCAATGCTACAGTCGGAGTAACTTCTTTCACCAACTGAACACGTGTATGGGGAATCCGATGCCGCAATTCTTCTTCGGTCACCGGCCGGGTCGCAAATTCCACGAATTCAGAAAAACTCGCCTGATAAGACAAGATTTCATGTATCTGGGGCATTGCGCGATCGGGATGGCGAATGTATTTATCCCAAGCCTCCTCCAGCGGAAGATCATCTGCCTGTCTGACAAAGCCGCGTGCCTGATTGACATGGGCAGCTACGACTTCTGCAGTCTGCGCCTGTGCAATCGGGACCAGATCGGCGACCTTTTTCAAGGCTTCGTGATAATCTTTGGTCTGGAGAGAGATTTCAGTTCTTCTGCCGTTTACCTGGCAGCGGTAGGTGAAGCATCCATTGGTGCGCTTCCGTCTGATGGAACCTGCAGCAAGTTTCATCGGTGTAACCTTCTTTTCTCTTGACATTGGAACCCTCTGTTTGAGAAAAACAGGATACGCCACAATATAACGCGCAAAACCACTTATTTGCATCAAAGTGGGGGCAAATGGGGGCAATTTTGCGATTTTTGAGTCTAAAATTGGTGCCGACGATAGGAGTTGAACCTACACCTCCGTGAGGAGACTGCGACCTGAACGCAGCGCGTCTGCCATTCCGCCACGTCGGCATCTGTGATAAATCGAAATATATCCCGGATTTCGGAAATGTCAAGCCGGATTTTGTTTTTTTTCGCAAAATTTTC
>SUWI01000297.1 GCA_015061565.1 Lentisphaerota bacterium
GCAAATCGATCGGCATACCGCTGGCGAAACTGGCGGCGCTGGTCATGGCGGGCAAGACGCTGAAAGAACTGAATTACACGAAGGAAGTTATTCCGGAGCATCATTGTGCGAAAGAAGCGGTGTTTCCGTTCATCCGGTTCCCGGGTATCGACATTACGCTGAGCCCGGAAATGAAATCGACCGGCGAGGTCATGGGCATCGACCTGTATCCCGGCATGGCGTATTTGAAAACACAGATCGCGGCCGGCAATGCGCTGCCTTTCGGCGGCGATATTTTCCTGAGTGTGCGCGATATGGACAAGGATGAGATCCTGCCGTATGCGAAGGAACTGATCGACCTGGGGTTCACCATCCATGCCACGGTCGGCACGGCCACGAAGCTGTGCGAAGGCGGCATTCCGGTCCATCCCATGTTCAAGATCTCCGAAGGACGGCCGAACCTGATCGACTACATCAATGCACATAAGCTCAAATGGATCATCAATACGCCGTCCACCGGCGTGACGCCGCGTGTGGATGAGATCCATATGCGGGCCCATGCCGTGATCAAAGGTGTGCCGATCACGACCACTCTGAAAGGTCTGCAGGCGGCCATCGACGGTCTGAAGGCGCTGCGCATCATGCAGCGGATGGAAGTCTGCAGCATCCAGGAATATCATCGGGGATCCAAGCATCTGGACATCTGACGTGGACAAGGAAAGGAACGTATGAAGAAACTGTCCGACATGGAATTTTTCAAAAGCCGCAAGGTCCGGATCTGGTCTGCGGTGATCGCGATCCTGCTGTTTCTGACGGGCACAGCTTTTCTGATCGGAGTCCTTTCCTATGAAATGTTCACGGCCAATCCCCGTTTTGTGATCCGTCACGTCCGGGTCAGCAGCCAGGATCACGGTTTCTGGAAAGGGCGCAAAGACCTGATCTGCGATATCCTCCAGATCCGGGAAGGTTCTACCAATATGTTCAATCTGGATCCGGGCAAAATGCGCCGGCGGCTGCTGGAACGGGAGCCTTCCATCCAGTCGGTCCGGATCATCCGGGAACTGCCCGACACCCTGTATGTCTACCTGGTGGAACGGACCCCGGTGGCGCTGGTGAACAGCCTCAATTCCCGGCTGGTGGTGGATTCCAAGACCATCCTGATGCAGAAGGACCGCTGCATGGATATAGCCTCCACCCTGCCGGTCATCTTCGGGATCCCGGATGTTTCCGGATATCCTCCCGGCAGTGCGATCCACCGCTACCAGGCGGCTGTCAATCTGGTCATTCTGACCCGTACTTCATATCCCGATCTCCGGATCGGACTGATCAGTGTCAAGAATAAAGGACAGCTGATCTGTTCCATCTACTATAAAGACGATCCGTATTTTTACCGGGTGATCATGCCGGACCGGGAACTGTCCCGGAATCTTCAGGTGCTCGCGGCCACGCTGGAAGAGATGCGTAAGAACAATAATCCCCGCCGCAACATCAATCTGCTGTTCCGCAATCAGGTGATCATAACCGGCAATCCGGAACCGGAACCGTCGAAGAAAAAGAAAAAAAGATGACGGTTCCCCGCTGGAAACAGGTTTGCCTGATTTTGACTTGGATCATTGCTTCCGCAGTGTTTCTCGCCGGGTTGTTTTTTCTGGCCCTGACCCCTTATGCGCTTCGGAATTTCTGGCTGCCTGCCGCGGCCCGTTCTGCCGGGGTTACCGCGCAGGCGGAAAAGATTTCTCTGGTTTCCCTGACTCCTTTCCGGGTCCGGGCAGTCAACTTTCATTATGCCGATTCCGATGTTTCGCTGGATATCGCGCAAATCGTTTCCGGATTGTCGGTCCGGAAGCTGAAGGAACATCAGATCGAACTGCATGACACCAGGATCGTCAATCTCCGGATGCGCAGTTCCCTGTTTTCCGGCAGTCCCGCCCCGGCAGCTGAGTCACCCGGATCCTCCGATCGGAAACCCCTTCCTCCGGCCAATTCCGGATCTTCGGAACCATGGCAGTTTTCCATGTATGGATTCGAGTTGAAAAATGCGGTTTTCGAATATGAAAACCGGGAACGGAAAGTGGTTCAGGTCTGGTCAATGAAATCGCTTCGCGGCAATCAGTTCCTCCCGGAGAAAACCTGCTCGATCATTGCCGATTCCTCCTTGCGGGTATATCCCGACAAGCAGAATCCGATCGAGATCCGTGCTCTGCCTTTCCACATCAGGGCCGATTATCGGGTTGACCGGTCTTTCCGTCTGAAAGCTTTTTCCATGGATCTGAAAACCGGGATCTGTGATTTTGCGATACCCGGAGTGGTCAACATTCCGCTCCGGGCGGGTATTCGGGCGGCGACCCGGATGGAGGGCTCGTTTCCCGATCCCGAAACCATCCGCATCGCACGTTCCGAAATCCGGCTTTTCAAGGATTCCAAATTGATCGGCAGACTGCAATGCAAAGGGGAAACCGGCAGGCGTTTCCAGTATGACGGAGTGCTGTCCGACATGGATCTGCAGCCTTATCTTTCGCTTTTCGCTCCCGACTCCAAAATTAGTTTGAATTTGTCCCGTGCGGAATTTGCCGTGACCGGCAGCGATTTCAGTCCGGAAGGGGTACGGAAGGATCTGAAAGTGCGGGTCATCGCTGAGATCGACCGTTTTTCTCTTCCCGTCGAACTCAATAATAACAACCGCCTGATCCGTCTGGTCATGATCCCGATCGAGGCTTTGCCGACGTTTCTCGAACTCATCACGCTGAAATGGAATCTGCGGAAAGAACTTGTGCAATGTGCCAATTCTGTCAAGGCGGTCATTTCCGGAAAACAGAATCTGAATTTCGAGCGGGCCGCCCTGGATATTTCCATGGAAACCGGCATTCTGAACATCCGGAACTTTACTTTGAACGGCAAAGATATTGAAATGGAATCCATCCGGGGAACTCTGGATCTGGCCACGGAAGACATTGATCTCCGGACCATCGTGATCGTCAATGACCTCAAACTGCCTCTTCGTTTCAAGGGAAACCTGAGCAAACCTGCTCCGTATTTCAAGGAATCGATGAAAGATTTCGTAACCCTGAATGCCCCGCTGCTGCAGAAACTCGAATCCCTGCTGACCGAACCGCCTTCTCCGAAGGATTCCAAGTTGGAAAAAGCCATCAAGCGGGGCTATCACGACCTGCAGCGCTATATCAGGTAGGAAGCCGGGCAATTTCCCCGTCTGCATAAAAAAACGCTGCCGGCCTTCTCGGACCGGCAGCGTGCAGTGAAAACGGGAAACGATTATTTCAGCAGTTTGACAGCGATGAATTCATCGCGGCGGTTGAGCCGGTGGGCATCTTCATTCTCACCCTGGGCGGCGAGCTTGGATTTGCCGTTGCTGATGGTCTTGACGCGGTTCGAAGCGATGCCGGCAGCGAGGATCTGTTCCTGTGCGGCAAGAGCCCGGCGTTCGCCCAGCGCGCGGTTGTATTCTTCCGTGCCGCGGTTGTCGCAGTTTCCTTCGATCACCACGCCCGCGCCGGGGTTCTTGTTGAGGTAAGCGACCACTTCATTGATTTTGGAGAGTTCTCCGGAACCGATGGCGAACTGGTCGAAGCCGAAATAAACGGGGGTGAAAGTCACGCCCGCGATCGGAGTGCCGAACCCGTCATAGGTATTGCCGAGGCCGCTGCCGGCTCCGTATTCACTGGGCTTGTTGGCGCCTTCCAGACCCGCGCCGGGTCCGCCGTTCGGGCCGCCCTGCAGATCCGCGGTACCTGCATTCGATCCGTATCCCGGACCCTTCGCGTCTTTGCCGCCGGCATGGTTCTTGTCCAGCGGACGGTAGAAACTGTTTTTAGAATCGCCCTCGCCGGATTCAAAAATGCCGCAACCGGTGGTGAAGACTGCCAGGGAGAGCGCTAAAACGCCGGACATGATGATGCTTTTTTTCATGAAAAACAATCCTTTCTTTTAAGATTTTTGCTTTATGACAGTAAAAATACACTTTTTTCTGAAAAAATCAATAGTAATTAAATTGACATTCGCAGAAAAGCAAGTAAATTTTTAAAAAAAAGAGGAAAAAAAAGGATTCTGCATCCTTGAAACCACCAAAGAAGGAAATGGAGAAAGAAAAAATGGCAACTGAAGAACAACTGAAAAAGATCAGAACCGACATCGACTGGGGCAGCCTGGGATTCAACTACATGCCCGTGAAGTCGCACATCCGCGCGACCTACCGCGACGGCGCCTGGAGCAAAGGCGAGCTGGTTGCTGATCCTAACATTACCATGTCCATCGCGGCGACTTGTCTGCATTACGGCCAGGCCGCGTTCGAAGGCCTGAAAGCCTTCCGCTGCAAAGACGGCAAAGTCCGTGTCTTCCGGCCCGATGAAAATGCCAACCGCCTGAACCTCTCCGCCGAACGCATCCTCGGCCCCGGTTTCAGCACGGATTTCTTCTGTGACCTGGTCCGCCGCGTCGTGCTCGACAATATCGAATACGTTCCCCCGTACGGATCCGGCGGCTCCCTGTATATCCGTCCGCTGTATATCGGCACCAGCCCGCAGATCGGCGTGGCGCCCGCCACCGAATACGACCTGCTGATCATGGTCATGCCGGTCGGTCCGTATTACAAAGGCGGCCTGAAATCGGTGCGCGCGATGGTCATCGAGGATTACGACCGTGCGGCTCCGCTGGGCACCGGCATGATCAAGCTCGGCGGCAACTACGGCGCCAGCCTGAAACCCGCCAAGATCGCCAAGAAACAAGGATTCCCCATCCCGCTGTTCATGGATCCCAAGACCCATCAGTACGTCGATGAATTCGGCACCAGCAACTTCTTCGGGATCACCAAGGCTGGCGTCTACACCACGCCGAAATCCAGCTCGATCCTCGGCAGCATCACCAATAAATCCCTGCAGCAGGTCGCCAAGGATCTCGGCATCCCCGTGGAATGCCGTCCGATCCACCGCAATGAACTCGGCGATTTCGCCGAAGTCGCAGCCTGCGGCACCGCTGTCGTGATCACACCCGTTTCCGAGATCGTCACCGCCGAAAAGACCTATAACTACGGCGAAGAATGCGGCCCGACGCTCAAGAAACTCTATGATGCCATGACCGGCATCCAGTACGGCGAACGTCCCGATACCCATGGCTGGACGTTTGAAGTCTGACAACCTTTCGATCCTTCCGCTCCGGAACTGCGGATAATCTCCCGGTTCCGGGGCTGTCACTCTTATGAGAAAAGCCTTTTTTATTGACCGCGACGGCACGGTCAATGTCGAAGTCGATTATCTGCACCGTCCCGAGGATGTGATCCTCATCGACGGGCT
>SUWI01000298.1 GCA_015061565.1 Lentisphaerota bacterium
GCCGGTATTTTTTTTGTTAGTAAAATCATCGTGTTCAAGCCTGCTTCCGTCCGCGGGCTGGGGCCGGACTTGCAATTAGGGGGAAAGAATCGCAGGAGATGCCGGTTTTCCACAAATGAATGGGACTTATGAGACTTATACGTCTTATGAAGGAAGCGCAGAAGATGCTGCTTGACGCTAGATCACAGACAACCCAATTTGTCAGACGGGTCGGACTGGTCAGACAAGTCGGACGGAGGGGGGAAACACGGCTTTAAACGGAATACCCGGTTCAGCATTGCCGTTTCATCTTGAAACTTGAAACTTGGAACTTGAAACTTGCAAAAGAAGGGTGTATATTCATTATGAAAACAGGAAGAACTCAAATGGGTATATATCCTTCGACTCATAAAACATTGCTGGAACGTATCCGGACCGGAGATGAAGTCTCGTGGCAGGAATTCTATGACCGGTATTCCCCTGCCGTGGTGAATATCTGCTCCAATTCCGGGTTCTCCGAATCCGAAGGACTCGATATCCTTCAAAATGTCATGCTCAAAATCTTCCGTCATGATCTGGTTATGAAATTCGATGCGGAAAGAGCGCGGTTCCGCACCTATTTCAATCAGATCGTCCTTTCCTGCATCAGTGATTTCAGAAAAAAGAAAAGACAGTCCGATCCCGAAATCACCGGAATGGAAATTCCCGAAACACCCGTCCCCGGGGAAATCGAAGCCGTGATCCAGGAAGAATGGAAAAACCAGATGCTCAAGGAAGCGTTGGATCGTCTCCGCAATCAGGTCAAACCGGAAACCTTTCTGGCGTTCCAGCTGACAGCCATTCAAGGGAAAAGCACAAAGGAAACCGCCGAATTCATTCAGATGGACGTCAATATGGTTTATGTGGCGCGCAGCCGCTGTCTGGCACGTCTCCGCAAGATCATCGATGAAATCAGCCGGGAAGATCCGGAACTGGGACTGAACTGGAAACCAGCCGAATGAAACCGGAAATCCTCAATACTGTGCTGGACGGCTATAAGATTCTGGCGGAACTCGGTTCGGGTTCCAGCGGGATTGTTTATCAGGCGGAAAACCTCATCTCCCGGCAAATCGTCGCGCTGAAAATCCTGTCCGCCCAAACCGATCTTGCCCAGCGGGAACTGGCGGCACTGCGGCTGTTTCAGACCATCGAACACCCGAATCTGATCCGGATCCATCATATCGGACAAACCGGCAATCAGGTGTTCTACACCATGGACAAGTGCGAATGTTCGCTTTCCCAGCGGAAAGTATCGGCGGAAGAACTGGTGGAAATAGCTCAAAAGCTCGCCGGGGCTCTGGCGGAACTGCATAAACACGGGCTGATCCACCGGGACATCAAACCCGACAACATTCTTTTCCGGAACGGGGAAATCGTGCTGGGCGACATCGGTTTGATTACCCGCGGGGAACACGCCACCTTTGCAGGTTCGCCGGGATTCGTGGTCCCGGGACAGAGCACGCCCGATGAATATTCGGATTGTTACGCGCTGGCAAAAAGTCTTTACTGCGCGCTCACCGGGGAAAAACCGGACAATTTTCCATTCTATCCCGGAACACTCAGTCAATCGGCAGCCGTCATCATGCGGGCGGCATTGGCGGTCTGTTCGGACCGTCCGAAAATCCGGACCGCCGCGGAACTGCTACTTTTTCTGAACAAACCGGGAAAGCCGATTCGGCAACCGGAATTCAAATTGTTGACATGGATGTCCGCATTACTCCTGATTCTGTTTTTGGCTGCACTGGGCTTCTTCATCCATTCCCGTTTTCGCAAACGGGATATGGCACACGCTCCCCAGGCAACTCAGGCGGAAAAAACCGAAAAACGGCAGTTTGTTCCTGCTCAGCCGGAAAAAAACATGACTCGGCAGACTCAATCATCTGCAATGACTCAGGAAACACAGCTTTTCATGATGGAGAGAAGGAGACTTGCCCAACGGGCAGAGAAATGCGTTGATGCCGAGGAAAAATTCAAACTGGAATACCAGGTATGTATGCTTGATCTGCTCATTCCGCTTGTGGAACACAGACACAGTATGCCTCTTTCTAAATACTCTGAAGAACAAAAAAATCTCGTCTACATAAGGAACTATACCAAACGGCTGCTGACAGCCGGGCTGGAAGAAGAAAGCAAATATATATGGCCGGAACACAAACACAAAATGAAAATCTCCGATCCGGAATTGAATCAACGCTGGAAGCTGGCAAATGCCGAATGGGAATCGCATAAAAAAGACTATGTTCTGACAATTCTGAGGGAAATCAGGAAGACCGGAAAAAAACCGGAAGACATTCTGAAGAAAATGGCCGTAAACAATGAACTGCTGCAAATCTTCGGAATTGACCAACTGACTTTCATTAAGCAATACCGGAATGCATGGCCGGGAACCGCCAAAGAATCGGTTCTGGCCGATTATCTGAACCGCAGGAATGATTTTCTCCATAAATATCAAAAGAGAAAGTAAAAAAATCCGGCCTGGGGACGACTGCATCATATTCTTGTCTTATCGGGACTATTGGTCTTATAACAGCCGCTGAATAAAAAGGATACATCCGGCAGGGATTCCGCTCGGAGCGGAGTCTCCGATTAATGCAGGAACAGGAATTAAATCATAGCGGGACTTCTATCGCGATTTCTTTTTTTCGAGCGGGTAATATACACGCAAAACGGCAGAATTTCAATCCGGCAAACGGATCCTTCCTGCCTGTGAACAGGAGCTTCGCCGGCTCGATCAGCGGGAACGGACCGTACCGGCCGGACGCTGCAGCGGAGTCACTTTGAAAAGAATGTAATCCTCATGGGCGGAAAAGAATGCCGGGGGATAGGTCTGATAAACGAATTCCACCTTGAAATGCCGGAACCCGTCGGTCAGCATTTTCGGCGTGATGCGGTAGTATTGGATGACCGGGGCATAGAAAAGCAGATAATATGGTTCCGGAGAACCCGCGGCATAGTAATGGAGCACGGCATCGTTCAGCTCGCGCGGATATTTGCCCCGGCGCTTGAAAACACGGTAAGGCCGGTTGCTGCCGCAATCATAAAAATGGTGATCCGGAAGGAATGCGGTGAAAGTGGAGCTGATCAAATCGGACGGGAAGGTGACGATTTTCGCATCCTTCGGAATGTGCTGTCCGATAAATGCAGCCATCTGCCCCTGATTGGAAAAAGGATATCTGATTTCATTGCTGAACATGACCCAGGAATCATACCAGGTCATGACCGACAGCACGGCAATGCAAATGCCGGCTGCGGCATTCAGTCCGCCCATCTTTTTTTCTTTGCGCAATTTCCCCGACAGCGGCAGTCCCAGAGCAAAAACCAGAAACAGATACGGCAGGTATCCCCGGTGCATCAGCATGGGATAGACCAGTGCCGACATCATGAGCATCCACAGCAGACCGCCCAGCCAGATCCAGACCATCGAACGGCAGGTTTTCCACAGCACCGCCAGACCGGCCGCCATGCACAGCCAGTATAAAACCGATACCGTCAGGCGGCCGAGGACCGGCGCCAGATAATACGTATGCCGGCCGTCAGGCAGTATCTTCAGCACGTTGACGATTGGAACGAAAAACTCCTGTCCGAAAAAACCCGCCAAGGTTTTTGGCACCACATGGGATTCGCCTACGGCCGGGATGACCATCAGGAATGCTGCCAGCGCACCCGCCAGCATCACCGCCGGCGGCAGGAAGGTTTTCCTCAGCCGGAGCCCTCCCTCCAGCCGCCGGTTGTGCCGGATCAGGTCGAACAGGAAAAACAATCCGAGCATCCCCGCCATTCCGGCCAGATAGGGGTGAATATACATCAGCAGCAGGACAGCAAAGGCGTAACGGAACGGATGCCGCAGACGAACCGGATAAAGCACGGTCAGGAAATACAAGGTCAGCGGAATCAGGCTGTAAGTACGGGCAACGACCGGATAATAGTAGAGCAGCGCGCAGGAGAACAGCATCAGACAGCGCGACCATAGAGGCAGGCGGGAACGGAAAAACAGCAGACCGGTACCCGTTACGCAGAGGATCCATGAAATCAGATTCAGCGTATCGAGCGGGAATCCCGATGCGGCAAAAGGATGCAGGATCAGATGCCACAAGGCGAAATGTCCCTCATAGCGCATCCAGTATATGATCTCGCCGGCACTCAGTTCCCGTGCCATGATCCAAGGCTGGAGTTCATCCTCCCAGGGTTCGTGAAAAAATACAGCGGTCAAGGTCAGGATCAGGTAAATGGAAAAAACGGACCAGCCGATGATTTTTTTTGCTTGTTTCATTGGTTTTTGACCTGCTGCTGTTGGATTTTTGGCTTTCATTCCGTTGAAATATAATCTATACGGGAGAAAATTACAAATGCGGAATGGTTTTTTTTGGATATGCGCAAAGAAGATTCCTCCTTCCCCGTTCCGGAAATTCACCGAAACTGATACTATGGCTCTTTACTTTTTCATTTTCAGTGTTACATTACAGGATGAACGCTCACTCATACCAGCAAGGATCATTTTATGGATTTCATATTGAAACGTGCGGAAGTCAAGGACGCCGAACTGCTCGCCGAAATGCGGCTGGAAATGCGCAAGGAACGCGAAACCGCTTCCTGTCCCATGTCCGATGAAGAGTTTTATCAATACCTCCTCACCTTTTTCCGTGAACACCTCGCGGACGGCAGTTTCATTTCGTATATCGTCTATGACGGCACGCAGGCGGCGGCCTGTTCGGGCCTCTCCATCCAGGTGCATCCGCCCACGTTCGAAAATCCCACGGGAAAACACGGTTACATCACCAACATGTTTACCCGTCCGGCCTGGCGGCGGATGGGTATTGCCAAGCTGCTGGTCGATCAGCTCGCCGAGGCCGCGAAAGAGACCGGCTGCGCCCAGCTTTTCCTGAACGCCTCCCCGATGGGACGTTCGGTTTATGTCCGTTACGGCTTCCAGCCGGTCAACGGCGAAATGAGTTTCACCCTCCCCCATTGAAAGGACAGAACATGGGTACGCAGATTTTTCAGGATGCAGTCGAACTTTTTCAGAAGAGCGAACATTTCCGGCTGGTCGCGCTGGGCGCGTCCAATACCGACCGTTATATGCCGTGCATGCACTGGGTGGATGTGCTGGAAGTCGGTCTGCGCCACCGGTTCGGACGCAAATTCCAGCTCATCGATTCCGGCGTGAGCGGCAACAATACCCGGCAGGCCCTGGCCCGTTTCGACCGGGACGTGGCGTTTTTCCAGCTGCCGTCCTGCCCGCCGTCCC
>SUWI01000299.1 GCA_015061565.1 Lentisphaerota bacterium
CTCAACTGGATTCTCTCCTGCCGAATCAATGGCACGGCAAGTGAGTCTGCCGATCAAACGAAATGATTGATTTCTGTTTTTGACGATTCAATCCGGCTTCCGACATGCGGCTGACTAATCGCTTACCAAATTGCAGTCCGTTCCCATGGTGACGCCTAGGAAATAGAAGAACTCGCTCAGATGAAAGAGCATTAGGAACTTTATACGAAACAGTCGCCTCAACGGCAGCAATCCGGACGCTTTTCATTCTAAACACAGCGGCCGGATCGTATAGCAGTAAAACAGATGCTTATGGCTGATTTTTTTTCAGCGGGGGGATTTTTGGGCGGCTTTTCTTTGACGCAGAATACGTTTCATCTCCTGCCGCGTCAGATACCCGGCAGGAACCCCCACCGAACTGTGGTTGAAACCGTTGATCTGATAGATCTTCGCATCGGGATTCTTTTTGAGCTGAGTCAGCACGGCGTGGAAAAACAGGTTTTCCGCCACGCGCGCCTTGAATTCGATATCCGGCTGACCGCAGAACAGCACGATCGGCGGCGTATCGGCCGCGGCATGATAGATCGGCGCATATTCATCGACCAGGGGCTGCCCTTCCTGTCCGCGTTCGATCATGACCTGAAAATGAGTCGACATCTGACCGGAGATCGGCAGCACGCCGGCAAAACATTTGCGCGGGTCGAGTCCGAAGGGTTTGAGCCAGCGGCGGTCCAGCGCGATCATGGCCGAAAGATATCCGCCGGCCGACGCACCCGTGACAAACACTTTATCCGGGTCGCCGCCGTATCTGGCGATATTCCGGACCGTCCAGGCCGCCGCGGCCGCCGCATCGTGCAGATAATCCGGGCATTTGGCACGCGGCCCGGAAAGGCGGTAATTCGCGGTCACGATGATGAATTCGGCGGGCAGTCCGCGCTGTCCGCGGGGCATTCCCTTACTGCCGCGCGAAAGTCCTCCGCCATGGAAGAAGAGCAGCACCGGCAGGGGTTCGGCGACCTTTTTTTGGGGGATGTAAATATCGAGTTTGCAGCGTTCCGCGGCATATTCGGCATCGCCGCTGAGCGGACGGAAGTCTTTCGGATAATACGGCAGATCCTTGACCACGCGGTAGCCGGCCGGGACCGGAGCCGGGACTTTGGTCTTGGCGGCGGCGGATGAAGTCTGGACTTTGGCGGACTGGGAGCAGCCTGCGGCGGCGATCAGCAGCAGACCGGCGGCGATTTTACCGAGGGAAGAAAAAAGTTTCATAATGAAGATTCCTTTTTGTTATGCGTTTCAGAATATAGCACCGCGACCGGTTTTTTCAAGCGCAACGGCAGAATATCCTGCGTCTTCGCCGCCAGGAGCCGGAAAGCAGGAAATGAAACACGGCTTTGCCGTATGAAGCGATCCTCCGGATCATGAAGCGCCGTTGACACGGCACGAAGCGAAGCCGACGGCTTCATGTTTTTTTGCCGGGCAAAAAAATGGCGCCCCGGGCGGGACTGAGAGGCACCATTAAATTACGCTCAAAATTTGGCATTTTTTCCCGCAACGTTCTCAAATTTGGAACGTTATAGAACTCCTCCACCAGGAAATTCCAAAGCCCGTTTTGGGGAATTTTTGGGGAATTTCTGCCATTTTCGGGGAAAAAATGGGGAAACGTTTTGACTGCCAATGATCCATCTCCCAAATCGGGAGTCAAACCCTCTTCCCTGTTAATTTGGAGACATCAGAATATATCACGCCTTCAACTTTTTTGCAAATCGAAAATCTCACAATTCCGGTCTTGACTGTCGAATCATACCGATAGATCCTGTCAAATACGGGCGAAACCCATGGGTTTTTGGAATCTTTGCTTGAAAAAAACTCTGTCGGCATGTAGATTACGCCATGATGAAGAGGGACTTTATGAAACAGAATCTCACAGCCAGTGTCTACAGTTTTGAGAAACTTCGCAATGAAGGGTATCTCTACGTTGACAAGACCGAATATATCTGGCAGATGATCAATCCTGCCGGAGAGTCCTATTTCCTGTCCCGTCCTCGCCGTTTTGGAAAATCGTTGACCGTTTCCACCTTGAAAGCTGTTTTTGAAGGCAAAAAGGAGCTGTTCAAAGGATTGGCGATTTACGACAAGCCTTACGACTGGAAGCCTTACCCGATTATACATCTGGATATGGCCAGTTGTGATGTTCATACGGAAGAGGATTTACGGGATTATCTGGTCCGAATGATGTCCCGTTTAGCTAAACAGCACAATGTCAATGTGAATATCCAGCGGAATTTACTTTCGTCCTCATTTTCCGACCTGATTGAAGAAGTTGCAAAGACCGCTCCGGTTGTGATCCTGCTGGATGAATACGACAAGCCGATTTTGGAAAATATTGCCAGTCCGGAAATATTGTCAATCCGGAATACTTTGGCTGACTTCTATTCAGCCATAAAGGCAGAGATGGATTTCGAGCGTTTTGTCTTTGTCACCGGCGTCAGTAAATTCTGCCATGTTTCGCTGTTTTCCAAACTGAATAACCTGACCGATATTACTATGGACGCACGATATGCTGCCATGCTTGGTTATACTCAGAGCGAATTTGAAAATTCATTCAAGGATTGGATTGCCTCGGTCGAACCGCATCTGGGATTTTCCCATGATGATTTGCTTTCCGAAATCAAGAACTGGTATGACGGTTATCGTTTCGTGGAAAATTCCGAGACCGTTTACAATCCGGTGTCTCTGGCAAATTTCTTCATAAATAACGGTAAATTCGACAATTACTGGTTTTCGACCGGTACCACCAGCGCTATCTTTGAACTTATGAAAAAGCAGAGTTTTGATCTGCCTGGAGCCTTGGAAACCACCGTGTCTGCTGCTTTTTTTGAAGCATTTGAGATTGACCAGCTCAACCCGAAGACACTCCTGTATCAGACCGGCTATCTGACTATCGGAAAAACGGTGAAAGTTCCGGTTCCCTTCACCAAAGTGCAGAACACGGAATATACTCTGGTTTTCCCGAACCATGAGGTAAAAAGTTCTTTTAATGACCATCTGCTGAAATACTATGCCAATGTCCAGACCGACCAGTCTCAGCGGCTGATCCGGGAACTGATCCAGGAAATCGGCACGGGAAATGCGGACGGATTCATGAAACGGCTGCAGATACTTTTTGCCAATATCCCTTATGATATGCGGGGGAAACAGGAACATGATTACCAGACCATCATCTATGTGATTTTCATGATGCTGCACTTCTTCATCGAAGCCGAACATCATACCAACGAAGGCCGTATTGATCTTATGTTCTGTGCCGGTGAATGGATTTATGTGATCGAGTTGAAGATGGATAAGACTGCGGAAGAAGCTTTGAAGCAGATCAAAGATAAACATTATGCAGACAAATTCCGGAATCGAGGCAAACGGATCATGCTCATCGGTGCCAATTTCGACTCTGAAAAAGGTCAACTCACCAACTGGGTAAAAGAAGAAATCCAGTAATCGTTTCCCTGCCGATTTTTCATTTGCGTCCTACCTATGGAAATGTCTCATTATTTTATAAGAAAATATTTCCGACATCCCAAATTAGCCTCAAAAATGAAAGGACGCCCCTTCCGCAATGCCAGAAAATCAGCAATCTCCAATTGTGACGAAAGCAATTGACATTACCGAGACCTATATGCACCGTTATGGTTCCTGCTCCATCCACATTTATCGTTTTCCCCTCATCCCTGACTTTTCCGGCTTTCTGGATACGATGAGAATTACGTTCTTACGGAAAGGGATCGTTTCTGCCTATCTCTGGCTGAATAATCCGTATCTCAGTTCGTTTTTCCTTGTGATTTGGGAACGGGGCAGTTTCGATGGACAGTTCGATTTGGAAGCGCAGGGGATAATTTCACGGCTTTGGCACCGACATTCCCAGCAACCTTATTATGAACTCGAAACCATCCGCATCACCGCCGAAAATCAATGGAATCTCAAAGACTGGCTGGCACGTTACCTTCTTGCTCTTGGTGCTCAACAGAACACAGGACCATCTATTCCGCTAAAATGGCACCAGCGCTCTTACAGCAGCTCCCAGGTATAAAAAAAACTCCACACAGCAACCTTTCATAGCCACGTGGAGCCTTTTCTTTAGCGGGCCTCGAATTCACATCCGCAGTCTCGGCAGATGTATCCGTCATCCCATTCGATCACGTCATCTGATCCGCAGTAAGGACAACGCTTTTCCATATTTTAAATCCTCCATGTATACCCGCAGTCCGGACATTTCCAGTTGCGGATTACGTTTTCATCCACGAGTTTGCCGACTGTATTCCCGGCTACGGCACCTCCAGCGGCACCTACAAGGATGCCCAGCAAAGTTCCGATCCCCGGAAAGATCAGACTGCCGACAACAGCTCCGGTATGGGCTCCGGCACTGGCAGCAACGTAACCACCTGCACCAGTTCCTATCAGAGTGGCAGGACCTCGAACCGTATTGGCGATATAACCTCTACCGCCGCATATTGGACAGTTCATTTCCCACCTCACCATGAAGCCGATACGATGAAAACCGCATCGTCCGTTTTTTCGCTGGGATCGGTTGCTTGTGCCAGCTCGTCCACTTCATCAAGGAAGTTGTTCAGCGCTTCTTCACTGATATCCGGCTTCAGTTCACAATGCAGCTTTTCCTTGCAAACTTCCCTGAAATCGGTCATGTTTCGGTGCGCCAGAACCTCAACGCAGGCATCATGAAGACGATCCATCAGGGGCTCGCTGATTTCCTGTTCTTCCGCATTCCCAAGACTTTCCGGCAATTCGATTTCCAGCCAGTGATAAAGCCACCAGGTCTTGCTGCCTTGGAAAATATCCTCAATCACGTATGAAACCCGGTCGAGTTTGATCGGAATTTTCTTCCCTCGCTTGAACAGACGAATTTCACCAGTGATTCCGCACGATTTGAACATCGCTCCGATAAAAGTTTTCTTGCTTAAATAAATGTCAAGTCCCATTTTTCGTTTCCTTTCGTTTTTTGAGGTTAAAAAAGACCGGAAGTTTGAAGGCATTTCCACCCTCAAACCTCCGGGATGACTTAGGGTTCTCGTATGGGGGCATCACTTCCACACGGGGGCTCTCCTGCTGTCTTGTCTGCATGGGTTCTTACAGCAGGAGCCTCTGCCATGCCAGAGGGTGGTGGTGCCGCAGAGTCAGGCACATTACCAGAGTTCAGGTCGGTTGCCGTCCAGCCCG
>SUWI01000300.1 GCA_015061565.1 Lentisphaerota bacterium
TCTCAACTGGATTCTCTCCTGCCGAATCAATGGCACGGCAAGTGAGTCTGCCGATCAAACGAAATGATTGATTTCTGTTTTTGACGATTCAATCCGGCTTCCGACATGCGGCTGACTAATCGCTTACTCCATAAGCAGGAAACAGTCGGCAGGTGTTTTCGTTTTTCGAGGAGAACACCTGTCGGTCAGGATCATATTCATTTCACGATCAACCAGAGAAAGGAGAAAAAAACATTATGGGAATCCTCTTTTTGGCATTTGTCTCCATCGGCTTAATCGCCCTGCTGAGCAATATCGCCACCGCCGTCGGCCAAGTAATTTGCGGCCTGTTCAAATACATCATTTTGCCGTTCGGACTGTTTTTATGTATCTGCTACATTGCGAAATACGGTCTGTAAATCGGCGGACCTATCCCCTTGGGCCGGTAATTGACCGGTCCGGATGAATTATGCCGAAGGTTTTCCAGAACAAAAAACGCCTTTGATATCGTTTTTTTTCAAATTTTTTGCAAAAACTCGATTTACTTTCCCTGGGCGATGGTTACTAGGGGGAAAAACTCGTATTTTATCTTTTTCCAATGTCTGAAAACCGGATTTCAGCTCAAAAAAACTTGGTTTTTTGTCAGACTTGAAAAAACTGTAAGAGAGTTTTTTCCTGCCACACTTTGGGCAGTGATAATACAGTCGATTTTGAGGTCAGCTGGACGCTATTATGACCAACTCCATGCAGCAGATGATTTGTGAGGAAAGCGAATTGCTGCGAAAGAAACTCCTTCGTGACATGAAAAAAGAACGTTCTGGCCTGCGAGCCTATATTTTTAATTGCAAAGATGAACTCAGCTGCCGGGAAGCACAGGAAAAAATCAAAAGGCTCAGCCGACGCATCGCATGCATTCAAGCAGAAATCCGGCAAAGAAGCATTCAGGAGGAAATGAATCACTTTCAAGTTTTCTGGAACGAACTGACTCCTGATGCCAAAACAGATTTACTGGATTCGATTATCGAAAGAGTCGAGGTTTTCCCGGATCGGGTATGGACATATCTGAAACAGGAATATGTCAAATTGGAGCGGGAGTTATCCGCCCAGCTTCGGATCGCCGGATCGCAGTCTCACATAAGACGAGAAGGAGATAATCTCATTTTTGCGACTCCGACCAGCATAAAAACCTGTTCCGGACAT
The DNA here is from genome assembly GCA_015061565.1 of Lentisphaerota bacterium. Classification (GTDB taxonomy): domain Bacteria; phylum Verrucomicrobiota; class Lentisphaeria; order Victivallales; family UBA1829; genus SIG94. The sequence goes on from SUWI01000300.1 coordinate 1,180, forward strand.
ACGCACGTTGAAATCGTCGGCGTGAATTACGATAGCAACAGACATTGTTTGCTCCGGATGATCGCGTTGTCGTGGAAATGGGCAGAAATGTTGTTCTCCGGGAAGGTCACCAGTATTTCCCGGTTGGCAAAGGAAGTCGGGTTTTCCGAACCTTATGTTACCAGAATCGTTTCTCTTTTCAATCTTGCTCCGTGCATTGTTGAAGATATCGTGAATGGTCACATTCCGGATGGTTTATCCATCGCACGGATGCAGGATCTGCCGGATGACTGGCAGGAACAATGCCGGTTACTTGGTTTTTCATTTCGCCCGACCGGCATTTGAGGCGGGAATCCCCCCTTTTCAGAAATTACAACTGCATATGCGGAGTCTTTTCACCAGGTTTTCTGAATTCTGAAAGCAAAAAGAAAACCTGGATTCAGATTTTATAAACTGTTAATAATCAATGGAATTTTTGGAATGATAAAAATCCAAACCTGAGTTTTTTTAAAATAAAATGGCGGAGAGAGCGGGATTCGAACCCGCGGTAGAGTTTGACCCCTACGACGGTTTAGCAAACCGTTCCTTTCGGCCACTCAGGCATCTCTCCGCGCATATCCTTGAACTATACTCCATTATTCGATTTTTGCAACCTGAAATTCCAGTTTTTTTTCATTTTTTTTCACTTCCGATAATTGGAAAAGTAAATGCACACGGAGAAACTGAGCCGGCAGGGGGTCCAGTTCCGAAAGCAGACAGATCGCTTTGGTTGGCAAGCTCGTCCGCCCTGTAGTGCAGTTTCACCGGCAAGCCAACTCACACATGGCGTACATACCAAAAAAACAGCCGGGAATCGCTTCCCGGCTGTATGGATCGCTTTTCGAGGTTGACTCAGCGGAGTTCCACGCCTAATTTCTTGGCGAGGGCATCACGCAGTTTCTCGTGCGCGGCATTGACTTCGACGTCGGTCAGAGTCTTTTCCATCGACCGGAAAGTGAGCGTGTAACCCATGCTCTTGGCGCCTTCCGGGAGCGGAGCGCCGCTGAACAGGTCGAAGATCTCCGCATGGACAAGATTCGGGATCTTCTGGGCCGCAATGAAGTCCAGAACCTGCTGATTGTCCAGATCCTTCGGTGCGAGGAAAGCGACGTCGCGGGTGATCGGCGGGAACTGGGAAACCGGTTCGTAATCGATCGATTTGCCTTCGGCGCCGAAGAGGACCGAGAGCTGGATCACGGCCGCCATGACATCGCTCTGCAGACGCATGCCCTGGGTCATCTTGGAATTGAGCTTGCCCAGCACGCCGGCCTTTTTGCCGTCAATGAACAATTCGGCGCAGACGCCCTTGACGAAGCGGGGATCGGACGCGGGTTTGAACTCATAGGATTTCAGCCGGCGCTGTTCGAGCACGCTTTCCAGCACGCCTTTGATGTCATAGAAATCGAATTGGACCGCGCGTTCGGCGGAATAACGTTCCGCATGGGCCCGGCCGGTCAGGACGATCGCGAGCTCATCGCGTTCTTCCGGATATTTGGCCGGATTCTTGCAGAAGACATGGCCGATCTCGAAGAGGGCCAGATCGCTGTTCTTGCGGGAGACATTGCGTTTGACGCAGGCGAGCAGACCGGGCAGGATGGACGCCCGCAGCACCGCGAGATCGAGGCTGATCGGGTTGTTCATCTTCATCAGATCGCCCGCTTCGAAGATCGGATCGGAGAGGGCGGTCTTTTCATCGAGCATGCTGACATTGACCGTGTCGTCGAGACCGGCGGCGATCAGCTGATTGCGGAGCTTTTCGAACGGAGCCCAGTCGTCCTGGCTGAACGGATGCGCCTGCACCGCGCTGACCCGCTTTTTCGGCAGATTATCCAGTCCGTAAATGCGTGCCACTTCCTCGGCGAGGTCGGCATTTTCCTTGATGTCCATGCGGAAACCGGGAATGGTGACCACGCAGGTGTCATCGCCGACGTCGGAAATCCCGAGGCCGAGCTTGCGGAAGATGTCGACCATCTGCTGGTTGGAAAGTTCCAGGCCGAGCAGACTGTTGATCTTCGAGAAGGTGCAGAGGATGCGCGGATGGTCGGGCCGGGAATTCTTGACGCGGACCAGGTCGCTGACGAGTTCGCCGCCGGCGAGTTCCAGGATGAGAGCCGCGGCGCGGGTGCTGGCGGTCTCGATCATGTCGGGATCGACGCCGCGTTCGAAACGGTAAGCGGCATCCGAGGTCAGTCCGAGCTTGCGGGAAGTCAGCCGCACGCTGGTGGGATTGAAATACGCACTTTCGAGCACGACTTCGGTGGTGTCCGGCATGATGCCGCTGTATTCGCCGCCCATGATGCCGGCGATGGCGACGGGTTTTTCGGCGTCGGCGATCACCAGCATGTTGGAGTCAAGCTGATATTTCTTGCCGTCAAGCGCGACGATCGATTCCTGATCGGCGGCGCGGCGGACCACGATCTTCTTGTTCTTGAGGAAACGGGAATCGAACGCATGGAGCGGTTCGCCGAATTCCATCATGACGAAGTTGGTGATGTCCACGATATTGTTGATGGGGCGGATGCCGACCGCGGAAAGGCGTTTCTGGAGCCATTCGGGACTCGGCGCGACCTTGACGCCGCGGATGACGCGGGCGGAGTAATCGGGACAGAGATCCGGGGCCTGGACCGTGACGAGCGAACTCCAGTCCTCAAAGCCGGAAGGGGAGGGGAGCTGGGCATTCGGGAAGGACCGGCGGCCGCCGCAGAGCGCCCAGACGTCGCGGGCGACTCCCCAGTGGGAAAGCCAGTCGGGGCGGTTCGGGGTGATCTCGACCGTGTAGACGGTATCCTTTTCAATATAATTTTCGAGCGGATCGCCGAGTTTCCAGTCCTGCGGCAGGATCATGAGTCCGTCGTGGTCTTCGCTGAGGCCGAGCTCCCGTGCGGAACACATCATGCCGAAGGATTCGACACCGCGGAGTTTGGCTTTCTTGATCACGAAATCACTGCCGTCGGCTTCCTTGAAGACGGTGCCGAGCGTGGCGAGCGGGACCACATTGCCGGCGTCGCAGTTGGGAGCGCCGCAGACGATCTGGACGGGGGTGCCGCTGCCGGGATCGACCTGGCAGATCGAAAGGTGGTCGGAGTTGGGATGTTTTTCCCGGCTGAGGATTCTGGCGACGACCACGCCGGCGGGGATCTTGCCGAGTTCGGCGATCTCCTCGACTTCGAGCCCGGCCATGGTCAGGATCTGGGCGAGTTCCTCAGGGGATTTTTTGAGTTCGATATAATTTTTGAGCCAGTTCAAAGAAATTTTCATAGAGCATCCTCCCGCTTAGAACTGTTTGAGGAACCGGAGATCATTGTCGGAGAAGAGCCGAAGATCGCCGATGCGGTGTTTGAGCATGGTGAGGCGTTCGATGCCCATACCGAAAGCAAAGCCCTGCCATTCATCCGGATCGAGTCCGACGTTGCGGAGGACTTTGGGGTTGACCATGCCGCAGCCGAGGATTTCCAGCCAGCCGGAATTCTTGCAGACGCGGCAGCCTTTGCCTCCGCACATGACGCAGGAGAAATCGCATTCGGCGCTGGGCTCGGTGAACGGGAAGAAATGGGGGCGCATCCGGATCGAAACGCCGGGACCGAAAAATTCGACCGCGAAAGCTTCCAGCGTGTTCTTGAGGTCGGCCATGGAAACGTTCTTGTCCACATAGAGACCTTCGATCTGGTGGAAATGGACGCCGTGAGTGGCATCGGGGGTATCGCGGCGGTAGCAGCGGCCCGGGGAGACGATGCGGATCGGGGGCTTGCGCGACAGCATGGTGCGGATCTGCACGGTGCTGGTCTGGGTGCGCATGAGGCGGCCGTCATCGAAATAGAAGGTGTCCTTGGGATCGCGCGAAGGATGGTCGGCCGGGGCGTTGAGGGCATCGAAACAGTTGTAGACGGTCTCGATTTCCGGACCCGCGGCGGCGGTGAAGCCCATACGGCGGAAAATGGCGCAGCATTCGTCGATGGTCTGATTGACGGGATGCTTGGTGCCGATGCGCCAGCGTCTGCCGGGGAGG
>SUWI01000301.1 GCA_015061565.1 Lentisphaerota bacterium
TTCAAGAAAAAATCACAGTCGATGCGTCAAAATTGGTTTGACGCTGAAAAAAACAACTTTTTAACAAGAAGAGCCAAAACGTTTTGAAATTGGCTCAAGATGAAAAAAAGATGAGGAAAGGTAGACCCTGATGATGCGAACGGGAGAAAATGACATCCCCAATTCCGCTGATGCCATAAGCGGTTCCGGACCGTTTTTTGGGACATTTTTGATCCTGACCTATTGAAAGAATGGAAAAAACATTGTATAATATACCGGAAATCAGAAGAAGTATTGCATGGAAGGCCAAAATCAACCATAAGGAGAAACCATGAGAACGAAGAACATGCTGCTGGGCTGCGCCGCGGCGCTGATGACGCTGACCGCCAGTGCGCAAAGCCGGTATTTCAGCCGCAAGCTGACGGAAAAGACCGCGGAAAAAGATCTGACTTTCCTGGTTTCGTTCGACCGGAAAGGGGTGAATGCCGATTTTGCCAAAGGGGAGAAGATCTCCTCCACCATGCCCGATACCGGTCTGCTGCTGCGCGGGCTGATCGGCTTCGACGGACAGTCCGCGTTCAAGCCCGAACCCGGCGAGGCGCTGAAATTCCCGCCGAAAGGCAATGTCGATCCGCATAAAGGGACCCTGATCCTGTGGACCGCGGGTCTGGATTACAATCCCGGCGATGAACTCACGGACGGCAAGAAGCGCGGCAATATCTGCCTGGCCTGGCTCTATTTCCAGAACGGCAGCCGCTATCTGGACTACCGTCTTTATGAATTTGCGGAAAACATCTATTTCGACTGGTGGAGCTCGGAACCGCCCAGCGGCAGCGGCCGCGTGCGTGCTCCCCGCAAAGGGATCAAAAAAGGACAGTGGCACCAGATCGCCGTCACCTGGAACGACCGGAAGATCGCGATTTATCTGAACGGGAAATTCATCACCGAATCCTCGCTGCCCGCGAAGGCCGCCAAGACCGCCGACCTGAAGGCGGAAAACAACCCCGAATCCTTCATCGGCATCAAGGCTCCGTTTTACGACGACAAGCACAAATGGAGCACGGGGATCGATGATTTCGCCATTTACGGCCGGGTCTTGTCCCCGCTGGAGATCCGCAACCGGTATCTGCGTCTGCTGAAGGAAAAAGGCGAGGAGAAGATCGAGGCTTATTCCATCACGCTGAACGGGGTGAATATCGGACACGAAAAGAAGATCGACAAGCTGGAAGCGGAATTCGATTTTTCCTCGCTTTCTCCGTCGCAGGAAAAACTGCTGAAGGCCGGCAAGCTCGTCATGGATTACGAACTGAAGGGACCGGACGGCAAGTCGCAGATGGGCCGTTTCACCTTCGGCAAAGCCATGGAAACGCGGATCTTCAAAGGGGTGGACAAGCCGGGCAAATACACGCTCGTTACCCGCATCGGCAAGGATACGGTCACCAAATCGATCGTGCGGCCGGATATGCCGTGGGTGGGCTGCACTTACGGCGACGAGGATGAAGTGCCCGCGCTGTGGAAAGATTTCGGTTTGAAAGGCCGCACCGTGACGCTGTGGAACCGTTCCTATAAATTCGGTGACGGTCCGCTTCCGGAACAGGTGCTCTGCTACGGCAAATCCCTGTTCGAAAAGGTCCCGAAACTGCTGATCGACGGCAGGGAACCGGTCTGGAAAGCGGGTCCGGTCAAGCGTGAAAACCGCTGGATCACGTTCACGGGAACCGGCAAACTCGGCAAGATGACGGTCCGCTATTCCACGCGGGTGGAATACGACGGCATGATCCTGCTGGACTGGGTCATTTCCGGCCGACCGGAAATCTCCGATATGAAACTGCAGTGGACCATGTCGCCTGCGAACCGGCAGTTCCTGATGACGCCGTGGGTCTACGAGGGGAAATCGGAAGTTTTCACCCATCCGTATCCCGAGGCCGGCAGCCGGGTGAAGATGATCTGGCAGGTGTCCGAAATGAAGGGCGGTTTCGCCTACACCATGGAACATGATGCCAACTGGGTCTACGATCCCGCCAAACCGGTCTTTTATGTGAACAAGAAGACCGGCGCTGCGAAAGTCGAGATGATCAACAAGAAAGTCGTGCTGCCGGATGATACGCCTTACCGGGCCATCTTTATCGCCACGCCGGCGCGTCCGCTGCCGGAGAAACAGCGGGTGCTGAAATTCGGGGACTCCCGCGGGGGAGGCGGGTTCAGCATGATCAACACGGGCGGCGACGCCGGTTTCACCACCATTTTTACGCACAATCCGGATCCGGAGGAATTCCCGCTGCGGAACAAAAACCGGGTGCCCAATACCGGCAGCGTTTACGGCGGGATCGGTCTGACTGCCCACGAACCCGCGGCGGTCTATCTGTGGAAATACTGGGAGACTCCCGGGTCCTACAGCTATAACATGGGCATCCTGAAAAAAATCGCCCCCGGCAAATACCAGCGCATGCGGTATCCTTCCATCGCCACCTGCACCTCCACGTCGGTCAACGACATTTTCCTGTGGAGCCAGCACAATCTCTATACGCATCCGCTGGGCGACCGGATCTGGCAGGTCTATTACGACCTGTGCGGCGACCGCCTCTGCCGGAGCAAGCTCCACGGCTGCTGTTTCAAGGACAAATTCGGACGCGAGATCAACCGTTATGCCGTGCTGACCACCCGCGACCTGATCCGCCGGACCGTGGCCCATGCCCATAAATACGGCAAGACGGTGATGCTGCACGGACAGCGGGAGTACCTGCCGATGATCCAGGGCATGGCCGACTACTGGTTCCCCGGCGAACAGTACAATGTGCTGCTCCGCCGGAATCCCTACGGCTATACCGATGAGGTTTCCGATGACATCTACCGTTCGGAATTCAACAAGAACGTGCTCGGCGTCGGCGTGATGCATCTGCCCGCGCTCGGCCAGGCCGATGTCAAGTATTACAAGGAGCCCAAATACACCGAATCCATGCTCTGCATGCTGCTGAGTCATGATGTCGAAACGATCGAATCCTATGCCCTCGCCGTCCCGGTGGAAAGAGTCTGGGATATCATGGATAAATACAAGGTCCAGTCGCCGGAAACGGTCTGCCGCCTCTACCATGAACAGAGGGAGATCCTTTCTTCCAAGCCGGAAGTCCGGGTCACCTATTACCGCTGTCCGGATGGACGGTACCTGCTCATTCTGGCCAACAAGAATTACCGTCCCAGCCGGACCGAGATCGATGTGAGCCGGATCTCCGGAGGCAGTTTCACCGCCCGGGAGGAATACAAGGACAAGCCGGTCGAAGTCAAGGACGGCAAATTCACGATCTTCGTTCCGGCCCGTTCGTTCCGGATGGTCGGTTTCCCGCCGGCGTCATATTATCCCCGCCGCTTCGGCATGGATACCGCCTGGCCGGTCTGGATCGGCAGCAGCAAATGCGATTCGGAATTCTATCATTCCAAAACGGAAGGCTGTGCCAAGCCTGGCGCGCTGGTCATGAAGACCGGAAATACCGGCGGCGGCTGTTACCTGAACCACTTCCCGATCCGGCCCGGCAGGACCTATACCATCAGTTTCATGTTCAAGCAGAGTGTGCCGGGCAGCAAGGTCAGTCTCGGCGTGCAGGCCCGGTATGGAAATAAATTCACCGGTGCGAACATCTTCCGCAAATCAATGGTTTCCGACGGCACCTGGCAGAAATTCACGCTGGTCTGTCCGATCCCCGCGACCGGAAAATGGGGTCAGAGCAACGACATCATGCTGACCATGGGCGCTTCGGGCAAAAACTGCACCACGCTGTTCGATGATTTCGTCATCGAAGAAAAATAAGATCAGCTTTCGATCTGCAAAAAGGAACCGGGATGTGCAGAAAAACCGTGCATCCCGGTTTTTTCCGCTCTGATCCGGATACGTTGAGATGATGGACCGATATGGATCATTACGGATGAATACCGATTAGATGAATGTGGATGGATACGGATAAATATCATTGTTCCGATGTAATATTTCTTGACTTTTGCATGTTTTCGGATTATATTACCATGATGCCGGTAATTGAGCACGAATTACCGGCATCATGGAAAAGGAGCAATCGAATTTCAATTGTTGCACCAAACTGTTATATGTTTCCCCCTTGATGAGTTGAAAACGAGGGATAAATCAATATCCCAACCGGTATCGGGAACAGACCCGTCTCGTATCCCGGGACTCAGTTCCGGCCGCGTTCGATCTCCACGGCGATCTTTTCCCCGCGCAGGGCGGCAGCTGGTTTGACGATCCGGACCGTTACGCCGGTGACTTCCGGATAGGATAGGCAGAGTTCCGCGGTTTTTTCCGCGAGGGCTTCCAGCAGATAAAAATTGGATTTTTCCGCCAAGGCGGCCAGTTTTTCTTCCAGTTCGCGATAGTTGACCGTTCCTTCGAGCGTGTCGGTTTTGCCCGCGGCGGAGAAATCGCCGCAGACGGTCAGGTCGAAAATCAGCCTCTGCGGCTGTTTGCGTTCTTCCGGAAAGGTGCCGATGACAGCATCGACCGGAAATCCTGTGATGATGATCTTGTCCATGAAACTACTCCTGTTGTCAATTCGATCCGGTAAAATAGGCGAGTTTTTCCAGCGTGCTGGCGATGTCGATCCGGTCAACGAACACCCCTTCCGGGACACTGAGCGGCACGGGTGCGAAATTCAGGATGCCGCGGATGCCGGCGCCGGTCATCCGGTCTGCCACGCTCTGCGCCGCATCCGCCGGCACGGTGATGATGCCGAGGTTGAACCGCTTTTCCTGCATCAGTTCTTCGAACCGGTCCAGATGGTGGCAGCGGCAGCCGGAGATCACACGGTTGACCAGCCGTTCGTCGGTGTCGAAAGCCGCCGCGATGGAAAGCCCGTGCCGCTTGTAAGTGAAATAAGAGAGCACGGCGCGTCCCAGATTGCCGACTCCGACCAGCGCAATAATGCGTTCGCGCGAACCGCCGAGGAGCTTCGAGATCGCCTGGATCAGTTGGGAAACATTATACCCCCGGCGGGGACTGCCAATGCAGCCGATCTCCATCAGATCGCGCCGGACCTGGGTGGAGGTGTTGTGCGCCAGTTCCGCCAGCTGATGCGAGAACAGCATCTGCAGCCCTTTCGACTGCAGATCGGTCAGGATCCCCTTGTAGAGCACCATACGTTCGATGGTCCGGGCCGGTATCGGTGCGTTCTTTTTCATGCTTGATCCTCCTGTTTCGGGCGGCTGAG
>SUWI01000302.1 GCA_015061565.1 Lentisphaerota bacterium
GTGATCAGCTCGCTCCGACGAAATGGACAGTCTGGCGGGCCTGATGAAGCTGCTGGTGGATTATATCGTGCGGAGCGAGCTGATCACGCTCGGCGGGGATTATCTCTACCGGGCGGCGGTGCGGTATATCGAAGAGAACCTGACCAGGAACATCACGCTGCCGGAGACCGCGCGGCATCTGGGAAGGAGCATCTCCAGCCTTTCGCATTTCCTGCAGCAGGGAGGGACCACCTTCAAGAAACTCCTGATCGAAAAACGGCTTTCGCATGCGGAAAAACTGCTGAAAGGGCATCCGGAAATGACGGTCAAGGAAGCGGCGGACCGGTCCGGTTTTGCGGACGCCTATTATTTTTCGCGTATTTACCGGCAATACCGCGGCCGCACTCCGGGCGAATTCAGGAAGAAACCGTAAGAGGCAGCGGCATTTCCCGGCCTTTTTTTCGTAACGTCCGGTTCCGGAAAATAAACTTGACAAATGAAAAAACCGGTGTATAGTCCTTATCAGACTGCGGGAGGCAGAAGAATGAAAGATTTAACCAGCAGCGTTTACTGTTTTGAAGATCTGATACAGGGCAATTTTCTGTATGTGGACAAGACCGAATCCATTTGGCAATTGATAAGACCTGCCAAAGCGGCGTATTTCCTCTCGCGCCCCCGCCGCTTCGGAAAATCCTTGACGCTCTCCACTTTGAAAGCCGTTTTCGAAGGGAAAAAAGAACTCTTCAAAGGGCTGGCGATCAATGATAAGCCGTATGACTGGAAAAAACATCCGGTCATTCACCTGGATATGAACGGACGCGATTTCAGCTCGGAGGAAAAAATGGAGCAAAGTTTCCGGCAAATCCTCATGGAACAGGCCGAAATCAACGGCGTGGAATTGCAGGAAACGACTTCCGATACCATGTTTCACAGATTGATCAAAACGCTTCATGACAGAGACGGCGATGTCGTGATCCTGCTGGATGAATATGACAAACCCATTCTCAACAATATCTCGAAGCCGAATGTCTCCGATTTTCTGTCTGCTCTCAAGGTTTTCTATTCCGTGATCAAAGAAAAATCAGGAATGCTCCGGCTCGCTTTCATTACCGGCGTCAGCAAATTCTGTCATGTCTCACTGTTCTCCGATCTGAACAATCTCACCGATATCACGATGGATGCCCGGTATGCGACTATGCTGGGATATACTCAGACTGAATTCGAATCCAATTTCAGGGACCAGATCGAAGCGGCGGAAAAGGGGCAGTTGCATTCCCATCGGGATTTTCTCGCTGAAATCAAAAAATGGTATGACGGTTTCCGGTTCGAAGAAAATTCCGAAACCGTTTACAATCCCGTTTCCCTGGCCAATTTTTTTGAAAAAGGCGGCAAGTTCAACAATTACTGGTTCCAGACCGGAACATCCACGTTCCTTCTGGAACTGATCATGAAATCGAAATTCAATTATTCCGGGATGTTTACCGATCCCGTCTCGGAATCGTTTTTCAATGCTTTCGAAATCACCCGGTTGAAGCCGATGGTCCTGTTGTTCCAGTCCGGTTACCTGACCATCAAGAAGTATGTCGACGAAAAGATCCCCTATACGGATCAGACCATCCGGAAGTATTATCTGGATTTCCCGAATCTCGAAGTGGAACGGTCCTTCAATGAACAGCTGCTGGAATACTGCACTGCGATCCGAAGCGAATCCTCTCCGGATTTCTTCGGCAAACTCATTACCGCGGTCGGTTCCTGTGATGCGGACGGATTCATCAAATTGATTCAGTCGGTTTTTGCCGGTATCCCATATCCGATCCAGATCAAAAACGAGCATTATTATCAGACGGTTTTCTATGTGATCTGCGACCTGCTCAGGCTGATGGTCCAGGCGGAAATCTGCACCGGCAACGGACGGATCGACATGATGGTTGCCGCAGGCGACTGGATCTATGTGATCGAGTTCAAGCTCAACAAGTCCGCAGACCAGGCGATGCGGCAAATCGAAAACAAAGATTATGCCGTGAAATTCCGCAAGGAAGGCAAGCGCATCATGCTCCTTGGAGTCAATTTCGATTCCGGAGCCGGCAATATCACCGACTGGATCAAGGAAGAATACTGCGGCTGATTTGAAGATTCAAGTATATCATCGCAAGTCTGAAGTTTTTCTAAGCCGCACTCCGGGCGAATTCAGGAAGAAACCGTAGGGTCAACGGCATTCTGCCGGCATTTTTTTCGAAAAAAATTTTCTGCCACTTGTATTTTTCATTTCTTGTGGTATTATGGTAAATCACACCACAGCGAAAATTATTTTTTGAAAATGAATGATTTATAAAAGCGCGATCAATGTAAAAAAGTGTGAGAAACCATGAATTTCGAGTCTGTTTTTTCAAGGTCCCTGCTGTTTCTGATGATGATGGACCCCTTCGGCAATTTGCCGGTTTTTGTCGTTACGCTGAAACGGAATTCCACACAGGAATACCGTCACATCATCTTCCGGGAATCCGTGTTCGCGCTGGCCGCCATGCTCATTGCCCTGTTCGCAGGAGGAATGTTTCTGAAACTGCTGCATCTCTCAGAAGACAAATTGGGGATCGCAGGCGGATTGATCCTGTTCATTATCGGACTGAAGATGGTGTTTTCTTCTTTTTCCGAAAACGCCGTCACCGAGGAGAAAGAACCGTACATCGTGCCGCTGGCCATTCCGCTGATCTGCGGTCCGGGCCTGATCGCAATGCTGGTCACCCAGTCGGTGAACATTTATGAAAATGTGGCCGCATTGCTCATTGCCTGGACAGTCCAGATGCTGATCCTTCTCGGAGGAAAAGCCATATCGTCACGCCTCGGGAAAAAACCGCTGGATGCGCTGGAATCACTGATGGGGCTGCTGCTTACCGTGGTGGCGGTCAGCATGATCATCGACAGCATCAATCAAATATACGGGATCGGTCCTGCAAAATAAAATAATGGGCAGGAATTGAAAAATCACGTTTTTGTCCGTCCGATCCTCCCCCCGGTGGTCTCAATGTCAGATTTTCTGCGGCCAGACTTCCGCCGAACTTTTTTCGTAAAAAAATAATTCCGTCACTTGTATTTTTTATTTTTCATGGTATCTTTCAGGTAGCCATATCCATTATTATTTTCATGGAATGAATGATTTATGGAATCGAATATTGACTATCGGAAGTTGAATCCGGACCGCAAATCGGGAGAGCCGCTGCACCTGCAGCTGCATCATTCGCTGGTGCGCGAAATCCGCTCGCTGCCGCCCAACCGCCATGTGGCGCTGATGTCCGAACGGGAACTGGCGCTCCAGCTGAAACTGAGCCGCCGCACCACCCACCGGGCGTATGAACAGCTGATCGCCGACCGTCTGGTCCGCCGGATGCCGGACAAATCACTGGTGGTACGTTCCGATGCGCGGACCCGGATCACCGGCGCCTATCCCGTGATCGGCGTACTGATCGCAATGGATATCGTCAAACTGATGGAACAGGACAACCGCAGAATTGTGCCCTATCTGGAAGGGTTGATCGGGCGCAGTTCGCAGCGGAAGATCTCCTGCATCATGCTCCGCGCACCCGATCCGAGCGCCTCGTCGGATGAAATCGAAGCCTTTGCCGCAGAACATTTCCCCCGGCTGTGCGGACTCATCCATCTGGGCGGTCTGGGCGAAAATTCGTCCGGCGATCCGGTTCTGGAGCAGATCCTGCGCCATACGGAGATCCCGCAGGTGTGCATTTCCGGCAATGTCCCGAATGTCAATACGGGCTCGGTCTACGCCGATCCGGCTGCCGGGCTGGATGAATTGTGCCGGACTTTGAAAGAACGCGGCTGCCGTTCGGCGGGCGTGATCGGAAATCAATTTTTCACGCGGATATTCCATTATGTGGCGTCCGACCGGCCCGACGCCATGCAGGAAGCATTGAAACGGAACGGTCTGGAATGCCGGTATGTGATCCGGGCCGTCCGAAGCACGTTCCGGGAACAGATCACCGCGATCCTGACCGCGCCGGACCGGCCCGACGTGCTGCTGTGCCATGACGACCGGATGGCGCACCAGGTCATGGAGGAAGCCGCCCGGCTCGGGATCGCCGTGCCGGACGATCTGGCGCTCGCCGGATACGACTGCAAGCAGGACGATTCTTTCCTGGCCAGCATTTTCACCGATCCGCGCCGGATCGCCGAGAATGCGGTCGATATGGTGATGGAACATTTTGAAAACGGCATCTCGGAAAAGAACCGGGTCAAAGTCCTGGCGACTTCCTTTTCCGACGGGCCGAGCATCAGGAGGGAAAAATGAATTTCAGACTTATATTTTCAGCCATTCTGCTGGCTGGCCTGCTCGCCACGGCGGCCGCGGAAAAGAAAGGGAAAAAAATGATCGAACTGCCGGATGTGTTCAACGGCGGCTTCAACGGAACGCTGGCCGAATCCGAATTGCGGAACGAGGCAGCAAGGATGCGCCGCATGCACCAGCTGCCTTTCACGCTGGAAGAATGGAAACCGGATGAACTCCGTTCCAAAATCTGGAAATCCCTCGGCGTTTCCGTCGATCACTCGGTCCCGCTGAAAATGAAGATCACCAAGACCATTCAGCTGGATGGATACAAGATCCACAACCTCAGTTATCAGAGCCGGCCGGGCGTGCGCGTGACCGGAAACCTTTATGTGCCGGACGGCAAGGGTCCCTTCCCCGCCGTCATCAATCTGCACGGACACTGGGAACAGGGCCGTCTGGCGGGACGCATCCAGGAGCGGGGTCATATTCTGGCAAAATCCGGGTATGTCTGCCTGGCGGTGGATGCGTTCGGCACCGGCGAACGCTGCCCGGAACACGGCAAATTCGTCAGTCACGGCGGCCTGCTCGGCGGCGCGGCATTCCAGTTCGGGGAAACCCTGATGGGGCTTCAGCTGGTCGACAACATGCGCGGCATCGATCTGCTCTGTTCCCTGCCCTATGTGCAGAAAGACAAGATCGGGGCGTGCGGAGCCTCGGGCGGCGGCAACCAGACCATGTGGCTGGCGGCAATGGACGAACGGATCAAGGCCGCGGTGCCGGTGGTCAGCGTCGGGACTTTCGAGTCGTATATCCTCTGCTACAACTGCCTCTGCGAAGTGCTGCCCGACGGATTGACGTTCACCGAGGAAGCGGGCGTGCTGGCACTGGTGGCGCCGCGGGCGCTG
>SUWI01000303.1 GCA_015061565.1 Lentisphaerota bacterium
CCTAATCAGAAAAAGTCAAGTGGAAATTCAATAAGAATTAATTTTTTTTTGAAAAAATTTTTCCGCCTCAGATTTTGTGCGAACTAATATGATTCTTCAATGCTGATCCGGGCCGAGTCTATTTTCCAGGTTGAATCAACCTGTCATCCCCAGCGCCGATCCGTTATCATCCGCCAGGACTTCTTTTATCTCACCGAAGGAGAGAATTGACGGTCCTGATTCGAATGATTAGATGAGCCCGTCAGCCGGAACTCGACAGCTGACTGCCCGAAGGGCCGTATAAAACCTGAAAACTTCCGGAAAAAGCGCTTGATATTTACACAATCATCATCATATTTTTCGGAATCAGGACAGCGCTGTCCGCGTGAACCGGAACCGTAAGCGGACGGCGTTTTTCCAGCAGGAGTGACGCTCCGCCGGCACTTCGGTTTAATCAATAAAAAAGGATCATGTTTCTATGAACGACAGTTCACTGCCTACCGTAACAATCGCTGAAGCAAAAAACATCATATCCGCCATGGCACACCGGCAAAGCATTCTGCTGCTTTCCGCCCCCGGAGTGGGGAAATCCGACGCCGTCCGGCAGGCGGCCGCTGCGGCCGGTCTGGAATGCCGTTCCCTGCTGGGCACGCAGATCGCACCCGAAGACGTCAGCGGGATCCCGCGGATCGTCGGTGAACGGTCGGTGTTTTGTCCCCCGCGGATCCTGCTGCCGGAAAAACCGGAAAAATTCTGTCTGTTTCTGGATGAACTGCCGGCCTGCGCTCCGGATATCCAGAAGGCGTTTTATTCCCTGCTGCTGGAACGTCGGCTGGGAGAACACAAACTGCCGGAGGGGACCTGGGTGGTTGCGGCAGGAAACCGGGCGGAGGACCGCAGTCTGGTCCGCAGCCTTTCTGCCGCGCTGATCAACCGGGCGATCATTCTGCAGGTCCAGGTCAATGTCAAGGAGTGGGTGCAGTGGGCCTATGCAAATCATATCCGGGAGGATATCATCAGTTATATTCTGCTGATTCCGATGGCCTTGCAGCGGCCGGTCCCCGAACTTCCGGTGCCGTTTTCCACCCCGCGGGCGTGGGCGTCGCTTTCACAGGCGCTGGATCTGCTGGAGAGCCATGGAGCTCTGACTGCTAAAACTGCTGAAGCGGTGGTATTCGGCTCGGTTTCCGCCGAAGACGCGAAGATTTTCATGGAGGTGCAGAAACTTGATCTCACGCCGCAAAGTCTTAAGGAACCGCATGAATATATCTTTTCTCCCGATCTGCTGCCGAAAGCGGACCCCGAGGGCGGCAATACGCTGCGCTGGTTCGTGCTGCAGAAGATCCGTTCGATGATGCTGAAGATCAGTAACGATCCGGAGAGCTGGGAACATTACAGTAAAATGACTCCGGAGATCTGCGGGAATTTTTTCGAACAACTGAGCAACGAGGAGAAGGTGGTCGTAATGCTGAACTGCGTCCCGGCATGGGGCAAACTCGGCGCCGACCGAACACTGGTTAAACTGTTCTTCGATATGACGGGAATCGAAATCAAGGCAGAATGAAATGATTTCGCAGGAATTCACTCCGGAAGAAAAACAGAAACTGACGATCGCCGAAGGGATCGCGAAATCCTATTTCCCTTACCTCGGCGGAATCTTCAGCAAACTGGATATCCGTTTCGACAACCGGATCGAAACGGCCGCCGTGACGGGTTCCGGCAAACTGCTTTTCAACCGGGAGTTTTTTCACCGGCTCACCCCCGGCTTGGAAACAGCCTTTATCCTTGCCCATGAACTGCTCCATCTGGCGCAGATGATCTTCGAACGCGGAAAAGCGTTTCCGGATCAGGAGTCTCTCAATATCGCCCACGATCTTCTGATCAACGAACAGTTGTGCGACACGATGCATCTTGCTAATCCGCCCTGCAACGGACTCAACTGGCAATATTTTCATTTTCGGTTCCTCCAGCCTCCCGGATACAATACCCTCCCCTCTAAAGCATCGGAATTTTCTTTGGAAGAGATGGTTCGTTATGTCGTTGCTTTGAAGAATACTCTTGGTGTCTCTCCCGAAACGGCCTCCTGGGGCCTCCCTCCCGACCGCGAAACGGAGGAAGAGGAAGAGGAGAATCCCGGCAGCAGGGTTTTTTCCAATCATCCGTTTGCCAATGTTTTCGGAGGAGATGGTGACGACGAAGAAAAAGCTCCGTCATCCGCGCCGGATCCGGCAGAAAACAGTTCCGGCACCGAAGAAGATGAACCACCGGAGATCAGTGTATCGCTGGATATGCTCGGGGAAGAAACGGAAAAAACGCTTTTCCCGGACGAAAAACCGGAAGATCGTGAAAAGCGCAATGCGGAGCTGCTGGAAATCTGCCGCAGTGCCGCGGCCATGAATGCCGTTTTTTCCGCTTTCGGCGATTACAATAGTCCGGGTTTGGGTTCGGGCAATTGTACGATGGCGGTCGATATCGTGCGGTCCAGTTATGTCCCGCCGTGGCAGATGGCGATGCAGCGATGGTTCGACGGGGCCGCCGTTTCCAAACGTTCCTGGGCGCGTGCATCCCGCCGCGGCGCATTCCGCAGCGATATCATCCTCCCCGGTCGGACCCAGGAATGTTTAACGATCCATATCGTTCTGGATACCAGCGGCTCGATGACATTCGCCATTCCATACCTGCTGGGACAGATCAAGGCATTCGCACGAAATGTCGAGATGGAACAGGCCCATATTCTTCAATGCGATACCGAGGTTACCAAAGATGAACTGGTCGATATCGACCGGCTTGATAAATATCAGGTCGAAGGATACGGCGGATCCGATATGTCTCCGGCAATGCTGAGACTGGCGGAAGACCCCAGTGTCACGTCCGTTCTGGTCATCACTGATGGTGTCATTGATTATCCGCCTGAAAAAGAGATCCCCTATGACGTGCTGTGGTGTCTCCCGGAACAGGATTTCGGCAGGCAGTTTCCTTACGGCAGAGTCATTTATGTGCCGATTTCTGGATCAGGAGAGTGAAAGATGCGTATTATCGAAGAAATGGTCGAGTATTTTTCGGAACTGCTTACCGAAGAGCAGAAGGCCGCGGTCGAAAAGCTTTTCAGCATTCCTTCTCCGGAGGATGATGACTATGATGAGTATTACGAGGATTACGAGGATGATTCCGGTTATGATGATGAAGATTTTCTGTTGGATTTTGATCCGTATGACCAGGATGTTCTGTTTCCCCCGCAGGGCCGCGGCAAAGGCCATTCCCGCGGGAAAAAACGGAAATGGGCGCATCCGGTCATCACTGCCGAGGGACTGGTTGCTCTTTTCCGGCAAGATGCTGAGGTACAATGGGAACGGGTTCCCGTTTCACTGGAACTGTTTCCCGCCCTCGCCGGAGTGCATGACCCGAATTTTCTGTCCGGCGGAAAACCGACCAACTGGCAGCGCTTCATTGCCGCGGTGAACTGTCTGAAAGATCTGGATGAAGAAACGCTGGCAGCCCGGATCAGCCTTCTGCTGCTGGAACAAAAGGAAAAAAACGGACCGGAAAACAACTTGTTTGCGTTCTGGTTCCACTCCCGGCGGTACGGCGGTTTTACCGCACTCGCGGATAGCTTCTGCCGCCGCCGGGTCGAGGGAGGTGCGGGACGCGCCGTTCTGCGGGCGTTGCGGGTTATTTCCTATCCCGAAAACGAAACAGCCGTCGATACCCATGTTTACCGGTCATTTCTGGAGAATCGGGATCTGGTCGGCATATTCAGCTATTACCGCATTCTGCGGAAACTGGAATATCTCCTGGAAACGGCTGCGGACGAGGCGTTGCGGCGGGCAATGCACAAATATAGAGGAAGTTAAGATTTCTTCTTTTTCCCGACGGGAGGATACTGCGAAAGGAAAGCGTTCTCAAGATACTTCACGCCGTCGATCGATTCCAGAAAATCCAATGCGGATGACTTATCCATGAACTTTTGGATTTCAGGGTGCACCGACAGCAAATATGCCCAGTCATCGCTGGAAAGTTGTTTCAGTTTGTTCCAATTGCAATGTTCCGCAAATTGGGGCTGCTCCGACAGCAGATTCACCCAATCCCAGGGATCCAGCTTCTTCCAGTCGCAATGTTCCGCGAATTGGGGCTGCTTCAACAGCAGATTCGCCCAATCACCGCCGGAAAGCTTGTTCCAATCGCAATGGACGGAAAATTGCGGCTGGGCTGACAGCAGATCCACCCAATCACTGCCGTCAAGTTTTTTCCATCGGCAAGGTTCCGCGAATTGGGGCTGCTCCGACAGCAGATCCGCCCAATCACTGCCGTCAAGTTTTCCCCATCGGCAATGTTCCGCGAATTGCGGCTGCTTCGACAGCAGATTCGCCCAATCCCAGCCCCCAAGCTTGTTCCAGTCGCAATGTTCCGTGAATTGGGGCTGCTTCGACAGCAGATTCGCCCAATCCCAGCCGGCAAGTAAATTCCAATTCCGCGTGGCCGCGGGTCCGGAAGCCTGGGTATTATCCTGTTGTTCGTTATGTTTTGCCATGGGTGTTTCCTCACTCTTTCAGCCGGGCAGTCCGGTTATTCCGGTATTTCAGCATCTTTTCCGAACGGCACTAGATTCAGCACTACTTTCAACGGGTGCAATATAAGATGGTTGACACGCAATCCATGCCTTCGGTCAGCTGCTCAATCCATCAGCGACTGCTCATCATGAACAATTCCATTTTGGAACGCGTGACTGCGGTATGACCGAGCATATTTTTGGGAGCATCACCAATCAGAAGCAGACAATCCGCTTCCAATCCTTTGAAACCTTGAATACAGCCGCACCAGATATAGGAATTTTTATCCCAGTTCTGATTCTCTGTCGACTTCCACGTTTTATAGTCCTCACCACATTTCCAGTTAAAGTGCAATTGAACTTGCTGCAAGTCTTCTTTGTAAAAAGTCAGTATTGCAATATTGCATGGAGCAAACCCTTCGTTCCGCAGACATTCAATCTGTTCAGAGATAGTTTTACTTGATGGACATACCTTCCCGGCAAAATCTTCCTGAACACAGGTAAGCGGTTAGTCAGCCGCATCTTTTATTGGTGAAACCTTGCATTATATTACCAGCCAGACATGGAGGTAATGTATATGGTGCGAGGAAAATGCTTCAGGAAATGGAAAAAGAATCTGTCGGGG
>SUWI01000304.1 GCA_015061565.1 Lentisphaerota bacterium
CAAGCCGCCGCTCTACAAAGTGACGCGCAAGAAAAATGAATCGTATATCGACACCGACGAGCAGCTGGACCGTTATCTGCTGCGCAACGGCTGCGAAGACATCGAAGTCCGCAATGCGGCCGACGGTTCGCTGGTAACGGCGGAAAAGATCGCCGAAGTGGCGGCCTTCGTGACCTCCGCCAATCAGATCGTCCAGGGCCTGCACCGGCACGGCATCGATCCCGATCAGTATTTCGCGCTGGAAAAAGACGGCAAGTTCCCGATCGCCAAGATCGCGGTCCGGAATCCGGACGGCACCATTTCGGAACACTTTGTCTACACCCGCGAGGAAGAAGCCGCTTTCATCGCCGAGGCGGAAAAGAATCTGCCGCCCATCGCCGAAGTGCTGGGCGAGGAAACTCCGGCCGATGGCGCCGCTCCGGCCGATCCTGCGGCAGTTCCGGCGGAAAGTGCCGCTGCAGAAACTGCTCCGGCCGAAGGGGCCGCTGCTGAAACGGCTCCGGCGGAAAGTGCCCCGGCGGCTCCGGCCCGCGTCGGACTGCATCCTTCCATCGACCTGACGGAGATCTACGAAGCGAATTCCTGCGAGGATCTGTGCCGCAAACTGACGGCCGCCTCGTATGATCCGAAGACGATCTATCACGGCGAAACCCCGCTGTTCAATATCGTGGAAAACGACAATGAAACGCCGGTCAACACGCTGTCGGGACTGTTCGAGGAAGTCAAGAAGAACGGACGGCAGGGATTGCGCATCCAGCGTTACAAAGGTCTGGGCGAAATGGATCCGCACCAGCTGTGGGAGACCACCATGGATCCGGAACGCCGGAAAATGATCCAGGTGACGATGGAAGACGCGATCGAAGCGGAACGGATGTTCACCCTGCTGATGGGCGACGATGTGGATCCGCGGCGCGAATATATCGAAAAACATGCCGCCGGCGTGAAAGATCTGGATATTTAAGTTTCAAGACACAAGAAAACAAGACACAAGAAATCAGGACACAAGACAGGAGACAGAAAGATGGCAGAAAAGAAGACCACGCCGGCAACGGCATCGTCGGCCGTTGCGGATGCACGGGCGAAAAATCTGGGAATCGCATTGGGACAGATCGAAAAGGAATACGGCAAAGGCGCGATCATGCGTCTGGGCGACAATTCGGCGGTGGATGTGCCGGTGATCAGCACGGGCGCGCTTTCGCTGGATATTGCGCTGGGCATCATGGGACTGCCCCGCGGCCGGATCATTGAGATCTTCGGTCCGGAATCTTCCGGTAAGACCACGCTCTGTATGCACGTGATCGCCAATGCGCAGAAAGCTGGCGGCGTGGCCGCGTTCATCGACGCGGAACATGCGGTCGATCCCTCGTATGCCAAAAAAATCGGCGTGAATATCGACAATCTGCTGATCGCGCAGCCGGACTGCGGCGAAGACGCGCTGAACATCGTCAATACGCTGATCGCGAGCAATGCGGTCGACATCATCGTGATCGACTCGGTGGCGGCGCTGGTTCCGAAAGCGGAAATCGAAGGCCAGGTCGGCGATTCCTTCATGGGTCTGCAGGCCCGGATGATGTCGCAGGCGCTGCGCAAGATCACCGGTGCGGTGAGCCGCAGCCGGACCTGCTGCATTTTCACCAACCAGATCCGCGAGAAAATCGGCGTGATGTTCGGCAATCCGGAAACCACCACGGGCGGCAACGCCATGAAATTCTATTCCTCGATCCGGATGAACATCCGGAAGATCCAGACGATCAAAGACGCCGCCGGCGAGGCGGTCGGCGCCCGCGCCAAAGTGCAGGTGGTCAAGAACAAACTCGCGCCTCCGTTCAAAACGGCGGAATTCGATATCATGTGGAACGAAGGCATTTCCCGGATCGGTTCCATCATCGACGTCGGCATGGACCTGGGCCTGATCGAAAAACGCGGCTCCTGGTTCTCGTTCGAAAACGAACAGCTGGCGCAGGGCCGGGAAGCGGTGAAAGCGTATCTTCAGGAAAATCATGACATGGAAGAACGCATCCTGGCGAAGATCAAATCCCTGCTGGCGGAACGCAAAGCGGGAGCTGCCGGCGGCTCACCGGAACCGGCTGCTGCTGAAAAACCTGCAGCGCCGGCGGTGGACAGCGCGGTGAAACCCTAATTCCGACTCCGGTCGCTTTCAATTGAAAGGAAGCAGGTCTTGAACAAATGGTTTGCTGCTTCTGCGTCCGTTATCCTGGCGGTGCTGTCGGCGGATATTCCGGCCGATGAGCCGGTATCTCCGCAGCAGTCCGGCCAGACACAGACGCAGGGAACGCTGGATGATGCCGATTTGCGGGCGGGCGACCGAGCCTTTGCCCAGCGCGATTATCCGGTGGCGGTCAGCTTTTACACCAAATACCTGCAGCTCGCCGATAAATCCGGGGATCAGGATGCGGTCAAAACCGCTTATGAGCGTCTGATGGACGCATTGATCATGAGCCGGCTGACCCCGCTGGCCGAAACTCGTCTGGCCGAATATGAAAAGCGTTTTCCGCAAGGCAGGGAAACGGAAATCGCCATGTGGCGCGGGGACATCCTGTATCAGAAAGGCAAATACCGCGAAGCCGGTGAACTTTACCGGAAACTGCTGTCTTCGCTGCCGCTGCAGGATCCCCGGCGGCTCCGGACTCTTTTCGCCTGTGCTCAGGTTCTGGAAAAACAGGGTGAATGGAAAGCGGCCGCGGCGCAGTATGAGCCGCTCAGCCGTCAGGCCGCCGGCACGCAGCTCGGACGCCAGTCGTTTCTCCGGCTGATCCTCTGTCTGGCTTCGGACGGACAGTGTGACCGGGCTTGGGATCTGCTGCTGGCCAATCCGCCGGAGAACCGGAAAGCACGGGATACTTATTCGCTGCTGGCGGCCTATATTACGCTGAAACAGTCGGGTGCGGAAGCCGCATCCGGCGCCTGGCGCAGTCTCGCCGGCACGTTCCGCGACGGTTCGGATCCCCTGGTTTATCTGGTCGCTTCCTCCTATGGCGATGCCATGGTCAAGATCAATGCCTGGCCGGATGCCCTGTTGTCCTATCGTGCCGCATTTCATGCCGCGACCGACAAGAACGAGATGTTCGAGACGCTCAACCGCATGGTCGAAGTCATTTCGCAGACCGGAGACAAGGCCTATGCCGCACGTCTGGCCATGAGCCAGCTGGATCTGTTCAAGGATTCACTGCTGACTTCCGACATCAAACTCCGGACCGCCCGCCTGCTCCGCGATGCCGGCAGCAGCAAAGGCGCACTGGACCTTTACGAGTCGGTTTTTGCCAATATGAATTCCACCGACCAGGAAAAATTTCAGGCTATCTACGAATACGCAATGCTGCTGGCCCAGAACGGCCGTCTGGCCGAGGCGGAAAAAACCATCCGCAATCACTTCCGCGCTCAAAAGGAATCCGACGGGGAATTCCTGCTGGCGGAGATCATGGTCCGGCTGAACCTGCCTGACCGGTATTGCAGCCAGTATCAGAAGATCGCCGAACGCTGGCCGGATAAAGCGAAACAGGCCTGTCTGCTGGCCGCACGGGCGTGTCTGGACGGCCGGCAGCCGGACCGTGCCATGGTTTTTCTGAACCGTCTCCGCCATCTTCCTCAGGTCGATCCCGTTCATCTGCTTTATCTGGAGGCGGTCACCCGGATGCAGAAAAATCAGAAAGGGGCCGCGCTGAAACTGTTCAATGATTTTCTGAAACAGGCGAAACCCTGGGACGAGCTGCTGCCCGATGCACTCTATCAGTCCGGACTGCTGGCGTTTTTCCTGCAGGATACCGCACTGGCGGCCGAACGGCTGGGACGTTTCCGGAAAGCTTATCCCAAACATCCTCTGGCGCCGCAGGCTGCCGCGTGGCTGGTCCAGATCTATTTGAGCCGCAACGATGAAGTGGCAGCGGAGCGGGAATCCTGGCGTCTGGCGGAACAGTATCCGGCTTCCGAATATGCACTGGATGCGCAGTTCCGGCTGGCGGCGCATTATGCGGAGGAAGGGTCTAAGGATAAAGCGGAAGGGGAACTGAAAAAACTGGCGGAGAACTCCCGTTTTCCCGCTGTCCAGGCCCGGGCGCTTTATGTGATGGCGCTCCAGGCGGTCCGCAGAGGCGAAAGGAAAACCGCGCTCTCCCTGCTGAACACTCTTTATGAGAAATTCCCCGATGCCGCAGTCCTGCCCGAGGCCTATTATCTGCATGGCGACATTCTCCGGAAAGAATCCGATTTCAAGTCCGCCGTGCCGTTTTACCAGAAAGTTACTGCGCTGCGACCGAATTCCGCGCTGGCGGCAGCCGCTTACGGTTCGATCGGCGATTCCCTGCTGGCGATCGCTTCCGCGGACCCGGTCAGCTCCCAAAACGAACTCAACAGTGCCGTTCAATCCTATCAGTCCATGCTGGGACAGCGTGATTGTCCGCCGGCGTTTTCCGCGATGGGTGCATTCCGGATGGGACGGTGTCTGCTCCTGCTGGGAGAGCGGGAACCCGCTTCGGAACAGTTCCGTCAGCTGCTTTATAAATATCCCGCAGCCGGCGTCAAAAGCCATCCCGTGGAAATGGTCTGGTGCGTCCGTTCTGCTGAAGCGCTGATCGATATTGCCGCCCGGCAGCCGATCCGGTCGACGCTGGAATACGCCCGGATCGCCTTGCACTGGCTGGCGGATGCGGGGCTGATCCCGCTGTCGGAAGCGTCCGACCGTTTTGAAAAACTAAAAAAAACCAAATTCAACCCCTGAAAGGATTTTTGAAAAATGGATTTCTGGAAATTGAGCATGGAGGCCGGGGTCGTCATGTGGGTGATTCTGGCTTGCAGTCTGCTGGCGGTTTTTATCTTCATTGCCAAATGGTTTCAGTTCTACCGGGCCCAGATCAATGTCCGCGAACTGATCAGCGGCTTGGTCAATGTGCTTCGGCGCGACGGCATGATCGAGGCGCTGACGCTGTGCGACAATACACCCGGGCCGGTCGCCCGGATCCTGACTGCGGCGATCCAGGCTTATCAGAACGAGGATGATATCCGGCGCGCCATCGACGATGCCGTTCTGGTCGAATTGCCCCGGCTCGAAAGCCTCATCAATCTGCTCGGCACGATCGCCAAGGTCGCTCCGCTGCTCGGTCTGCTCGGCACCGTGCTC
>SUWI01000305.1 GCA_015061565.1 Lentisphaerota bacterium
TCCATCGGTAACGTTCCAGCCATAGAAATTGAGTACAGGAGTCGCACCGGCAGCAGGTGTAAAATCAAAGGAATATATTTTTTCAGGAGTTTTACCGTCAAGCAGCAGATCTTTGCAGAAGTTGATTTTTCCGGAAACGTTAAGATCAGCCGGCAGAGTTCCCCGGGAGTCGGAAAGATAGAAGTTGAGCATCCGTCCTCTTGCCATAGTGTAAGGACTTTTTCCGGCGTAAAGAAATTTTTCCTGGACAGGTTCTTCACCATCGGTGTCGGAAATAAGAAAATCCATGGCAATAAGCTTGCCGGTGGATGTGGAGGGGGCAGCTTTCAATCCGAAAACGCTCCATGGCAAAAAGGCTTCAAGAGAGTAGCCAGCGGAGGTTTTGACCGCCGCCACAGGGGTGGTCAGATTTTGTTTCACCGGATGATACATAAAAACCTCCGGCTTGATTTTCCCGTCAAAAGCCCCGGGAGAAAAGAGGATCTGGAACTGTTTTTTACCGAAAACCGTAGCTTTACCGGCAAAAAGAGGTTCGAGGTCTAGAAAAAGTTCCACATGATCCCCTTTGAATGCGGTGCGCCCGGTGCATTTCTGTCTGTGCACATCATCAATTACGTTGAACCCGAAATAAAGCCCGTCTGCCCGGTAAGCGACCTTCACGGAACCAGAAATATCTTGCGGCCCCTTGAATTTGAAAATCTTATACCCGCCCTGCTTGCCTCTGCCGGGAGCAAAGGTTACTTCATATTTGATATCCGCCCAATCAGTTCTGGAAAGGCGGCCATCAATCACGATCCCCGGGTCCTGCTTGAAACAGATGGGAATAACTTTTTCTGCACCCCCCAAAAAAGCCGCAGAAAGAGACAATAAAATGAGTAAAATTTTTTTCATAAAACCCCCGTATTTTTAGATTGTCAGTAAACATTCCACGCAGGAGCAACGATTCCGGCAGGAAAAACCGGGATCGAACCAACGTGCTGATCGAAGTAAAAAACATTGTCATGCTTATTGTGCCGATTGGGAGGCAGACTGCCGGAGTCTCCTTGATCGACCGTGGCTTTATTCGGTATCTTATCCGCCAGATAAAAAGAAGAAGAGGGCTTTTGCAAACGCTCGGGCTTGAAAAGTTTACGGTCGGGAATCCCCGCGGCTTTCACAGCAGCAGCCCTGGCAACGGCGCCAGATATGGTATAATGAACATTGCCGCGGCCATTGCTGATGTTTACGGGAGCCTGCGCGGGACACTCCATATAACTGTGGGCTTTACCGTTGGCAAGCCAGGGGTAATCCAGATATCCGAGAGAAACTTTACCGCTGGATGTCAGATTGTTGCTCTTGCTCATAAGGGCAAACCAGTACTGGGTCTTTTCATAGCCGTAAAGTCCCTCATGATTGGATCCGAGCCAAGCGGTATCCTCAGCATAGTTCATAAAACCGTAGCCAATCTGTTTCAGATTGTTCATACACTTGATCGTGTGCGCCCTGCCCTTTGCCTGCTGCAGAACGGGCAACAGCATAGCGGCAAGGATGGCAATGATCGCAATGACAACAAGAAGTTCAATAAGTGTGAACAGATGTTCCAGGAATCTTTTGTTCGGCATAACTTTTCCTTTCTCTTAAGAGCCAATTTCAAAAGTATTGGCTTTTTGTCGTTAAATTTGTTTTTTGACGTCGCAAAACCGATTTTGCGGTATCTCCGATGCCTTTTTTCGCTAAAAAGTCCCCCAGACTTCATATTTGTGTATAATCTCCTCCTTTTCCGCCTCTTGCGGAAGTTACTTAATTATTTCTCACTGCTGTCCGGAAAAAATTATTCTTCGCCGGTCATGTATGGCCCAGTGGAAAAAACACGTGATACGGCAGTCAGCTGCAGTTCGCCATTCCCGCCTCCCGGAACCGGCCCTGTACTGCCGTGAGGTTCAATGGTATGGGGCACAGTAATGAATATATTTTCCATACCGGGCCCGAACCATTCCGCAGAACGGAGCATCAGCTTGACGGCTTCGGCGCAGATAAGATCGTAACGGAAATTGGCCATACTCAATCTGGGCATGGCAAAAAGTCTTTCAGAATATCCGCTCATACCCATCACCGAGACCTGTCCGGGGATACGCATTCCCAATTCCCGGGCGGCGGCATAAACCTGCATAGCACGGGCATCACAGAAACACATAAACGCTGTCGGCGGTTCAGGCCCCAGCAGCTGCCTCCGGACAGCTGCCTTGGTTTCACTGAGAGAAAGCCGCATAATCAGCCCCGGATCATCACTCAAACCGTTGCACTGCAGAAATTCCCTGTAAATATCCAACAGAATCCCGCGGGTGTTGTTTTCGGCAAAAATGGTACAAACCCGCCGGTGTCCCAGTGAAGCAAGATAACGGACGCCATCCATAAAGCACTCTTTTCCGCTTCCGGTCACCTGCGGGAAATGGTATATGCCACCGTTTTCACAGCCGTGAACAGCGATCACAGGAACAGCGGTATGATTGAACAGATGAAGCATAGCAGAATCTTCCGGTGTGTAATTTGCTCCCAGAAAGGCACCTTCGATACGGCTTTCTGCCAGCATGGCGTTCCACTCTGCCGGAGAAACATTTTCCAATGCGTTTACTGTCAGCAGTTCCAGCTGGTGCCCCGCATCAGCCAGATTCTGCCGGAGCAGTGAAGAAAGATATTGCTCAACGATCCCCAATTGCTCCGTACTACCCCCGATCAGCAGCAGGAAACGTTTTCCCGGAACAGCCATGGAAACATAATTCCCGCTCCGGCCGTAACTTTCGACAATTCCTTCTGAAACGAGTTGTTTCAGAGCCGTACGCAGCGTCACACGGGAAACACCCAATTCTTGTGCAAAGACTATCTCCCCGGGAAGTTTTTCCCCAGGCCGGAAAACGCCGTGACGGATGCGACGCAGGATCTCATTGTATATGGTATTGCTCTTACTCATCGGTATGCAACCCCGTCTTTATTTATTGTTTTTCTGGTATTACTTTTAGTCAACAATGTATACAATACACCACTCTATGCAAAAAGTCAAGGCATTTTTTTATTTTATCTTCATTTTTTCTCAGATATCCCATAATTTGACGCTGCCAAAAGTATGCAGACCTTGGATAATACCGAACTGGTTGGCATTTTCGACACCAATGCCGCGGCGGCGCAGAAACGGGCTGAACAGTTCCATTGCAAGGCATACAGCAATTTTGACGAATTTCTGGCGAACCCGATGATTGAAGCTGTTACCATCGCCACTCCGTCCGTGATGCACGGCAAGGTTACGATTCCCACAGCTAAGGCGGGAAAACATATTCTCTGCGAGAAACCCCTGGGAATCACGCTGGAAAAAAAGTGGATGCCATGATTCAAGCCGGTGATGAAAACAATCGGGAACGTGCTATTATGCCGGTTCCTCCTGTCGCGGCACCTGGGCGATGGACGGCGGCGACTTTTCCAAATACAAAGTGCTGATCCTGCCGGAGGCGCAGCGTCAGGATGTCGCACTGCGGAAACGGTTCGCACGATTCCTGGGGATCGGCGGGCTTTGTGTTTTTGAACTCTAAACCAGGAGGTATGAAATGATCGAAGTGAACGAAAACCCGTTGGCGAATACACCAGCGCCCCAGCGGTGCATGAGGGTTCGATTCCCATCACGTGTTCCGGAAAAACAGATGCCGGTCAGATATTTTCCAGATCGGCGTAATATTCCGCATAGAGCGCATAAGCGCGTTCGTAACGCTCGCTGTCGCTCTTGGAAAAAAGTTTGCAGCGCTGGGCCTGCTGATTCTGCAACAGTTCATGCTTTTCCGTCAGCAGCGCTTTAACCGAAGCCGTCAGCACTTCTTCATTCTGCAGAAAAATCGGATCCAGACGCTCGAAAAACTCGCCAGTGACCAGACTGGCCGTTTTTTCCGTCTGTGCCTTGGCGGCCTCCTCATTACAGGCGGAAGCCAGATTGCTCAAAATGGTAAAATATTTGCGGAGAAGACGCACGAAAGCCAGACTGTCGGCATTCTCCAGATTGCGTTTCTCGATAATGTCGGAATTGAGGATGAACTCGCTTTTCTCTTCGATCACCGCCAGCAGTTTGAGGATGCGGTCATAAATGAGACAGCGTTCGGCCCGTTTTTTCCGGGACAAGTCGGCGTTCCGGAAGAAAGCGGAAAAGCAGAGATATGCGGCATCCCGGCGCGCCATTTCGGGAGGAACATTCATGAAAGAGGCGGAATCGAAACGGCGTGCGGATCCGAACGCCGTCGGCGATTTCATCCGCATGAACAGGCGTTTCTGATTCGTTTTGGAATCGCTGTTTTTTCTGCTCTTCATTTCCAGTATCTTCCATTTCAGTCCCGGTCGTTAATGTATCACCTTTTTCCGGAAAAGCAATCGGAGAACCGATTATTTTTTCAAGAGACCATTCACGGCGTCCAAAAGATTCTCCGCGGTCGTGAATCCGGCGGTCCGGGCGGCCTCCTGCTCGTTTTTTCCGTAACCGGTCAGGACCAGGACTCCGGCGGCACAACCGGCGGCCTGTCCCGCCAGCAGATCGGACATCCGGTCGCCGACCATATAAGACTGCGCGGGGTCGATCTTCCAATCCCGGACGGCCTGCAGGAACATGCCGGGCTTCGGCTTGCGGCAGGGACAGTCAATTGCCAGTTCCGGCACAATTCCCTTCTTATGATGCGGGCAATAGTAAAAGGCATCGGGGACATCGGAGCCGGATTGTCTGAGCAGCTCGCAGATGCGATCTTCGACCGCCTTGACATCCTGCATGGTGTACATGCCGCGGGCCACTCCGGACTGGTTGGAAACCACCACGGCCAGATAACCGGCCGCATGGATCTTGCCGAGCGCCTCACCCAATCCTTCGATGAGGATCACATCCTCGGGACGGTGCAGATAATCGACTTCGACATTGACCGTGCCGTCGCGGTCAATAAAAAACGCTTTTCGCATGGGAGTCACTGTTCCCGGATATAATTACAGCTCCGGAACCGGGAGATAGTCCACGGTTCCGGAGCGGGATAAGACATGAGGTTATCAGACCTCGAACGTCCAGCCGTGGGTGTCCGGCCGTTCGCCGTACTGGATGCCGGTCATGGCATCATAGAGTTTCTTGAGCGTCGGGC
>SUWI01000306.1 GCA_015061565.1 Lentisphaerota bacterium
TGATCTCGATCATGATTTCTCTTCCTTTTTTCAAAATAATATATTGATTTTTCGAATGGATGCAATATATTAAAATTGCAATTTCGGGCCAAAAGATAAAAAAAAGGGGCCATTCCCGGCAGAAAAAGGAAAAAAACATGTCACCGAAACAATACGATGAAGAATACCGGATCAATCCGAAACCATTCGATGCGGCGGCAGATAAGATCCAGTTCCACTGTGCGTTCCGTTCGAGCTGGAAACCCGGTTTTGTGGGACAGAGTTCGGGCGGCCGGTATGCGATTTACGGTCTGGTGAAAAGCGGGACTTCGCATGTGACGCACGACAAACGGACCTATATCACCAGCGGGGTTTGTTTTTCCTTCAGCCGAAGCCGGACGCCTTATCAGCGGGCGGAATCGGTCGGGCCGGACGATCTGGTGCGGAAAGCGGTCATGATCCATCATAACGCGTTTCATGAACTGCTGGCCTCGCATTTCTTCCCCATCCGCCGCGGCACCCTGCCCCTGCTGGAACCGGAAAAAGTGGAACGGATCCTGGACCGGATCTATGAGGAACTCGGACAGCCGCTGCCGGATGATGCGCTGCTCTCCGGATGTTTTGTCCAGCTGCTGCAGGAAGTCAGCAATCAGCAGCTGAAAAATGTTTTTCCCGAGGTGCTGAATCAGGCATTGAATTACATCACGGCGAATCTGGATGATCCGGAGCTGTCAAGGGAGCAGATCGCGGCCTCCGGCGGGGTCAGCATCCGAACTTTGAGCCGGATGTTCCGGACCCACCTGGAGACCTCCGTGGCGCAGTATATCATCCGGGCCCGTCTGGAACAGGTCTGCGGAATGCTCGCCCTGCCCCGGCTCTCCATCAAGGAGATCGCCCAGCGCTGCGGTTTCAGCAGTGCCGCTTTCCTCACCGGACAATTCCGGCAGCATTTCGGGATCACCCCGAAAGAATACCGCTTCAAACTGTTTCACCCGGAATGATCGGTTTCCGGATCCGGCGCAAACGGATGAATAATTAACCGGATCCGTATTTGAAAAACCGGTTTGGAGAATTATATTTACATCGGAAACATCAGAAGAAAATTCAAAAAACGGAGGCTGTGATGAAAACGACTTCCCTGCTGCTGTCAGCGGTGCTGACGGTCATGTCCGGATTTTCCCTGTGCGGCGCCGAACCGAGGGAAACGGTCGATTATTATTTCTCGTTTTTCAATCCGGACGGCCCGAAGGAATTGAAGGATTTCCGCAGCTGCTTTGTTCCTGAAGAACGCGAAATGATCAAAGCGGCTCCGAAGGAGGAGATCCGCACCCGATACCCGGTCGGCCGGGTCAGCATCACCGATGAAGTTAAAGTCGGCAAAACCTATGAGATCCGCTACCGGCTGGAAAAGCGGTCCGGCACCGGTTACATCGTTCTGGAAAATCGTGACGGACAGTGGCTGATCAGTATTGCGAAGTCCTCGGCCGGACGGAAAGAGGCTCTCGATCCGTATTTGATCCTGCCGAAGCTCAGCCCTGAGGAACAGGCCGATCCCGTTCCGCAGCCGCTGCCGCCGCCTCCGCCGCCCGAACCGGCAGTGCCGTCCGGATGGCAGCCCGGACCGGCCCCCGAATGGTTTGTCAATTACGGTCCTGCGGAAACCAAGGCCCGGCAGGAAAAACGCAGTATGTTCATCCTTTGTACGGGTGCAGACTGGTGCCCGCCCTGCAAAAGACTGGACAAGGAAGTCCTCCGGTCGGAGGAATTCAAAGAATACGCCGCCAGGAATCTGGTGCTGCTGTATCTGAATTTTCCCAGACGCACGCAGCAGCCGGCCGACCAGGTGAAACATAATCAGGATATCCGCCGGAAATTCGGCTTCCGCGGCGGCGTCCCTTCTTATCTGCTGATGGATCCCGATGGACAGATCATCCGCCGGAGAACAGGATATCTCCCGCTCCCCGCTTTCATGGAATTCCTGCAGCAGGAAAAACCGCAGCAGACGGTCAAACGGTCAAAATCTTCCCCAAAACGGTAACTGCCGCTTTCCGATCGGCAGCTGAATGACTTTTTTCAGTCCGCGGGACGCTGTTTTTTCCACGCCCGGGTTGAAAAAAAGACAAAGGAAACCAGCGCCAGCAGCATGAATGCCGCCCCCAGCCAGAACGGAAAACGCATATCGCCGCTGCGCATCGCCAGCACTCCGCCGGCGATCGGCGCCAGCATCGCAGTGAATCCCACGATCGTTTCGTTGCCGCCCGCATAACGCGCGGTCTTGACCGGATTGATCAGCGCATGGAAAGTCGACATGAAATAAAAGACGCCGTAGAAGATCCCCAGCAGCACCGCCGCCAGCAGATAAGCATGAAAATTGCCGCTGAAACTGAAAATCAGCATGGCGATGATCCCGCCGAGCGCCGCGGCTCCCAGAACCGCCGGACGATACTGCCAGCGGCGCGCTTTCCAGCACGCCAGCCCGGCGAACGCCTGCGCATAACTGATCAGCGCCAGCACAGCGCTTTGTTTCCAGGTTTCCATTTGCAGCACTTTCGTGCAGTAATCCGGCAGTTGCGTGCGCATCATCGCCACCACGCACCCGGAAAAAATCGCCATTGACCAGGAGGCGATGATCAGATCCGGCAGCGCTTTCTGTTCGGGCGGGATCTCCGGCGCCGCAGTCGGTTCATCCGTTTCGCCCAGTTCGGCCAGCCGGCGTTTCACAAAACCGTTCATCAGCAGCAGGCAGACCGTGATGAACAGCACCATCCCGATGGTGATGAAATAGCAGTAACGCCAGCCTTCCTCCGGAGAAAAAAGTCCCCAGACAAACATGGCGATCATCGGTCCCGAAGCAATTCCGAAACTCCAGCTCAAGGTATAGACCGCCACATTTTTCGAGACCGATTCCAGCTCGTATTCCGCCTTTCCGAACAGTTTCACCACCACTTGGAACGAGGTGAAGAAAGCCGCCGTTCCGATACCCGTTCCCGGCAGCCAGAAATACTGTGCGGTCACACTCGGCATCAGCACGAGTCCAAGCAGTGCGATCAGCAGGACGCCCTGCCCCGCCAGCAGCACCATCACTGCATTGCGTTTCGTCAGGATCCGGCCCAGGATGAACGCTGTCGAGGCATAAAAGAACGCCCAGACCGCCATCGTAGCGCCGACCATAAAGGAACTGGCCCCGCTGTCCGCCATCCGCTTGGCGCTGATGAACATGAACAGTCCGGTGATGATGTTCACCAGACAGGGCAGCAGATTGAAAAGGACGCGCATTTTTTTTACGCCATCAGCAGCGCCATAATCGCCTTCTGGACGTGCAGACGGTTTTCCGCCTGGTCGAAGACGATCGACGCGGAGGAATCCATCACCTCGTCGGTGATCTCATCGCCGCGGTGGGCCGGCAGGCAATGCAGCACTTTCGCGCCGGGCTTCGCCAGACGCAGCGTAGCCATATCCAGCCGGTACGGCGCCAGGATCGACATCCGGCGCTTGGATTCTTCCTCGAACCCCATGCTGACCCAGACATCCGTGTAGACGAAATCGGCGTCCTGCATCGCTTCCTTGACCGAGGTGGTCCACATGGCGGAGCCGGTCCCCTGTTTCCAGTCCAGCAGGTCTTTCCGCGGCTGGAATTCCTCCGGCGCGGCGATCGCCAGATGCACGCCCGCCAGCTTGCAAGCCAGCGTCAGCGAATTCGCCATGTTGCTCGCTCCATCGCCCAGATACGCCAGCTTCAGACCGTCCGTTTTCCCTGCATGTTCCAGCATCGTGAAAACATCCGTCAAAGCCTGGCACGGATGGAAATCATCGGTCAGCGCATTGATGACCGGGATTTTGGCGTTCGCCGCCAGTTCTTCCACATCTTTCTGCGCGAAGGTCCGGATCACGATACCCGCCAGATAACGTTCCAGCACGTGGGCAGTATCCGGTACCGTTTCGCCGCGGCCCATCTGCGTCTTGCTCTGATCCAGATACAGTGTATGGCCGCCCAGTTCATAGATCCCGACATCGAAGGACACCCTCGTCCGGGTGGACGATTTCGCAAAAATCGTCGCCACCGATTTGCCTTCCAGCGGACGCGGCTGATTCGGCTTGCCCCGGCCGGCTTTCAGCTTCGCAGCCAGATCAAAAATAGTTTCCATGTCCTTCCGGTCGATATCCTGACAGGACAATAAATCTTTCTTCATTTCAAAATTCTCCTTTCGGTGTTCAGCCGGCAGTGACTTCAGCCAGCGCCTGGTCGATCAATTCGATCGCTTTTTCACAATCTTCCTGCGTCACGGTGAGCGGCGGCACCAGGCGGAGCACCGTTTCACCCGCGGACAGCGCGATCATCCCTTTGGCACGCAGGGAAGCGAGGACCGATCCGGCCGGACGATCCAGCAGCAGACCGATCATCAGACCCAGCCCGCGCACGCCTTTCACGCACGGATATTTGCCGACAAAACCCTGGAGTTTTTCGGCCAGGAACGCCGAGCGGGCCCGGACATTTTCCAGAATGTTGGCCTTGTCGTAGGTATCGAGCACCGCACATGCCGCGGCACAGGCCAGCGGGGTGCCGCCGAACGTGCTTGCGTGAGTCCCCGGAGTCAGGATCTTCGAATATTTTTCGCTCGCCAGCAGTACGCCCATCGGGAAGCCGTTCGCGACCGCTTTCGCCATGGAGAACGCATCGGGCTTCACACCAAAATGCTGCCAGGCGAAGAAACTGCCGGTCCGGCCCATGCCGCACTGCACTTCATCGAACAGCAGCATGATGCCGTGTTCATCGCACAGGTCGCGCACCGCCTGCAGATAACCTTCTTTCGCGGGGATCAGGCCGCCTTCGCCCTGAACGGGTTCGAGCATCACCGCGGCAGTCTTCTCATTGATCGCCGCGCGGACCGCATCGATGTCATTGAAATCGACGAATTTGAATCCGGGCATGTCGGGCTGGAAACCTTTCCGGTATTTGGCACGTCCCGTCGCCGCCAGCGTCGCCAGCGTCCGGCCGTGGAATGAATCGTTCATCACGATGATCTCGTTGCGGCCCTTTTCATTGCCGGCTTTGCGGGCGAGTTTGATCAGGCCCTCGTTGGCTTCCGCGCCGCTGTTGCAGAAAAAGCAGACGCCAACGAGGGCCTGATCAAACTC
>SUWI01000307.1 GCA_015061565.1 Lentisphaerota bacterium
CGGACAATCAGATCGATTCCCTGCTGCCTCCGTTCTGGAAGCCGGAATCCAAATAATTTTTCAGAAAATCCCGGATTTTTTCCGAAAAAGCCTGTGACATGTATCTCGCTGGGCGCTTACTTTCTGCCGTCCGCCGTCAAGGAAAAGACTGCAGTCATCAGTGAAGGACGTCCGGCAGCGGGACGGAAGATCTATCTGGGCAAAACCGATTTCGCCCGGAAGAACGGGATGGACAGGACATATCGTCCGGAGGAATGGCATCTGCGGGCCTGCGGCGATTCGCTGATCATCACCGGCGGCAGCGACCGCGGCATTCTTTACGGCGTCATGGAATTTCTGGACCGGGAACTGGGAATCGTTTTCGCCGACGAGACCTTCACTTATTTTCCGGACCGGACCGGCTACCGCTGGGAAAAAAATCTGGAACTGCGGGGACAGCCCGCGTTTCAGGACCGCGGTATCTATGCGTATTTCTCCGGGCGGAACGGTCCGCGGATCCGTTACATGCTCCGCAACCGTCTGAACATGTTCAATGACGAGCGTTATGACGACAATATGCGCAAGTGGCGGATTTCCCCGGCTTTCGGCTCGCCGAAATTCTGTCATACTTTCCATGAATACACTAAAGATCTGGGGCCGGAATTCGATCAGTGCTTTTCCATGGACAAGAGCGGGAAACGGATCCGTTCCACCTCGGGCAGCGGTCCGGGACAGGTCTGCTGCACCAATCCGGAAACCCGGCGGATCTTCCTGAAAAAACTGACTGCGTATATCGAAGCCGACCGGGCTCATCCGCGCGGCATCCGCCCGCCCTGGATCTATGTGCTGGACCCCAATGACCATCCGACGGTCTGTTATTGTCCCGAATGCGTCAAAGCGGCAGCAAAATACGGATCTTTTTCCGGCGTCATGATCGAATTCCTCAATTATCTTTCGGGCGAGATCCGGAAAAAATATCCCGACATCCACCTGCTGACATCCGCCTACATGTTCACTTCCCGGCCGCCGCGGGGCATCCGGCCGGACAGCCAGGTGATCATCCGCCCGGCGCAGCTGGGATGCGAATGGGGCGGGATGGGGATCCGGGATACCATGCGCCCGCTGAACCATCCGTTCAACCGTCAGGCGGCGGAAATGATCGAAAGCTGGAGCCGGCTCGGGAAGATCGCGATCTGGGACTACTGGATACTGTATGACGGAAAAAGCAATCCGCCGACCTTGAACACCGAGGCGATCGCCCAGTCCATGAAGTTCTATCGGCAGCACAATGTGATTTCCGTTTTTGCAGAATGCGAATCGGCGAATATCGCCTCGTTCCATCCGCTCCGCATGTGGCTGGGCGCCAGGTTCATGAACGATCCATCGCTTTCCTTCGACCGGGAAGTCGACCGTTTCATGCACGCTTATTACGGCCCGGCAGCCGGATCTATGCGGCAATATCACGACCTGCTGCTGAATACGTTCGGCAAGTCGGGACACCGCATCGGGAAAACTCCTGCCGCCCAGCGGACCGAATTGTCGCGTGAATTTTTCATCCGCGCCAACGAACTGCTGGATCAGGCGGAAAAAACCGCGGCAGGCAAACCGGACCTGCTGCCCAGGATCCGCCGGGAACGGGTCAGTCTGGATTTCGGTCTGCTCGAACGCCGGGATTTTCTCGCCGGACCGGAAATCCTCCCGGACCGCGTACTGACCGAACGGTTCCGGAAAAATTTTCTGGAGGCCTGCAGCCGCACCATCATGTCGGAACAGGCGGTTCGGAAAAATCAACGCTGGATGGAAAATTATCTGCTCGGGAAAAAGATCCGGGTCGCGCTGCCTGAACAGTTCAAAAACCGGACCGTCCTGAAAGATTATACCTGGAATAAGATCTCATCCAAATCCCGCCGGGTCGGCCTGAGCGACGATCCGGATGCGGCCGGGGGAAAGTGTTTCCGGGCTGTCGATTCACCGGAGAAAAACCGTTCCATCCGGCTGGGCGTCTACAGTCCTGCAGGAAAAAAGCATATCCGCAATCTGACGTTGAAGAGGCAGGACCCGGACGGAAAGTATCACATTTATTCCACCGGACCGTTTCAGCTGACTCCGGAATGTTTCATCTGGTGCCACTGGAGCTGGAACATTCAGGTCGACATTTCCGAATTTTATGACAAGAGCGGTTTGAACAACCGGGTCGAAGCATTTGTTTCAGCCAAAACGGAAATCCGGAATGGAAAATCATATTTCTCGGTCGACCGCATCATTCTGACGCGCAAAGAATGAAGGCCGGAAACGGACGGAGGAAGCCGGGGATCATGGCAGAAAAAAAAGGTGAAGACCGCGAAGTCTTCACCCCCACTTTTTTGATCTCCCTTTAAAGTCCGGAGAAAAGACTGGTTTCCCCGACGGACCGCCGCTGCAATCGGAGATCCCGGCGGCCTTCTCTCGAGGCCGTCCGAAGAAACCACGGACCGCCGAAACGATCCGTTTGGGGTCTACTCTAACACGAAAAATGCGAAAGTCAAAAGAAAAATCGCATTTTTTTGAAAAAAAACCGAAAAAAAACTTGAAAATTGCCGAAAACGGAGTAACTTACATGACTTGCGAGACCGTATTACCCGATCATGGTCAGCATATCAGAGCGGCAGTGGCCTGGCAGCACCGTTGCTTTGAACAATGGTAAGTTTTTGGTATTAAAGAAGAAACAGCTTTTAAAAAGCGGAGAAAAAGAAATGAAGACGTATTTGGCCAAACCCGGCGAAATCGAACGCAAACACGTTGTGGTCGATGCCGCCGGCATTCCCCTGGGTCGTCTTGCAGTCAAAATCGCGAACTGTCTTCGCGGCAAAGACCGTCCCACCTATACCCCCCATGTCGATACCGGATGCTTTGTGATCGTGATCAATGCGGAAAAGGTTCTGCTCACCGGTTCCAAAGATACCGGCAAAACCTACGAATCCTTCTCCGGCTACCGCAGCGGCCACAAGATCCTGACCGCGGACGTGGTCCGGGCGAAAAATCCGATCCGTATGATCAAGGAAGCCGTGTGGGGCATGCTCCCGAAAGGACGTCTCGGACGTCAGCAGTATTCCAAGATGAAAGTCTATGCCGGTGCGGAACATCCGCATGCAGCGCAGAACCCTGAAACGGTTAAATTCTAAGGAGAGATACTGAATGAACGCAACTGCTACTGAAATCTGCGCCACGGGACGCAGGAAATCCGCCAGCGCCAGAGTCCGCATTGTCGCGGGTTCCGGCAAGATCACGGTCAACGATGAAGCTTTCGAAAAATATTTTGCGTCCGATGCGACCCGCGGCTACATTCTGCAGCCGCTGAAGCTCACGGGCATGGAAAGTGCGCTTGACATTTCCGCCAACATCGCCGGCGGCGGCACGGCCGGTCAGGCCGGCGCGCTCCGTCACGGCATTGCCCGCGCCCTCATCAAATACAATGAAGACCTCCGCGCCGACCTCAAGGCCAGCGGTATGCTGACCCGCGATGCCCGCGTGAAAGAACGGAAAAAATCCGGTCAGCCTGGCGCCCGCAAACGGTTCCAGTTCTCCAAGCGCTGAACCTTTCATCCCTTTTCTCAGGAGTTTTTCATATCATGGCAGCTATTCGTGCGGCTATTATCGGCGCTTCCGGCTACTCCGGCGAGGAACTGATCCGTCTGCTGATCCGGCATCCGGCCGTCGATCTCAAGATCATCACTTCCCGGAAGGAAGCGGGCAAAAAGATCTCGGCGATCTTCCCGCGTTTTGCGGATTCGCCGCTCTGTTTTACGGCTCCCGATGTGGCTGAGATCGCCAAAACCTGCGACGTCGCGTTCCTCGCGCTGCCGCACGGCCTCGCCGCCGAATACGCCATTCCGCTGATCGAATCCGGTCTGAAGGTCATTGACATCAGTGCCGATTTCCGGATCCGCTCCACAGAAAAATACAAAGAATATTATACCGTTGACCATCCGTCTCCGGAACTCCTGAAGAAAGCGGTTTACGGCCTGCCCGAACGTTATCGCGAACAGATTCGCAAAGCGGACCTGATCGCCTGTCCGGGCTGCTATCCCACCAGCATCATCCTGCCGACCGCGCCGCTCCTGGCTGCCGGTCTGGTCTCCACGGAAAACATCATCGTCTCCTCGGACAGCGGTGTTTCCGGAGCCGGCAGGAAAGTCGATCTGGCGTATATCTTCCCCGAATGCAACGAAAGCGTCCGTGCCTACGGCGTCGTGCGGCATCGTCACCTGCCCGAGATCGAGCAGGAACTGGCGGCCGCGGCCGGAGTCGATTCGCTGGCGATGAATTTCATTCCGCACCTGGTTCCGACCAACCGCGGGATCTTCTCCACGATCATTCTCCGTCCCACGGCGAAATTCTCTGCGGAAGCCATCGCGGCAGCCTATGAAAAGGCCTACGGCAATGAACGCTTCGTCCGGGTCCTGGAACCGGGCAAACTGCCCGACACCAAGCATGTCACGCTGACCAACTCCTGCGAGATCGGTTATGTGTATGATGACCACACCGGCAACCTGATCGTCTGCTCGGTCATCGACAACCTGACCAAAGGCGCGTCCGGTCAGGCGGTTCAGGACATGAACATCCGTTTCGGTCTGGAGGAAACTCTGGGGCTGCTGTAAGCGATTCAGCTGATTCGATCGAAAAACTGTTCCCGATGCTCTCGGGGACAGTTTTTTTTTATCAATCAGTCGAATTGGTGACTGATACCGCGATTGACGGACCTGACGGACAAAACAGACAAGACGGACGGGACGGACGAAACGCGGGAGAGATATGGGACAGTCTGAGAATACCGAAATACACTGATTTGAAGCATAATAAGCTTTCCTCGCATCTTCCTGCCTCAGTTTTTCGCTTACTCGTCCGTCAGGTCGGTGAAGTCCGTCAGGTCCGTCAATAGCGGAAACCCAACTTTTCCCCGATTCGACTGACCGCATACATGCGGCTCGCAGAAAAATTCGAAAAAAAATGTAAGCGGTTAGTCAGCCGCATCTTTTATTGGTGAAACCTTGCATTATATTACCAGCCAGACATGGAGGTAATGTATATGGTGCGAGGAAAATGCTTCAGGAAATGGAAAAAGAATCTGTCGGGGTT
>SUWI01000308.1 GCA_015061565.1 Lentisphaerota bacterium
CCGATGGACCGGGGAACGGTCAGGATATATCTTTTTCGATGTTTTGTTTTTCAAAAAAGATGGAAGATTCCCTGGATGAACTTCGGAAACGGCCTTATCCTTTTGATGATTGGATCGCCCGGCATGGGAAACGATTTTTCCCTGATTGGGACCGGGAATCGCAGTTGCGCTGGCTGACCGAGTTGTTCCCGTTGACCGATGCCGGTGCAACTTATGACCTGATAGAGGTGGCCCGGGATAATAATCTGCTTCTCGCCTGGGACCTCCATTCGATGCGGCTACAGCCGGAAAAACGGAAAAAACTGCGGCATGCTCTGGGGTATTACATTACGCAGAAATACTGGAAACATACGCTCGAAATATCCCCGGACGGAACGTATATTCTGCACCTGAAAGACCTTCGCAACGGTGCGGAATGTGTTTTCCGTGCCCGGTGCGGCCGGATCCCGGAACAGGGAAAACTCAAGGTTTCACGAGTCAACTCCGATCTGGAAATCGGATATTGGACGGAACGGACGATCCGGAAAGACAATGAAATCATCTATGAATCCGGCTGCAAGGTGCTGTTTGCCGTCCGGCGCGACGCCGAAACCAATCTGTGGTTCGAGACCGGCAGCTGGGATGAAGTCCGCAAAAAGACTCCGGCGGTTACGGTTTATGAAGAGATCCGCAATGTGCCGGTCTGTTCCGCCATCATCGACGGGAAAAAGGTCTTTCGGACTTTTCATCTGCGCGAAGAAGCGCGGAAGATCAAACGGGGAGAACTCCGCCCCGGCGATATTATGCAATCGTCTCCGGAAATACCGCAGCCGAAATAATCGGCATTTTTCATTGAAAAGACACCGCCCAGCGGTTGCAATGGAGCAAATGTATCAGTATATTAACTCCAAGAAACGTTAATCATCAGTATATGGAGCGGGCAATGACGTCGGAACTGAAACGGAATATCAGGAAAACGGGGATATTCATGCTGATTCCCGCATTCATTTCCCTTCTGGTGTTTCCGATGTATCTGCTGATGGATTTATTGCCAAACTCATCCTCGGCAAATTGGCTGCTGATGCCATACCTTTGGTATTTTGCTTACGCTGCAGCATGTTTTCTGGTGCTGGTATGGAGTGCAGTGAATGTGATTTGGGAACTGCCGGTTAAAATAATCTGGCGGAGTGTATTTTTTTTCGTTTGGCTGGTCCTCTATCCGGCGTTATGTCTGGGCTGGATTTATCTGATTGTGGTTGTTTTGTTTTTTGGGTTTCATGTCCATTGGTAAAGGGAGGCGCCGCTGCCGATGATTTTCGACCGATTTTTCAGACCTTATGCGGAATATTGTCTGCGGACGACGCTTTCCGAAGACGAATTGAAAAACGCGCTGGAAAAAGAATTCCCCTGGTATGGGTTTCTTTCGGGATTCAAAACTGCCATGTCATTGGCTGCTCTGGAGGACAAGGTTAAAGTCGTTTTTTTCAAAACAGGCAGACCGTTGATTCTTCATCCAGTGAAGATCGGCAGAAATTCTTTGCGGGGCGAGGTCCACATTCACTGCCGGAAACCGGAAACCGCCGGAGAGACGGTACTTGATATTACGATTGTTCCGCAGGACACCGGATTGCTGGTTTGGATCATGTTCGTTTTTGCTGTTGCGATGACCATTCTGTTTCTCTGCGCCGAAATGTGGATGGCCGTTGCTCCTTTGATCTTGATCGGTTTTCAGTTTGTGGTTCTGGCCATGTGCCGTTCGATCGGGGAAAGCGAAGTCCCCGAAATCCAACGCGCATTTGAAACCACCTTGCGCCAGCTGGAAAAGAAATACAAGGACAACAATCAAGGAAG
Organism: Lentisphaerota bacterium; assembly: GCA_015061565.1. Classification (GTDB taxonomy): domain Bacteria; phylum Verrucomicrobiota; class Lentisphaeria; order Victivallales; family UBA1829; genus SIG94. Next base: position 1,831 of record SUWI01000308.1, read on the forward strand.
AGGTGATCATGAATAACACATTTCTGCAGCACTATCACCGCAAAAAATTTTTCTATCGTTTCTTCATGCGGAAATCACCTCGCGCCGGGACGATGTTCGGATTGGCGTGGATCTATATGACCGCCTGTCTGGTCCCGTTTGCGCTCCTGGCGGCAATTTCCTGTTTCGGGGATTACTGCAGTTTCGGAATAACATTATTTGTCGGCGCAGGGATCACTCTGCTGCTTGCGACCCCGGTTTACCTGTATGGCGCCGTGCTATGCGCTCTGGGGCTCATGAAAATCTGTCTCCCGGTTTTCCGCTCCAAAACGCTCGCTGACGCGGCAGGCGGTCTCGCCGCATTGGTGCCGTCGCTTCTCGGCGTGATCCTGCTGCCGGTCCTGATCGTCCGCAAACGTTTTGCCGCCGCCTTTTTCGCGCTGGCCGCGACCCTCGCATTCGGAGTGTATTCCTTTGTCGTAATGAAAAATATATTGCTGGTATTTATCGCGGGAGGGATCTGCCTTTTTGCCGCGCTGGCCGGGGTGGAGGACAAGCACCGTTTCTCCTGGCGTTTCATGATCCCGCTCGGGATCGCCGCCGCTGCCCTTCTCTTTCTGCTCGGGTATGACGGACAACTGCAGCTGGATGTCAGAAGCGAGCGGGAAAAACTGTCGCAACTGATCGGCCGTTCGGTCGAGATCGAGGATATCTGGGCGCGTGAGGCCGGCGGGATCCCCGTCGACCGCGAACCCTTGAAAACTCTGATCGAGCAGAAGCCGGGATATGTCGATTTGAAACAGGGGGATCATCCGGTCGATGCGGCCCGGACCGAACTGCAGAAAATCCAGCGGGAGAATCCTCTTTTTGTCAAGGCGCTGGATGAATTTCTGAAACTGCCGCCCGACGTCCCGTTAGCGCATCAGAAGCCGGAAAACGGTTTGCTGTCAAGTGTTCTCCTGCCCGAATTAAATGCGCTCCGCGACTCGGCCAGGTTCCTTGCGCTCGAAATCATTGTCGAGGCGGAAAACAAACCCCGGGTCCGGGAGCATTGCCGGAACCTGACCGGGATCAGGGACAGGCTGCTGAAGAATCATTTTTTCATCTCCCACCTGCTGGCACTCGCCGTGGAGAATATCCGGCTGGATGCGCTGGAAGCGGTCCTTGCCGGCGGAGCGTTCGCGAAAGAGGAATTTGCCGAACTGGTCGGCGGTCCCGTGGACTGGAACCGATATTTGCGGTATTCCTACGGCGACGAAGCCGCCTCGTTCAAAAGCAGTATGGATCATATCCTGTCAAAAGCCGCAGTGGGAGGAGGGGATAAGAATCTGGTCCGGATGAAGAAATATATGCCGCTCTTTCTGCATGTCCATTTTCTGCGGGATTACCGCTTTGCATTAAGGACTTTTATCAAAGCCTGTTCCGTTCCCGCCTCGCTCCCGGGCCTGGAAAAAGCCCGTTTGGGCGAGGTCGACAGCAAGGAGATCAAACGCAATCATTATTTCCTTTCCGGCCTGCATATACCTGCTTTGGAACTGGCTTACGAAAAAGACGCGCAGACTGCCGATCTGCGTCAAATGGTTCTCCTCGGTGCGGAAGTCATGGAATACCGCAGGAAAACGGGCAAACTGCCCCGCGATCTGACCTTCCTGCCGCATGTCCCGTCGGCCGCACTCGATCACCGACCGATCATGTACGAAGTCACTTCCGACGGATTCCGGCTTTTCACGCATACCCGTGAAGGGAAGGTCCCCGCCGCCGATGATCTCCGCTATGCCTATAAGGTCCGGCTGCGGAAATAAGGTTTTTCATTTTGGGTCATACCCCGATGAAGGAAAAAATGGCTTATCATTTTGCGGTAATCCGGGAAATACCGACCTGAGTTTTTGTAAGGTTTCAGCGGTCAAGTCGAATCTTGAAGCGAGGTTTACACCTTGTGAAGCGATCCTCACGACACACATTACTTTGCATTTTCTTTTGCTGTATTAATGGAAGCGATCAAAGTGATCCGGATTTCCCGGCAGAGGCTTTCCTGCCGTTCATATTCATCTTCAGTGATAATATTCGTCTTGACCAGCAACATTCAAGAAACTTTTTTATAGTTATCACAGTGTCAGTCGCACCATTGTCCCCAGCCCATCCGGCCGGATGCATCCGCTTTGCCATCCGTATTACGGCCGCCGAAGATCACCAGCACGCGACAAGTTTTCCTCGAATCATATCCGCGCGGTACCCGATACTGAAACACTGCCTGTTGGTTCTGTGGCGCACGAGTCTTGACCTTGATCGTATTAGCTTGAAGCACCAATGGTAAACAAAATATCAGAGGAAACCAGAATAAGAGGTAAATCTCAACTATATTTATATTTACTCTATATCTGTAATAAAACATTGAACATACCCGTTATGTTTTTGGGCAACAATCTGTTGTTGTTTTCTGCGTAAAAGATGAGGTTTGATACAAATCATCAAAATTGGGGCCTCTGAATTTTGCTTTGGCGCATGATATACAGCCGTGCCGATATCAATTGAAACCTTAAATAAATCACCATTAGATAGATGCAATGTTTTTAGTAAGCTTTTCATGTCCTGCTGTAATGGATAACTTCCGTGTTTTTTTTTATAGTCTTCCAATCTAGAATATACAAGTTGGAAATTATGGCCCATATTAGTTAAATCCTGAATTCTTCTGCACTCAAAAAATAAATTAAGCCCATACACCGTAAATCCGAAGGCAAGTGCTCCGCATATAATATATGTTATCAGCAAGTCCTTCATTCTATGAATCCGTTCTTAAAATTTTCATAATTTATATATTTTGCATAGACCAAATTAGCAGTGTAAAAACTTAATGGAGGACAAGAAGCTGTTGCGATTGATGGTAATGGTATTGGAAAAATAATTGACAGCCCCAACGCAATAGATAATTCAGGGCTAAAATAATTTGCTCCAGCCCCATCTAAAGCAGCAGCAACTGCATGCATACAATTGTTTGAAAGCGAATCATACCCTTTGTCTATAGTTCTCTTAGCAAAGACTCTTGCTGATGGAAGTGACTTTTCAACAATATAATGCATAACAACCGTTTTGCAAATCAGTTTTTGACATTTTTCCAATTCTTCTGCCAGAAGCACCAATCGCCCCCAGCCCATCCGACCGGAAGCATCCGCTTTGCCGTCCGTGTTGCGTCCGCCGCTGGAACACGACGGCTGCGGA
>SUWI01000309.1 GCA_015061565.1 Lentisphaerota bacterium
TTTCCAGCCCGTGGCGAAGGGGCGAAACCTGCCGGATAAGGAATTTTGTTTCGCGCTATCACCTCCTGACGACCATGAACCCTTTATCATTGATTTCGATTCTGCCTGTAATATCTTCACCGAGCGAATTCTCGGTCAAAGCCTGATTGTAAACGGCATTGAGCATCCGGTCCACGATGTCGCGGATCTCACGGGCACCGTTTTTGGTGGTATTGGTCTGCTGCAAAGCATACTCGACCACATCATCCGAATATTGCGTAACGATCAGGTTCGGAGGGGAAAAGAATCCACCTTTTGCCTGTTCGCGGACCGTCTGAAAGAATTTGAGCTTGTCATCTATGAATTTCCGGGTGATTTTACGCAGGATCTCAGGCGTCAGCGAATTGAATGCGAAGATACCGTAGTTGAATTTGCCGAAACGGGCGACAAACTCCGGCATCCCGAACTGGTCGTTGAGACGCTGAATGGCTGCGGAAACTTTGCGTTCCATACTCAGATGCTTGTTTCCCTGGAAGATCTCAGCACCGATGTTTGAAGTAAAAAAGAGCAGAAAACGGGAAATGTCGTAGGTTTTGTTGTTCCAGAGAGTGACCCGTCCCGCGTCGATCTGCTGAAGCATGTATTTGGCGATTTCCGGATTGGCTTTTTCAAATTCGTCATACAGAATCGCTCCTTCATGACACTTTTCGAGAAACTCGTAGAGCCGACCGGGTTCGCCGGGAGAACTGCCCAGCAGTTTTCGTCCGACATCGCTGCCCGCGGTATTGCCGAATTCGGACATATCAATCCGGAGCAGTTTTTCCGGGTCGTTGAACAGATATTTGACCAGTTCGCGGACTACTTCGGTTTTCCCGGTGCCGGTGCTCCCCAGAAAAAAGAATACCGTTGGGCGGTCCGGTGCATTGATGGAGAGGAACCAGTAGCGGAGTTTTTCGCTGATCGCGTCAATGACATGATCCTGACCCATGATTCGGGATTTCAGATAAGGTTTGAGCCCGTCGAAAAAGGCAATGGCATTCTGTAAATTGGAAAACATGCTGATTTACTCCTTGATTTCGCGCTTCCCGGACATCCGGAGGAACCGGAAAAACGCACAGAGTCCGATCCAGCAGAGCAGAATGAATCCGGCCTCCCGCAGATCGAACAGGTTGTATTGCAGCCAAAGGGTCATGATGACGCAGATCGCGTAATATCCGAGGACTGCGTCCTGATAAATGATACCTTTGAGGATTTTCTTCTCTTGCCGGGGAGTTTGGGTCCAGACGCTGTAAATGACCGATGGCAGACGTTTCGCGCATTCGCAGCCGAGGTCGATCACGATGGACAGCGAATAGAAGCACAGTGTGCTGATGCAGCAGTAATACTGGTCATTGATATAGGCGATTACCCGGTCATTGCCGGAAAGGATCAGATACAGCCCGGCAGCCGGAATCAGAGACGCGATCAGGAAACAGACCGCATAGGCGATATCGCCCGGCAGGTAAAACCGATTGGTTCCGATATATTCGCCGCCCGCGGTCGGGATCTGCGGACATTTGCGTTTCTGCTTTGCTCCGCAGGCAAGACGGCATTCCTGCTCAATAAAAGAACGCACAAACACATTGCCATTATTCAGCACCCGTCCGGATTGCCAGAAAATGAATCCGACTTTGCATTGTCCGCGCGGCCCGCCGGTCTGAAGCGTGGTGAAATCGCCGGGATCGACGCGATAGTCTTTCTGTTCGCTGAATCCTTCGGAGTAAGACAAAGACTTATTGTCATCGCCTTTCATCGAACTGGATTTGGAGTCTCCGAAATTCTTGCTGCGGCGGTAGATGATTTCCTGTCCGATGGATTTGGACGCCCATTCATTGGTCTCGAATTCGCCGTTCTGACAGAAAAACTTGGTGCCGAGATTTCCGAGAAGCGAGTTTGCCTTGTCCTTGCCGTAGCCGTCAAAGAGGTTGCCGAGGTTCTGCGTGGCATATACGGTCAAAGTCCGGGAGGACCGGGCGGTGGTCTGAAATTTCTGGTCATAGTCAATGGCGAAAAACTGGCATTCATCGGCCCAGAGGAAAACCGGCCGGGCCTCGGGATCGGCAATGTCTTCCCGGCGTTCAATCATCATTTCAAAACAGTATTTGATGATCCCGGCTGCGTATTGACCGAGTCTGCCCCAGGATTTCTGGTCGTAATCGCAGATCAGAATTTTTCCTCGCCGGTAGATATCCTCCAGATGGAGAGACGATTCCGGCGAGGAAAAACACCTCGCAAGTTCGCCGCGCTGCATGGCATCGGCAGTAACGGTGAAACTGGAAATGGTGTTGCTGCGCGTCCGGTCGTCGAGGGTGAAAAATTCTTCCAGAAAATAGGTCCGGGCGATTTGATATTCGGGCGTGTCCCTTTTGTCGAGCGGGATGACGATATCCATCAGGTTCGCGCAATATCCGGAGTCGGTCAGTCCCGGATTGGCGGACGAAGGAGCACTGGAGATCAGGTCATGAACATTTTCAAGCGTGATGGGCTGTTTTGCCAGTTGAAGGAGGGTCATGGAATTGCGTAGCATCTGGCGCACGGCAGCCTGCCAGTAATCGTCGTTGCCGGAACCGGAATTCTTCTTATCTTTGCCCATGTTGGAGATTTCAAGGTAAAGATTGACCAGATTTTCGATCTGCCCGCCGCCCGTGCCGGTCCGTTTGGATTCGTGGTCCAGATAATTGAAAGTCTCTTTGGAAAGGAACAGCAGATCATTTTCCCGATGTTCCTCCCCGGCATATTTGATCCAGGTGTTGCATTCATCGGGTTTGGCGCAGAAGACCACCCCGCCGCAGCCCATCGAAAGGAATTTTCCGGCGATCTTATGCAGCGGACCGGAACTTTTTCCGGAGCCGGTCATCCCGAAAACCATAGTTCCCGTGCAGGCGTCCCGGACAGTCCAGGGATTGCCTTCGATATTCAAAATCACTTCATCAAGAATACTTTTCTTCATCTTATTCCCCCAGTTCCCGATCATGCGGTATGGATTGAGACGGCGGCTGTTTCCGGCGGGGAGCCGTTTTTTCAGCGGCTTTCGGCTTCTTCGGCAGCTGGATCTCCTGCATGATCCGGTTTTTTCCGCCGAAGGGCTGCATCAGTTTTGCAGCCTCCGTTTCCGAAAGGGAGTTCCATTGGTCATGGCTGACAGCGAGGTTATGCCCCGTGGCGAAAAGCAGACGCAGAGCATAACGCTGAATGGGGGTTGCTCTCATTCGATCCCCCTCCCGCGTGTGGCTCTTGCCGGTGTTTCGGGCGTGCGTGCGGTTTCCCTGGCACAGATTTCCTTGCGTTTATCATCCGGGACCGAGCTGATAATGTCGGACGCTTCCTGCTTGGTTAAGTTATTCCAGCGGTCAAGCGGAATGGCCGGTGACGCTCCGGCCCGGACCAGCATCCGGATCAGCTGGCGCTGTTTTTCCGTAGCGGGTCCTTCGAGGTCGCGGCTCTGATTTTGGATATTTGCCTCGATCAGTTCATGGGCTTTCCGTGCGGAAAGTGTTTCCATATTGACTTTGCGCAAATCAATCTGACCTCGCCGTTCCATCTTCTGCAGCAGTTCTTTCTGCTTTTCCGAGGCCGGTCTTTCATTCTTCGAACGGGATATTTCCGAGTTTTGCGAGATGATATGCATGGCATCCCGAACTGACAAACTCTGGAACTGTTCGTCTTCCAGCCCGCCGATCGTCCCGTCCGACACCAAATCCATGAGTTTCGCCCGAAGCCGGGGACCGGCAAGCGCATCGCCAAAGCGGTTCAGCAGCTGGTCCTCCTGTGTTTCCGTGAGATATTCGATTTTAGCCTGGGCATCGGGACTGTTGATATAACCGTCGTCCACTAAATCGCGCAGAGCGGCCTTTTTGTCGAAATCATAACTCCGGTTGGTCTGATACAGGTTCCGGACATCCGCAATCGTATTGACGTCCCTGCTGTTGTAAATCTGCCCGAACCGGCAATAGGCCCGGCATTGTTCGATCAGCCCGGCCCCGGCAGGCAGGTCCTCACGTTCTTCGATGAGTTTTGCGGCCTGTTCCTTGGTGATATACTGAATTTTATCCAGAAATTCCTTTTTCGTCTCCGGCGAAGCGATATGTCCTTCCGCGGCCAGATCCCGGAGAATGGACCGCTGCAAATAATCCGCCGGCTGTTTGCCGATCAGGTTGGACGGACGGTATTCGGGGAACGCCTCGGTCTTTGCCGGAGCCGTTTTCTTCTCGTAGGAAACTGACTCGAACGTATTTTCCGGATTATCCCGATATTTCGAAAGGTATTCTTCGGCGGCATGACGGTCCATTTTAAGATATTCGGAACGGTCAATAGCGGGTGCTTTCCCCGCAGCTTGCAGCGCCTTGATCTCGACTCGCTGTTCCGGCGTGACCCGATGCTGTTCAGCATATTCGCGGGCTTTCTGCTTTTCCACGGCAAGTTCCAGTTTCGCTGGATCGACGTCGTCAAAACCGAGTTCGAGCCTCGAAAAGGTCTCTTTCCGGACCTTCCCGCTATCGGGGATTTCCCTCGTTTCTTTTGGAATTTTGATTTCCCAGTCCGAAAAATGTTTTTCCAGACTTTTCAGATTCACCTGGGATATGGGCTGCTCAAAATACTTGAGCCAGTCTTCACCGGAGCCGAAATACGGATTCGGCCGATGATCCAGCGTATAGCCGTGGTCGTCGATCCAGCGGTCGATCTGTTTCCGGCAGTCGTATTCATTCATGCCCCAGAAAACTTTTTCTTCCGTTTCGCGATTTGGCTTGATCGCAACAGCGGTCTGGTATTCCAGAATGGGAAGATTCTGCTTGAAAAGTTCCGTTGCTTCGTCCTGGGAGATGGTCAGCGGACTGATCTTGTCGAACGCGAGGTGTCCGATCAACTGCAATTTGTGTAAAAGCCGGG
>SUWI01000310.1 GCA_015061565.1 Lentisphaerota bacterium
CACCAATGACAGAAAAGTTTTCATGGAGAGACAGAAGAGATGAAACGGCATGGTTTTGCGACGATTCACGATTTCTGGCGCGGGATCGACCGGTTGGCGGTCACCACCCATTGCGGATATATCGGGCGTTACCCGGAAAATTCCCTGACCGGTCTCCGGGCGGCGGTTGAGCTCGGCACGGATTGGATCGAATTCGATGTCCGCGCCACCGCAGATCACGAGCTGGTCCTGCTGCATGATCCCGACGTGGACCGGATCTCCAACGGCAGCGGCCCGGTCAATCAATATACTTATGCGGATCTCGCCAAACTGAATTTCAGCTATTTTGAATACTTCATCGACTGTTCCGGCCGGAAACTCGCCCGGCCGCGTTATGAGACTTTCCCCGTGACGAGGTTCGCCGATGTGCTTCAGGAGCTGCGCGGTCAGGTTTTCATGAACATTCAGGTCTATGCCGACGATCCCGCCGACCAGCGGCTGATCTGCGAACTTTTCCGCGAGTATGACATGTATGAGCAGGCTTATCTGACCATGCTCGATTACGAACGGGCGGACCATATCCGTTCGATCGATCCCGACATCGAATTGTGTGTGCTGGACCGTCCGACCACGATGGCGGTCCTGCGCACCATGCACGATTACGGCTGCCATGTGGCGCAGCCGCGCTGGACGGATGTGACGCTCGAATACTGCGAAGCGAGCCGTGAAGCCGGTATTTTTTCCAACATGTATTATGCCAATCTGCCCCGGGAGATCGCGCGGTATGCGGCGATGGGGATCCAGGGGATCCTGACCGATTATCCGGAAAATCTCATCGCCTTCAACGAGGCGGGAAAAACGAAACAAGCATAGCGGGGGTCTTGCAGAGAAAATGGATGTGACGATCAAAGACATAGCAAAACTGGCCGGCTGTTCGCATACGCTGGTCTCGCAGGTCCTGCGCGGCAGCCCCAACTGCCGGGCTTCGCGCGAGACCCGGATGAAGATCCTCCGTCTGAGCTGTGAACTGAACTACCGTCCCAACCGACTGGCGCGGCGTCTCCGCGGCGGCAGTTCCGGCATCATTTTTGTGCTCGGCCGTTATTGTCCCACACCCGGGCATCAGCTGGTCATCAGCGTGATCACCGAGAAACTGAACGCGCTGGGCTGCCAGGTTTTTCAGGCGCAGACCACGTCGGAAGACGAAACGAAGCATTTGATCGGCGAGTTCAACGAACTGGGCGGAGAAGGGATCATTTCCTGTTATACCCATTATGTTCCGCCGGCAGATGTTCCTTTCCCGACCGTGATCCTCAGCGATTATGACGCCGTGCCGCATGACCTGGGTATCCATGTCGAAGCCGGATGCCGGCTGCTGACGGAGCATTTGCTGGAACACGGCCGCCGCCGGATCGGATTCGTCGGCATCGGCGCCTGGGCGTTTGGCGAGATGTATCGCGGCTTCGAACAGGCCCTTGACCAAGCCGGCATCCGAAAACGCTGGAAAATCGATCTGCATTTCGACGTCGAAGGTCTGCCCCGGCTGCTGAAGGTGCTGCGCCGCGACCGTCTGGATGCCGTCGTCTGCCAGAATGATTATGTGGCAGGCAAGCTGATTGCCGTTCTGGCGGAACAGGGGATCCGGGTCCCCGATGATGTCGCCGTGGTCGGCAGCGATGCGATGAGTTTCGGGGAATTCACCCGGCCGGCCCTGACCTCCGCCATTTATCCTTACCGTGAACTGGGCGAGGAGGCCGCCGCGCTGATGCTGGCGCGGATCCGGAAGACCATTTATTCTCACCGGCTGCCGCATCTGCTCAAGCCGGAACTTTTCATCGGCGGCAGCTGCGGCTGCGCGGTCCGTCCGATCAACAGACTCTACACTCTTGCCCCGCCGCCCACGCTGCGGCAAAAGCTGGAAGAGGAAGCCGCGCTCCGGATGGAATGACTAAGGCAGTTCTTTTGATTTTATTTTTTTATAACAGGAACGGGAGGAAGTTTCACCGGACAAGGAACGGCAGGGATTTCCCGAACAGCAAGGAGGAAAACAGGATGCAGCAAAAAGGAAAAAAACGGGTAGGACAGGGCCGCAGGAACATTTTTACCGCAAAATGGTTTCACGTGGTATCATTGAAGACGGACAGCACGTGGACATTCACTTTGATCGAACTCCTGGTCGTGATCGCGATCATTGCAATTTTGGCGGGCATGCTGCTGCCGGCTCTGAACCGTGCAAGGCAGGTCGCCTTGTCAGCCAAATGTTCGTCGAATGAAAAACAGTGGATCCTTGCCCATTTTTCCTATGCGGCCGACAATAAAGAATTTTTCCCTTACCGAACCGTCACATATGGATATGAAAACTGCCTTCTGAACGGATATTTGCCGTATGTGTTCGCCAGCAACAGTTTTCCCGGGGCGACGTACAAAGCTGCGCCGGGGGCGTACTGCGCGGTATCCGGATATAAAAGCAAATATACGCAGGATCAGACTTCTGCCGGCCTTCTCTATTTTTCCAAACCGGACCCGTCATATTATTTCCCGGACGAACCGGATTGTCGGAATCTGCGCCGGCTGAAAAATGCCGGACAGAAATTCGCTTTTGTGGAAGTGGCGCAGAAAAGTTCCTCCATCGCCACGGCCCGTCACAACAGCATATATCTCGGATTCCCGCACAACGATAAGCAGAATGTGATTATGTATGACGGACATATCCAATCCCTGCCGGTCGGCTGGCCCTATTTCTGGCCGTTCGGAAAAAATGTCGGTCAGATGACCCGTGCACAGCCTTATTGGTCTTATCTGTATTGATTCGGACAAATGCCTGAAATGAAAACGCTGCTGTTTTTTTTCGCCTTGTTTTCCATCGGCCTGGCAGCAGACCAGGGAAAGCCGGTCCTGATTTTCGGATACCAGCCGGAACGGACGACATTCTGCAGAAAGATTCTGAATCCGAACGGGATCCGATTTGAAAATTCCGCCAAATGGGTCCATCCGAAGGAATACGGAAGATATTCTGCAGTGATCCATGCCGGCATAGTGAAAGGGCAGAAATACTCTTGGGCTGCCGGCGAAGAAACGGAGTCTTTGCTGCAGTATGTCCGTTCCGGAGGGACCGTGATTGTCTCCGGCGGTGCACTTTATGATCTGTGCGGAACGAAGCGTTCTCTGAAAGCGCTGGAAAATCTGCTCGGGTTTCAGAGTTATGACCGATTCGATGCGAAAAATGCGGAAGTAGTTTTCACTTCGCAGGGGAAAAAACGGTTTCCGGCCGCGTCTTTTTCCTCTGCCGGGTTTCAATGGCCTGCCGCCGGAACTCCGGGCAAACTGACGGACGCGGAGGTGCTGGCGGAATATACGGCGGACGGCAAATCGGTCCGCCCTGCGGTGCTGGTCCGGGAAATCGGGAAAGGGAAAGTTTACACCCTGACACCGTCATTACACGGAATCGGACGGAACATAAAAAAACTCGGTTCCGCCGATGATGTCGGAAATTTCATCCTGAACGAGGACGGAAAACGGCTCGATGCGCTGTACAAACTGGCCCATGCGCTGGTGACGTCCGCAAATGGAATATGGGTCGAGTTGACGGACGATCAGAAATCCTGGGGCCGCGTTCCGCTGGGAACGGCCGGGACATTGCAGATTTCGGCGGAAAAGACCCGCAAGGCGGATTTCAAACCCGTGCAGACGCTGAAACCGGCGTTTCCGCTGGCCGAAAACGGAACCCCGAAAGCGGTAATCGTTTGTCAGGATAAACAACTGAAGCCGCTGGCGGTCGAACTGAAATACCATCTCGATAAGATTACCGGCGGGAAATTCCAGTTGACCGACCGGCTGCCGGCTTCCAGTCCGTTCATCGAAATCCGGAAACAGTCCGCTCTTCCGCCGGAAACCGCAATCGTCAAAACGGAAGGAAAGCGCGTTCTGATCAGTGGCGGACCCGGCGGGGTCAGACTGGCGTTGTTTTACTTTCTGGAAAAACTCGGATGCCGCTGGCTGTGGCCGGGTGAACTGGGGAAAGTCATTCCGCACAAGCCGACGCTGGATGTCCCCGAACTGAATTTGAACCGGCAGCCGGTTTTGGCGGTCCGGCAGGTCCGACCGTTGCTGCCCCGTCCCGGCGGCCGGACGAGTCTGGGATTGAAAACGGTGGGGATCACCGATGCGAAAACGGAAAAGGAATGGTGCGCGAATTATGGCCGGAAGCATATCGACGCACAGGGGAATTCCTCGATTTACAGTTGGCATGGACAGGGGAGCCGCAGTCAGCTGAAATGGGGACATGCCTTCGGTTATTTCTGGAAAAAATACGGCAGAGAACATCCGGAATATTTTGCCTTGCAACCGTTCGGTTCCCGCAGTCAGGAAAGTGCGCCGGACCGTCCGCGGCTTTGTCACGGCAACCCTGGAACGGCCGAAGCGGCCGCGCAAGATGTCATCGCCGATTTCCGGAACCGGCCCGATATGAAATCGCATTCGATCTGTCTGAACGATGGCGGCAAGACAGAATTCTGCATGTGTGAAAAGTGCCGCCGGCTCGATCCAGTGAATTCGCCGCGTCTGGCGAGGGGCGGATATTCGCTGACGGACCGAGTCCTGGATTTCTCCAACCGGATCGCGGACAAAGTCACGGCGGTCTTCCCGGACAAACTGCTGAGCGTTTACATTTATTCGGTTTATCAGGATCTGCCGGTGAAGGTCAAGCCGCATCCGGCGCTGATCCTGTGTCTGACCGCCTATTCCTATACCAACGACACGACCCGGCGGAAACGTCGGGACGAATTTTCCAAATGGAGTTCGTTTGGCAACCAACTGTTCTTCCGGCCCAATGCTCTGTCTGGATTCGGCAGTCTGCTGGCACCGCAGAATTATGCCCGCAAGATGTTCAACGATCTGGAATTTTTCAAGGCCAA
>SUWI01000311.1 GCA_015061565.1 Lentisphaerota bacterium
ATTCCAGTTCAGCGACCGGTTGTTGAAATTCCACGCATAGTTCGCTCCGAGGAACCAGATCGAATGGAAAACGAAGTTGTTCGGGAGACGGAATTTCCATTCCCTGCCGAAGCCGTAGAGGGAGGCTCCGAAGCCGGTCATGTATTTCCTTTCGGGCTGGTTGAAGGTAAACCAGCTGGTGGTGTTGCCCCAGCACTCGAACCCCTTTCCCGTGAAGTATTTCAAGGCATTGCCGAGGTCCGCCCAGATACAGATGATAATATCCTTCGGCAGGGAGTCGGCGATCTTCCAGGTGTCGAACCGCGTCCCGTTGTGAACGGGGTTGATCATGTCTTCGTCCATAGCCATCCGCACGCCGCGCTCTTTCAGGAAGGCATGGAGTTTCAGGTGGAAATCCAGGAAGACCTGCGACCGGGTTTTGCCCCGCACGGTGTCTTCCAGCTTTTCGCTGCCTCTCCGATGATGCCACCATTCGTCGGACGAGGGCGAAAAATAGCGGCATCCGGTATGCCTGATCATCTTGTCGGCGATGGCGAAGTAGATCTTTTCGTAATCCGGATGGGAAACATCGCCGGTATTCCAGCCTTTTTCCTTGTATCCGGCCATGCTTATCCAGTAGTCATGGCCGCCGGCCGGCAGGACGAGCATCAGATCGATGAACCGGTCGTCGCAGAATTTCGCCAGCCGTTCCAGGTCGGTCCAGGTGAGGAAACGGGATTTCGGGCCGTAATTGATTTTCTTCAGGTTCGGCAGATTTTCCCCGTCATACCGGATCAGCGTTTCGAGTCCGCGCACTCTCAGGATATTCATCTTGTTGCCGGCGGCGAAACGGTCGATGAAATCGAAGAAAAACTCCATCGATGTCTGTTCCCGGACCGGCATCCCGATCTGGTCGGGAAACCAGAACGGTGCAATGCGATATTTCAAATCCGGCGCGTCGACGATCTCCACGCAGGGCACCGGCACGGCATTGCGGGGATTCATTTCCATATTCATGAGCTGGTGCAGGGTGACCGTGGCGTAATACAGCCCGCGTTCGTCCGCTCCGGTGAGTTCGATTTTCTCCGGCGTCACCTTCAGCCGGTAGCCTTCCTGCTTCAAGCCGTTCGGCTGGATGCGCAGTATGATCCCCTTGTCGGTGTTTTCGGTGATCCGGTAATTCAGGCCGAACCCGCGCAGTTTTTCCTGCAGGAGTTCCGCGGTCCGCCTGGTTCGCGCCGTGGCGCCTTGCGCCAGATCCAGCGTGGAACAGGCGGCGGCCTTGAAATGACCGGACAGCCATTTCAGCTGTTTCGGATACGGATAAATTTGCTTCTGTCCATACGGATAACTGACCGCTTTCCGGTTCGTGAAGTTCACCACGAAAGGCCGGACCGCCTTCTTGCGGTTTTTCACGGCAAGGATCACGCTGTAAACGCCGTTGATATCTTTGACGCCGGGAAATTCGAAATTCACTGTGCCGTTCAGTGCGACCTGCTTCAAGGTATGGCGTCCCACCGAAAAATCCGGTGCGGTGACGATCATTTCCACCTCGTAAGCCGGTTCGGGGAAATTCGCCGTTTCCGCCGAGATCTGCAGTCTTTTACTGGATTCCGCCAGGGTTGCGGCGGTGAATTTCAGTTCGCCCGGACCAAATGGTTTGGCATTGAAATACAGCAGGCCGTAAGACCGGGGCGCCAGATTGTTCTCTCCGGGCTGTTTCCAGGAATAATATCTTTTCGGGGATACCCCGTTGAACCCGGCCTGGAATGCGAGCAGCGGACTCTTTTTCGGATCGAATTTCAGCATCTTCAGCGGCAGTTCGGCGTCGATTTGCAGAACGCCGTTTTCATGCCGGGCGGAACTGCGGAATTCATAGTTCACTTCCTTGCGGTGGTTCCAGTCCGCCGCCACGGGATCGAAACTGTATTCCGCATCGTAGATCGTATTCGCACCATTGATAGTGATCTGCGAGTATGAGCGGTTGTCCAGCTGAGGCGAAAGAAAAAGTTCCAGCGCATCGTCCCAGAAAACCGCGCCATCGCGTTTTCGGGCGTTGGCGACCGGAGTTCCCGGCATCACTCTCTCGGAATAGAACTGCAGCGAGTCTTTGGCAAGCCGGATATTCAGTCTCACGTCCTTTTCCGTGCCCGCTTCCGCCGGACGCCGGACGAAATCGGTCAGGGTGACACCGCCGGGCAGGACTTCGAAGGTTTTGCGCATGGCAGCCAATTCCAGTTTCCGGTAAGTTTCCTTCATCGCCTTCACCCGGAAAGCGAGTTTTTCCACCGTGAATTTCTGAGCTCCGCCCCGGATCTGGAATTGCTTGAGATTTGCCAGATCGTCGCGCCGGGTCAAATATTCCGCATACCCCTGTTTCAGACGGAAATAAAACGAGTTGCGTCCGCCTGACTGGCTGGAAAACAGATAAGTTTCAAGTCTCGGCAGGTCGGTTCCTTCATACTGGATGCCGACGACAAATTCGACCGGATGAAGATCGTTCTTCCGCAAATCCGCCAGAATGCCGTCGAACAGCCCGGAATTGAAACATACTTTGGTCCTTTTGATTCCCTTTTTCCATTCCAGACGGAGTTTGCCGTCCTCCTTGTAAAGCTGGACCTGCCCGCGTTCGGCTGACGGTGCATAAAGCGTCACGAATTTGGAGCGTTCGCCGCCGAACGGAATCTGAACTTCCTTCAGCTGATTTTCAGCATGAAGAATGGCCGCGGTGCTCAACAGCAGAATGAGAATAAGATAGTTTTTCATTGTCTCTCTCCGTGTTCTGTGGGGTGTTTCACGGTGAGGAGGCGGGAGTTATTTGAACCACTTTTCCGTTTCTGCATGATTCACACCTTTCATCTTGTTTTTATTGCAATTCCGATAAAATTGTCTATGTTAAATGATCTCAATTCCGGGCGGAACGGAATCTATGCCAATGCAGCGGACCGGCACTTTCCGGATGATCGACTTCGTCAGGGTTTTGCGGCAGTTCCGGATCTCTTTGACCAGCTGCTCGAAAAGCAGTGTATAATCGATCCTGAGCCAGGGAACGCCTGTGCCAGGATTGGCAAAATGGTTCAGCAGTTCGGGATGCGGGAAGTTCATTTTCGGAAAAGCCATCCACGAACTGTAAAGGAGGTCCGCCGCCTGGAGCCGGGCTTTTTCCCTCTCCAGAATATACGGCATCAAGAGGTGGGCTTCTTTCTGATTCCTGCCGGGGATGAGCAGTTCGGAATAGGCAAGACCGGCCCTTTCCGCCGCCGTCCGCAGATTCCGGTTCGATTCCTTGACATATTGGGCATCGCAGGCGAATTCCGGAATGACTTTGACCATGCTCCGATACCTTTTTTCCGCAGCATATCCCGCCACGAACGCGCTCGAATCGGATTCGGGATAGACCTGCCGGTATTTCAGATCGGGATAGCTGCCGCGGTCGTCGAATTCCCCGAGGAAGATCACCGGATACGGCAGTTTCAGGCACATTTCCATTTCCCTGCGGGTGAAGCCGATGGGAATGATGATCACACAGTCGGGATACCCGAATTTTTCCAGCCGCAGGAGTTCCTCTTCCAGCCGTGCGTTGCTGTGTTCGCTCTGGGAACAGGCCAGCCGGATCGTGAAATTGATCCGCGCATCCGTGCCGGGGGTCTGGGGCAAGCGGAGCATCTCTCTGACGAATGCACTCTTTCCGGGTTCGCGGTCCATGGCGAAAAGCAGAACGTCTATCATGCCTTCCTGCTGGGCCTTGCCTTTGACGATAAATCCTTTCCGCGGCAGCCGGAGGATCAGATTCTTCTGCGCCAAAATCTCAATGGCATCACCGATTACAGTTTTGGACACCTCGTAAATCGCGGCCATTTCCCGACTGCTTTTCAGAAAACTTCCGGACGCCAGCCGCCCGCTCAGAATATCTTTTTCGATTTTCGAGGCGACCATGCCGGACAAGCTGCCCGATCCCTCCATGATACTTTTATCTTTCCCCATCTTGCTGCCTCCTACTGAATTAAACTGCCCCCTTCTGCCCTTTAAAATACACGAAAAATACAGATTGTCAAGGAAAAGATGTTAGAAAACAAGAAAAAAAGTATCAAGCGGTCATTGCTGGGTTCTGCGGCTGCTGACAGACGCAGACCCCAGTTGGAATCATTTCAGGACGAGCAGTCCGTTTTCCAGTTTGAGCTGAACGCCGAACGGGGCACTCAATTCGTTCAGGATGTCCCGGATCTCTTCGGCTTCCTTGCCTTCGGCGACGGTCGGCAGACCGTTCATATCATCCTTGCGGTCGAAGTTCAGATAAACCGGCAGCAGGGAGAACGAAGTCATTTTGCCGTTTTCGAATTCCAGTCTGGGCAGGTAAGTCTGATAATTCAGTTTGTTGCAATGCAGGCCGACCTTGTTGCCGCGGGAACGGACGAACAGCGCTTGTTCGGCAGTCAGGTTGATGTCGGCATCGAATTTTTCCATGAAATCGGCGGGCAGATATTCGACTTTCAGCCCCTGATAGATGAAATCGCCGAGCGAATAGAAGATCGGGACATTCTTGTAGATCTCGATCCCGCGGAGACGGTGGCAGCCGCCGCCGAAGACCGCCGAGACGCCGGCATCGATGCACGCATGGGCGAATTCCTTCCAATAATCCGGCGGATTTTCCACCTTCACATTGTCGGTGTCGTGGCAATGCACCATCACCAGCACGTAGTCATAGGTTTTCTTCGCTTCGGCAATGGCGTCGGTAAGCCGTTTCTTGTCTTTGGGGTTGCAGGAAGTAGCCGGCACATCCGTCTTCGTGGTATATTTGTTTCTGCCGACGAAGAAAACCCCTTCCGGATCTGGTTTCAGGAATCCGGTCGCGATGGAATTTTCGCGCATGAAATTGATCCGGGTCTTCCCGGCGATGCTCTTCAGCGCCGC
>SUWI01000312.1 GCA_015061565.1 Lentisphaerota bacterium
GATCCGGCAGGCGGACCATATCATCGACCTTGGGCCGGGCGGGGGAGCGGAAGGCGGCCGGATCGTTTTCGCCGGAGCGCCTGAAAAACTGCGCAGCTGTCCGGAGAGCATCACCGGACGGTTCATCTGAATGGGGCGAAGCATGGTTTTTCCGCGAACTGATACGGAGAATACGGAGAATACAGGGAATACGGAGAGCGCGGAAGACATGTCACGACGCGAGATTTCAGGAAAATGATGATTCCGCCCGATTCGGAACAGCGCTGATTTTCTTGAAAAAATGCAGATTGCGGATATATTATCAAAAATTGTTGATAATAATGGGAGCGATGCGAAATGAAATACATAGGAGCCCATGTATCCATCTCGGGTGGTGTGGAAAACGCGCCGCTTAATGCGGCGGCGATCGGCGCGAAAGCGTTCGCCATGTTCACGAAGAACCAGCGTCAATGGAAATCGCCGCCGCTGACGGCCAAATCCATCGAAGGGTTCAAAAAGAATTGCGCGGACAACGGGTTCACCGCGGATCAGATCCTGCCGCACGACGGCTATCTGATCAATCTGGGCAATCCGGACGCGGAAAAACGGAGGGGGTCGCGCGAGGCGTTTCTGGATGAGATGACGCGGTGCATGCAGCTGGGTCTGAAATACCTGAATTTCCATCCGGGCAGCCATCTGCGCGAGATTCCGGTGGATGATTGCCTGAAACTGATCGCGGACGAAGTGAAATCGGTGCTGGCGGAAACCGAAGGGGTCTGCGCGGTGATCGAGAACACGGCGGGGCAGGGGAGCAACGTCGGATCGGCGTTCGAGGAACTGGCGAGGCTGATCGAACTGATCGACGAGCCCGGCCGGGTCGGAGTCTGCCTTGACACCTGCCATGCGTTCGCCGCCGGTTACGACCTGAAGGATTCCTATGAAACGGTGATGGAGCAGTTCGGCAGGAAGATCGGATTCGGATATCTCAAGGGAATGCATCTGAACGATTCTAAGAGTGTGCTGAACGGACATCTGGACCGGCATCACAGCATCGGGAAAGGGGAGCTCGGCGTGGAAACCTTCCGGACCATCATGAACGATCCGCGGCTGGACGGTATCCCGATGGTGCTGGAGACGATCGATGAGACGATCTGGAAAGAAGAGATCGCCCTGCTGTATTCTCTGGTGAAATAAGGAAACGGGAACGGAAATGAAGACGGCTTTTTTTGATCGTCCCGCGAAAGCGCTGAGCGTGCTGATCGCCGTGCTGGCGGTGGTATGGAGTCTGCAGTGCGCGCTGTGCCAGACCGTGCTGGGCAAGGATGTGGTGGAAACGGTGATGTGGGGGGCGCAATGGCAGTGGGGCCATCTGAAACATCCGCCGCTTTCTGGCTGGATCGGCTATCTGGTCGCAGTCGTGAGCGGATATTCGGATTTTGCGATGTATTTTGCCGCACAGCTGTTTCTGGCGATCGGTGCGTTTTATGTGTATCGTCTGGGGCGGCTGTTCCTGGATGAAACGGAATCGGCGGCGGGCGTGCTGCTGCTGTATCTGCTGTTCTATTACAATCCGTCGAGCATGAAATTCTGTTCGCATTTTGTGGAAGCGGCGTTCATGCCGGCAATGGCGTTTTACATTATCCGCGGAGCCCGTGAGAACCGGCTGAGCGATTGGCTGCTGGCGGGATTTTTCACGGCGCTGGGGATGCTGGGCAAATATTCGGCGGGGGTGATCCTGCCGGCGTGTCTAATTTATATTCTGGCCGACCGGGAACGGCGGAAATGTCTGGTGAAGCCGTGGCTGTGGTGCGGAGTCGTGCTGGGAGTGCTCCTGCTGCTGCCGCATCTGATCTGGCTGGCGGAGAATGATTTCTGCTGTCTGCGTCATGTGGAGCGGCGGGTCAGCGACGATACGATGCCGTGGTATTATTTTCTGGAAGTTGCGGCGGTGGGGATCGGACCGGTCCTGGCGGAATGGGCGATCCTGTGGGCGGCCTGGCTGCCGTGCCGGAAAGACAGCATGAGGAAAACACTGCCGCGCGAACTGGTGCTGGCGTCGCTGCTGCTGACGCTGGTTCCGGCCGCGGTCTTCACCGTGATCGCGCTTTCGGGCGGGGATGTGGTGCTGATGTGGTACTCTTTCCTGGCGGGCTGGACGGGCCTGGCGGCGGTCGGTCTGTTTCCGATGCAGATCAGCCGGAAAATTTTCCGGAACCTGTGGGTGCTGGCTGTGGCGTATTCGGTCATTATGCTGGTCGCTTCGACGGTGGACATCCTGAAGAAATCGCGTCTGCGGTGCCATGCCGATCCGGCAAAGATCGTCAAGACGGTGGAATCATTTTATCAGAAGAAAAATCCGGGCGGGAAACTGCCGTGCATCATCGGGGAACGCTGGATCTGCGGCGTGGTGCAGTTCTATTCGCCGGAGCATCCGCATGCTTTCAGCGAAAGCGATCCGGTCTCCCTGAAACCGGTGCGGGCCCGGATCGAGCGGGAAGGCGCGGTGCTGCTGGGCGATCCGGGCAAGATACGGAAATGGCATCCGGATCTGGCGAAAGATGTCAAGTTCGAATATATCGAGGTGGAATATCAGGCGCCGTTCGGGAAATTGAAGACCGACGAATATTATATCGCACTTTACCCGGGGAAAGGGAAAAAATAAGGACCGGTCCGCGGAAATGTGTTACGGGACTTGAAAAAACATTATTTTCGGTTATATTTACGGAATCGATAACTAACCAAACAAGGAGTGATAACGATATGAGCCTGCTGCTGACCAACTGTCATCTGATCTCGCCGGATCAGAACTTTACCGGAAGTTCCATTCTGATCGACAAGGGAGTGATCAGGAAAATCTTTGCGCAGGGTGACGCCCTGCCGTCTGCCGACCAGGTGATCGATGTGAAGGGAGCCATGACGATGCCGGGCTTCATCGATGTGCATTGCCACGGCAAATCGGGCGTGGATTTCTGTGACGCGCAGGACAGCGCGATCGAAACGATCGGTATCGACAAGCTCAAGGAAGGCGTGACCAGTTATCTGCCGACGACGCTGACGCTGCCGGAAGAACTGCTGGTGCAGGCGCTGAAGACGGCGGCGAGCTACACGGCCCGCGGCGTCAAAGGCTGCAAACTGCCGGGCGTGCATCTGGAAGGCCCCTTCATCAATCCGAAATGCCTGGGAGCGCAGAATCCGGAATATGTGCGCGAACCGGATATCGAGATGGTGCGCCGCCTGGCGAAGATCTATCCGGTTAAAAAGGTTTCCTACGCGGTGGAAATGCCGCACGGGGCGGAATTTGCGGCGGAACTGGCGGCGGAAGGCATCCAGGGATCCTGCGCCCACAGCGGAGCCAAATACAGCGAATTCATGGCCGCCTACAAACACGGTCTGCATGCGCTGACCCATTTCTGCAATCAGATGACGCCGCTGCATCACCGGGATATCGGTCTGGTCGGCGCCGGTCTGCTGCATCAGGATGTCTATGTGGAAATGATCTGCGACAAACTGCATCTCTGTCCGGATATGATCAAGCTGGTGTTCTCGAACAAGGATCTGAACCATATCCTGCTGATCACGGATGCGATGCGTGCGGCGGGCATGCCGGACGGCGAATCCTCGCTGGGCGGCCTGCCGGTGATCGTGAAGGACGGCGCGGCGCGTCTGGCTTCGAACGGCGCACTGGCGGGCAGCACGCTTCAGATCTGTGATGCGCTCCGGAATGTGTATGAGATCACGGGACTGCCGCTGGAACAGCTGGTGCGGACGACCTCGCTGAACCAGGCGAATTCGCTGGGGCTGGAAAAGGTCGGCCGTCTGGTTCCCGGCTATTGCGCGGATATCGTGGTTCTGGATGAGCACTTCAAAGTGAAAAAGACCTTCGTGGACGGCGAACTGCGCTACGAAGCATAATCCGGGAAGGAGACCGGCATCATGTTCAATGGAAAAAAAGTGGCAGTGGTGATGCCGGCCTACAATGCGGCGAAAACTCTGCTGAAAACTTACCGTGAGGCGGTGGCGCAGCCGTTCGTGGACCGGATCATCGTGGTGGACGACGCCAGCGGCGACGACACGTATGAGATCGCCCGGAAACTGGACAAGGTGCTGGCTTACCGGAAGGATACCAATACAGGTTACGGCGGCAACCAGAAACAGTGCTACAAGCTGGCGCTGGAAGACGGTGCGGACATCGTGATCATGGTCCATCCGGATTACCAGTATACGCCGCTGCTGATCCCGGCCATGGCGGCGATGATCGGCAACGGGTTGTATCATTGCGTGCTGGGTTCGCGGATCCTGGGCGGCTGTGCGCTGAGAGGCGGCATGCCGTTCTACAAATATGTGAGCAACCGTTTTCTCACGCTGACCGAGAACTGGTTCCTGGGCCAGAAACTTTCCGAGTATCACACGGGATACCGGGCGTTTTCCCGCGAACTGCTGGAAAAACTGGATCTGAGCGGGAATTCGGATGATTTCATTTTCGACAATGAAATGCTGGCGCAGATCGCGTGGACTGGAACCGTAATCGCCGAAGTCAGCTGTCCGACCAAATATTTTGAGGAGGCCTCAAGCATCTGTTTCTCCCGCAGCCTGAAATACGGACTGGGCTGTCTGGGGGTTTCCCTGCGCTACCGTCTCGCCGCCTGGAAAATCAAAAACTGGAAATTGCTGAAACCGGAAAACCGGAATATCCTGGAGCCGCATGAGGAAGCTTTTGACTGAAATCCTGCGTTTGCCTGGCAATCCGGCGTGGACGGG
This sequence comes from Lentisphaerota bacterium, assembly GCA_015061565.1. Classification (GTDB taxonomy): domain Bacteria; phylum Verrucomicrobiota; class Lentisphaeria; order Victivallales; family UBA1829; genus SIG94. The sequence goes on from SUWI01000312.1 coordinate 4,738, forward strand.
CAGACTTCTGCTGCTGATCCTGCTGCTGGCGGCGGTGCCGCGGATCTTTCTGCTGGTACGGGTTTCGGACAATGATTTTCTGCATAACGACGGCGAGGAATATATGGAGATCTCACGTCAGCTGGCGCGGG
>SUWI01000313.1 GCA_015061565.1 Lentisphaerota bacterium
GAAATGGCAGAGCATGGCGATGGATTCGGCATCCAGGGCAGGGGCCACGCGTCCGACGTTCTCCACGCCGATCTGATGGAACTGGCGGCGGCGTCCGGCCGAGGGCCGTTCCCCGCGGAACATCGGGCCGATGTAATAGACGCGGTTTTCAACGCCGTTCATGGCATCGGTGCCGGACAATGCGCGCATGACGCCGGCCGTGCCTTCCGGACGCAGGGTCAGCGAACGTCCGCCGCGGTCTTCGAAGGTGTACATTTCCTTCTGGACCACTTCGGTCTCATTGCCCAGACCGCGCTGGAATACCTCGGTGAATTCGAAGATCGGGGTGCGGATCTCTCCGTAACCGTATAAATTGAAAATGCGGGCAGCGGCGTTTTCGATGTTGCGCCAGACTGCTGCTTCCGCCGGAAAGATATCGCCCGTTCCGGGAGGGGGCTGAGAATTTGCTGCCATGTCTGTAATCTGTCCTTGTCAAAACCGGTGACTGTATGACCGTTGTAAAAAAAACACGCCGCAAGCACGAAACCGGCGCGGCGTGATCGACTTTTTACGCGGAACATGCAGACCGGGAAACTGCTTCCACGCTCAAAAATTACTTGGTCGCAAGTTTGGAGATGCGTTCTCTGAGTTCCTTGCCGGCACGGAATTTGACCACCGCGCGTTCCGGAATGGTGACTTCGATTTTCGGCTTGTTCGGGTTGCGGCCTTTACGGCTTTTGCGCACTTTGATCTCGAACACGCCGAAATTGCGCAGTTCGATGTTGCGGCCGGCCACCAGCTCATCGGCAATGTAATCAAGCGTTTTCTGCACCACAACTGCCACGTCGCTCTGGATCAGATTGGTATCCGCGGCGATTTTCACGACCAGATCTCTTTTCGTCATTTTTTCTTTCTCCTTTGCCATTTCTGTATGATTTTCTCATCCAGAACATGCCTGATTGGTTTTTTCTGTTTTTTCAAAAAAATTTATCCTGTAATTTAACCTGTTTTTCCGGAATTTCAAATCCCGTTTTCTTTTTTTGGAAAAAATTTTTCCAGCATGCCTTTCAGCATCCGCAGTTTCGCTTCCGGAGTCCCCAGATCCGGCAGGACGGGGATTTTGCCGTTGATCTTGATCAGTTCCTGTCCCCGCGACATCAGGATCCGGCCGCCGGAACAGGTGATGGTGCTGAGCAGGGCGCTCATCCCGATCACCCGGATGCCGGCGCAGAGGAACAGATTTTCCGCTTCCGGCACCAGCCGGCCGAACCGGTCGATGATCTCTTTGCGCAGTTCTTCCAGCTGTTCGGGGGTGGTCAGCTGATTCATCCGGCGGTAGGCGTCCAGCCGGATCCGGTCGTTGTTGATGTAATCCGGCGGGAACGCGGCCGGCGCCTTGCCCGGTGAGGCTTTCAGCGCGTATTCCACAAATTCCAGATAGACATTGCATTCCCGTTTCAAGGTGGTGTCTTCGCCTTTCAGCTGCGCGGTCACGGTGCGGAGCAGATCGCAGTAGAGCGAAAAACCGATCGCGTTGATATGGCCGCTCTGTTCCGCCCCCAGGATATTGCCGGCGCCGCGGATCTCCAGGTCGCGCAGCGCCAGCTTGAATCCGGCCCCGAGATGCGTATATTTCCGCATGGCGGAGATGCGTTTGCGCACATCGCCGGAAAGGATGCCGTGCTGGGGCAGCAGCAGGTACGCATACGCCTGCCGCCGCCACCGTCCAACCCGGCCGCGGAGCTGATATAGTTCCGCCAGTCCGAACCGGTCTGCCCGTTCGATCAGGATCGTGTTCGCATTGGGGATGTCCAGTCCGGACTCGATGATGGTGGTGCAGACCAGGATGTCGGTTTTTCCTTCGATGAAAGCGCCCATCACCTTTTCCAGATCTTCTTCGTCCATCTGTCCGTGCCCCACGGCGATGCGGGCGTCCGGGAAGATCGCCCGGAGCCGGTCCGCCGTTTCGTCGATGGTCTGCACCCGGTTGTGCAGAAAATAGACCTGGCCGCCGCGCTGCAGTTCCCTTGAGACGGCACCGTAGATCAGCTGTTCGTCATATTGCGAAACGATGGTCTGGACCGGCAGACGCTGGACGGGCGCGCTCATGATGGTGCTCAGGTCGCGCATCCCGGACATCGAAAAATAGAGGGTCCGCGGGATGGGCGTGGCGGTCATGGTCAGCACATCCACCGTGGCGCGCAGCCGTTTGAGTTTTTCCTTATGGGCCACGCCGAAACGCTGTTCTTCGTCCACCACGATCAGTCCCAGATTATGGAAATCCACATCCTGCTGGAGCAGCCGGTGCGTGCCGATCACGATATCGACCGATCCAGCTTTCAGTTTCGCAATGATCTCCCGCTGTTCCGATTTGCTCCGGAACCGGCTCAGAGTCTCGATGATGACCGGATACTCGGCAAAACGTTCGAGGAAATTGTAATAATGCTGCTGCGCCAGGACGGTGGTCGGGACCAGGACGGCGGCCTGCCTGCCGGCCATCACGCATTTGAAGACCGCCCGCATGGCGACTTCGGTTTTGCCGTAGCCGACGTCGCCGCAGAGCAGCCGGTCCATCGGCCGCGACGATTCCATATCTTTTTTGATCTCCTCCGCCGCGCGGAGCTGATCGGCGGTTTCGGTGTAGGGAAATGACTTTTCGAAAAGATGCTGCGCCAGGTCGTCGTTCGGAAAAGCCGTGCCGTCGGCTTTGCACCGGATCGCATGCATCTTGAGCATGTCCAGCGCCAGGTTCCGCACGGAATCGGCGGCTTCGCTTTTGACCTTGTTCCAGCGGGCGGTCCCGATCTTGCTCAGTTTCACCGCGCCTTTCTGCGACCCCATGTAACGCGAGACGCACTGTGCCTGCCAGATCGGCACATACATCGTCCGGTCATCGTCGAATTCCAATTCGATCGCTTCATACGTGTTCTGCTTGTCCGTGATGATTTTCAGCCCGTGGTAGATGCAGATCCCGTAATTCAGATGGACCGCATGGTCGCCTTCTTCCAGATCGGATGAGATCGTTTCATCGATCGCATCGCGGATATTGAGTTTTCGGAAATCGGTTTCCGCGGGCGGGGAGACATCTTTTCGGCCGGAGGCCAGACGGCGGGGCGAGGAATACAGCTCATATTCCGAAAAGGCCGCAATTTTCTCCTGCGGCAGGAAGATCCCTTTCGGAATCGGCAGCTGCTGGCAGTCGAGTCCGGGCAGATCCTCCAGTCCCTCGGCATGCAGCCATTCTCCCAGGGCAGTCAGATCTCCTTCGGTCCGGCCGGTTATCCGGATGCTGTAATGTTCCTCGCTCAGCTGCCGGATCAGGCTGGAACTGATCTGCCGCACCAGTTCCGCCACATTTTCTTCGGCCCCTTCCGGGATCATTTCCAGAATATGGCGGGCCGAGGGGAACACCGGCGAAATCACTTTCCGGTCCGCGGGGACCTGTGCGCTTTCCAGTTCATCCAGCAGCCGGAATGCTTTTGACCACAGCGGATCCCGGTGCAGTTCCTGCCAGTTTTTCTGCATGGTTTCCGACGCGAAACGTTTCAGCACACCTTCGCATTCCGAGGGAAAAAGCGTCACGATCCGGGGCGAATAGAGCCGGACGTAGCTGCTGAAATCGGTATCGGAACCGTCCGGTTCGCCGGCGCCGGAACGCATGATCACTTTATATTCCCCGATTTCTCCGGTGGAGAGCTGGGTCGTGGCCGAAAACAGCCGGATGGATTCCACGGTATCACCGAAAAATTCGATTCGGGCCGGGGCATCGGCCGCGGGGGAAAAGACATCGGTCAGGCCGCCGCGGCGGGCAAATTCGCCTTTCTGCACGACTTCCGGCTCGTCATCATAATCCATCCGGGTCAGCAGTTCGGCCAGTTTCTCAGGAGACAGGGTCATGCCGGTCCGGATCGTCAGCTCGGAATGACGCATGCGTTCCGGATCGGGGACCGGAGAGAGTTCCGCCGCCGCGGAAGTGATCAGAATATCCGGCGGACTGTTCAGCACCCGGTCAAGGATCTGGGCGCGGGGAATTTCCTGTTCCATCAGTTTCCGTCCGTTGCTGGTCCCGTCCGGCAGCAGCAGAACTTCCGGCGAGAAACCGGCGCAGTCCGCCCACTGGAGCAATTCGTTCCGGATCTTTTCTCCCAGTGCAAACCCCGGGACTTCGATCAGCAGCCGGACTTTCGGAGCACCGCAATGCACGGCCAGGATCAGCAGAGATGCCACACTTTCATCGACCGAACAGAGGCAATCCCCGGAAAAAATAATATTTTTCAGCCATTTTCTTAAAAAATTTTCTTTTTCGCTGTTTTTTTTCACTTGACTTTCAGCCTTTAAATGGTATATTAGACTATTTGCGGAGGATGTATCGCTGCAGTTGGTCTCCTGCTGGAGCTTTTCATTACCTCTACAGAGCTGTTACAATATAGCGAAATTGGAAAATGTCAATAGCGGAAAGCTAAATTTATTACGGAGGTTTTTAAAGTCATGAAATCTTCAAAAGTTACTGAGAAGAAGAAAGTTTTGAAAAAAACCGCCTCCTCTGCTTCAAAGCCGTCGTCTGTTTCGAAAGCTTCGGTTTCAGCAAAGCTTCCGGCGGCCAAATCGAAAAAGCCGCCGGTCAAGCCCGTAACCAAAGCTCAGACTGCAAAAGCTTCCGCAGCAGCTGTAAAAAAGGTCAAGCCTGTCAAAAAGGTTTCTCCGGCCGCAGTAAAATCCGCTGTGAAAAAACAGAAAAGCAACGTCAAGAATATGTCTGTGAAAAAGAATTCTCCAGTCACGACTGAAACGAAAAAGGTTTCTGTTAAGAAAGCCGCGCCCGCCCCGGCGAAAAAGGCTCCGGCGAAGAAAGCCGCACCCGCCCCGGCGAAAAAGGCTCCGGC
>SUWI01000314.1 GCA_015061565.1 Lentisphaerota bacterium
CCGCCCCGGGAGAGCGTTTTGCTGAAAATACTGCAATATTCCCACTGGGTCTATATGAATACAGCGTTTTATGATGATAACCAGAACCGTGAAATTCTGGAAGAGTTCTTCAAAAAATATTCATTCCCGGTCAAGCCGGAACAGTCCCGTTAGCATAGGGAACGTTCACGGCAGGATTCCTTTCGGTTCCGTTATGAGCATGGCGCGGGCGTCATCGATCCGCTTGCCGTTTTCTTCCCAGCCGGACAACCCCTGATCGTCTTTCCGGTCGGGACCCTTGCTCCAGACCGCGACCGCATCGACCGTGATCCGCTTTTCCTCGCCGTATGGATGATCCGTCCCGACAGTCCGTTGATATTGGATATACGGCATCTTCCCCTTCCGGTAAATCAGCGGTTCGCCGAATGGATCAATCGGCGGATTTTCGAGCTTGTCCGGGTATTTCCCCGTGCGGCGTTTTTCCAGTTCGATACCGATTAGAGTCTCCATCGTCAGACAGCGGGCGGACAGGGAATGCAGCTTTCTCCCCGCCGAATCCAGCGCGGCCAGAAATATTCCGGCAAGATGTTCTGCAGTGTCGGATGTGTGTCTCTTATAGACGACCTGGGACAGATCAGTCGTCCGGTAACTCTCCGCCAGAATCCCCCGCGCCCGGGTGAGCTGATACCATCCCGCGGGAAACAGCCAGCGAAGATCGTACAGTCCGGGAGTCGGCGTCATATCCTTCTCCGGCGGACAGGAACAGCCCGAGGCAACAATGACGCAGACATCCATGATCATCACCGCTTCCCCATACAGCGCATGGTAATTGACCGTTTCCATCCGTTTCCGGAAATCCGCCAGTCTCTTCTGTTCCTCCGCGAGCCAGGCATCGGACGGCAGACCCGAACTCAGGAAAAATTCCAACGCATCCAGCCGGATATTTTCGACTCCGCACATCACCAGCATGGGAATCAAAAACGGCACGTTGGCCAGTTGATCCCGACCCCGGCGTATGCGCTTCAAGGCTGCCGATGCGGCGGCGGGATCCCGATCGGCGATGGCGAAACGCACCCGCCACGCTTCACTCCATGCAAACCTCCGAAGTGTATTCAATTCCGGAAACAGGATCCCGACAATCATACCTTGCCGGAAATCATATTCGAAAGCCGGCAATTCGGACTCGAACAGCTTTTCCAGTTCGCGCAGGCTCCGCGAACTTTCCAGCCGTTTTCGGAAGGCGGCGAATTCTTCAGGGGAAAGGCGGAATTTCGGATGGCTTATCAGATCGTAATATGGATCCTGCGGCTGCAATCCCGGTTCCGGTTTTTCCGCGAGGGCAAGCGCCTTCCGCCAGAAAGCACCATCCGGTTTGCGGTTTTGGTAATACAAATCTTTCAGCCCCTCCGCATTGACCGGCCGTCCGAAATGTTTTTCCAGCGCCGCAAAACTGCGGTCGGTCCGGCAATGGGCGGCGTAAGCAGTCCTGAACGAAACGCCGTAAGTCAGCAGGAACAGGATCATAATGACCGCCGCGCCTTTGCCGAACAGCGACCGGAACGGTTTGCCCGCCGCCCCTGCGTATGCCTTGAAACCGCAGAGAACGCACAGGACCGCCAGCAGGACCGACGGCCAGAGCAGCCACGGAGCAGCCTCCAGAAGTTGCATCGCAAACCTGTCGGGAGTTACGGCTTGCACGATGGAGTCCAGCAGATATTCGAGTGTCTCAGCCCCCGCGGCAAACGGAAACAGGATCAGCATCGGACCGAATGCAGCAGGGATCAGCCATGTCCATTGTTTCGGCATGCAGACCATTGGAAACGCCCAGCACAACATGACATACTGGAAAATCATCAACCCGTTGTCCCCGTATAACCATGCGGCGGCGACGGAGCCGCACAGGTACAGCGCAGTCAAGCCCCAGATTCCATACCGCCATTTTTCCCGGATCAGGGTATGGTAAAAGCGCCCGGTCACGATCAGATGATACAAGCAGACCGCGAGTGCAGCAGGCAGCAGGATCTGCGGCCAGCCGAACAGCCATTCCAGATAATCCGGTGTCGTTAATATATCCGCTGCAATGGCAATTTCGAAGGAGGAGGACATGCCGTTGAAAAAGACGAAGACCGTCGCCAGACACCAGCCTCCGAGCCAGAACAGCAGCGAGGCGAAGACCGCGCCTTCGGCAGGCGCGTCCCAGTAAAACATCTTGCGCAGCAGTTTCCTCATGCAGCACTCCTTCCGTGTTTGTCCTCCGCCGGACTCCGCAAGGGAAATCCGGAACAATTTGACCGGCAGACAAAGAACTTCCATTCGTACATCCGATGCAATATACCTTCCCTCCGCGCCGATTGCAACCGAAGATGCCAGATTTCTGCGATGCGGAAAGAATCAGTCTGTCCTCATTAAACACAAAGTGAACAAGCCCAGCCAAATCAAGCAGCATGCAGGATAAATGATCAGCCACGCAATGAAAAGAACTGTCCGCCAGACTTTTCCGAACGGCAGTTTCCATATTACCCGGGGACCTCCCCAAACGAGGACAAAGAGATAGCAAAGGATGGAGGAAAAGCCTACGACCATGAGCCAGCCTGAATCCGTACCCGTAGATCGGTATCGTTCCGGGATCAGCGGCAGGAGGAAGCAAAGCCAGGGGACACATGCGGTCACCAGCATGAATATTCCGGTTTTTCGAAGATTCCGTTTCAATGTGTCATCCATGTTTCAGCTCCCCGATTTCAGGTAAACAATATACGTCCTTCTGCAAACAGTGACAAATACAGAAAGAAAACTTCATTCTTTCGGTTCTGTTTCTGAGGTTGTTTTCTTTGCTGGCCAAGATCCGTTGAGAAACGGCATCCACGGGATCAACGCCTTTGAATTGTAATTGACCAACCCGATCTGAAAACCGCTTTCCGCCCGATTGACCAACCCGATCTGCAAACCGTTCCCCACAGTGTCGCCCATCGGTCCGATATTGACCAATCCCAGCATGATTCCGGAATTATCAGCAACCATATTGGCCGGGGCAATGGAAATGCCGTAATTTTTGGAGATCACCGACCATACTCCGGATACCGATATCCCGCAATGATATTCCCAGACGAGAGAGACGATGCCGGAAAAACTCAAGCCGCAAACTTTTTGAGGACTTACCCCAAGCCACAGAGCTATATTGATCCCATAAATATCGGCTTTGTCATGAAACAGGGAAACCGGGCAGCAGGAAAGCTGCACGGGCGTCCATGAAGTCGAAAAAGCATACAGAAAAGGTGCTTCTTCCCGAGGCCCGGCAGGTGTTTTTGCTTCGCTTGCGAAAATGTTCAAAGATAAAACGAACAAAATCGCCGCCAGCATCATTTTGAATCGGGTCATATCGTATTCCTCTCAATGAACATGCAAGAACGTTCCTGCGACCAATGCGAACAGCAGAAGCCCGGCCCAGCATAATATCGGATAAAGCATCAGCCACGCAATAATGAGGAGTATCCGCCGGATGGTTTCGAACGGGAATTGCCATATCGTTATACTTCCCCATACCAGTGCAATGAACCCGGAGAGAAAATATCCCCAATATGCAATGGCACCACACAGCAAATATGCGACGTGACTATCGAGACAGAAACCGAGGAAGAGACCAAGGAGGTAAAAAAAGGGAAGACATGCCGTGATCAGCATCAATATTCCCGTTCCCCGGAGATTCCGTTTCAGAGTGTCATCCATGTTTCTGCTGCCTCGTTTCAGGTATTCACCGCATCATCGCCGTGCCGCATTCGGCATCGGTAACGGTATGGTCTCCTGTGATCTTGTATCGGAAAAAGGTTTTTCTGCCGGTTTTGAAAACGACAGTCAACAGGACTTGATCATTTTCTTTTGAATATTCGATCCGCCTGTAATCGGTTTCTTTTCCCCATTTGATGATTTCGGCATTGAAACGCTCGACCTGTTCGGTTAGAGGCGCGTCCGGCCGCAGCGTGAAATTTGATTTTCCGGTCGTGACTTCGGCATTCCCGACCCAGTAAGCAATTTTACCCTCGGAATAAAGTTCTTCTCCGGAAACGATGATTGCCCGGTTCAAGGTATTTCTGTATGACTTTACCGGGAAAAGCAGATATTTCATTTCCCGGCTTTCCGGAGGAACGGCCCGGTATTGAACTTCGCCGCAGCCGGACAGGATAAAAATGCCCATCGACAACAGCATGAAGGCTGAAAGTTTTTTCATATCGTCATTCCTCCGGGCGTTGCAAATCATTTTTTCGGATCGACGAGGGTGACCTGCACCCAGCGCGGCTTGTGGCTGTCATGCAGGTTGTCGATCGTTTCATCCGGGATGAACTTCACCTTGACCCAGTAGCGTCTGCCGTCGTAGAGTTCCGGCGCGTCCACCCGGAATTTCTCGACATAGACTTCGCCCGCTGTCACCTTCTCCGCCGCCAGCGGCTTTCCATTCAGAAGGGGGACTGCTTCATAACTGGCTGCATGAGGCGAGGTGAAAACCACTTTGAAATTCTGCCCGTTGCGCTGATAGACCAGATTTTTCCCTTCCAGCTTCCCCGCAAAGGAAACTTTGACTTCGAAAGGTTCGTTTCTTCTGATCTCGGGGGAAATCTTGATGTTCAACACGGCCGCATTCGCCCGCTTGAACTCTTCGCTTTTTTCTTTCTCCGACAGCACTGGCAGGTGATAGTAGCGCCACCACTGCCAGGGGAAGGAGAGCACATCGAATACGATCGAAAACGGGACATCGATCACCAGCACGATTGAGTTCAAGGTCCGGTCCAGCACAGGCGGCAGCAGGTAATCGTCCGGCTCGGACCAGGCATCCTCGAGATGTTCCAGATTCAGCCGGGTCACGTTGCCGACCGGC
>SUWI01000315.1 GCA_015061565.1 Lentisphaerota bacterium
CGTCACCGCCACGGGTCTGCTGCTGCTCCGCACGGTCGATCCGGAAAACAAGACGGTCGCCGCGGAATCGTTCGGCTACAAGCAGCTGCTGCATGAACCGTTCATGGGCGGCGGACTGTGGACCGCGCTCGCGCTGACGCTGGTGTTCAACATCGGCTGGTTCAAGCTCTTCCTGATCAGCTGTGCCGCGCTCGTTTTCTGGTTCATTCCGACCCTGATTTTTGTGCTGAAAAACCGGAGATAAAGCGGGCGGAGATCCGGTGCAGCGCGGACGGTAGGACGAGTAGGACGGGTAGGACAAGCGCGAAAGCAAAGCAGCGGCATGAAAGCAGGCTGGCTCTGACAGGCACATCGTCCGTTTCCTCCGTTTCCTCCGTTTCCTCCGTTTACAGCTTGACCGGGACGAACTGTCCTTTATCCGCGGATTCACGGGCGCAGAGACAGGTCAGCGTGCCGAGCAGACCGTCGCCCTTGATCAGGTCGGTCGAACTGCGTTCGCCCGTTTTCATGGTGCGGATGAAATTGCGGATCAGCTGACGGTCGCCGCCGTAATGGCTGAGCTGGCCGCCGCTGACTTTGCTGTGTTCCACATCCCCGTTGATCGAAGAATAGAAGTGCAGTTCGCCGTTGTTGAAATCGATTTCGAGCGAACCGTAATTGCCGACGAACCTGGCCCCGCGCCGGGCCGCCGCGGCCGTGGCGATGAAGTTCTGGGTATGCACCAGATGACAGCCGTTGCCTCCCCGGACGATGCATTCGCCGACGTCCTCGATCGCAATATCGCGCGAGACGGCGCAGAATTTCTTCCGCAGGAACTGATGGTCGGGCGAATAGACGCCGGAGAGCATCTTTTCCGCCTCGGCGAACGACCGGTACGCGCCTTTTTTGTCGAAATAGAATTCCGGACCGAAATCACAGGTATGTTTGTCCGGACAGTTTTCACAGGTCAGTTCATAATCCTTGTCGCCGACGTGGCAGACCTTTTCGCGCATGGCGCAGACCGTTTCCGGTTTGATGCCGCTCAGAAAAATCTGGTAATCGATGTCATGGACGGCTTTCTGCATGAACATACCGCCGGTCTTTTCCGCATCGCGGAACCAGGTGGTGAAATAAACGCTGCCGTCGGTGTCCTCGTATCCGACGACCTGGTAAATGCGTCCCAGCCGGCCGGAATCGATGATCTCCTTGGCGCGGGCGGTCAGCGGACACAGCCGCATCGGCAGGGAGACCTGGACCGGAGTTTTGGAATCGCGGAAAGTGCGTTCCAGCTGCCGGATCTGGTCGAGGGAAACCGCGACCGGTTTTTCGATATACAGCGGAATATGCAGCGACTCGAGCGCGCAAGCCATCTGCGTGTGATACGTGCAGTAAGTTCCGATGATGATGCCGTCCAGATGCGGCTGCGCGGCCAGGAAGGAATTGATGTCGGGATAAAAACGGCATTCCCTGCTCAGGATGACCTGTTTTTCCTGGAGGCGCTGTTTCGCGGCGGCCTCGTTCATATCCATCACGGCGGTGACTTCGTATTCGTCGCCGAAAACATTCAGGTAACTGGCGATGGTGGAGGCCTGCAGTCCGCAGCCGACGATTCCGATCTTAAACATAAAAAACTCCTTATTCAGTCTGTTCCATTTAAGTAATATACAGCCGGAAAGTAAAGAAATCAACTTTTCCGGTAAAAAAACGCATCTTGAACGTAATCGGTTCTTGACATGAGCTGCCGGATCATGGCTTTCCCGAAATCTCGTGTCAGAGCTAGTATCGCGCGATCTCCGTTTTCTCCGTTTTCTCCGTTTTCTCCGTTTGAGTTCGCGCGGTTTCCGCGGACTTTTGCATGGGCCGGACTGCCCGATCACACTTATTTTTCGTCCTGGACGGCGCGGCCGCGCACGAACAGGAAATACAAGGCGGGGATCAGGTACAGCGTCAGGAGAGTGGAAAAGGTCAGGCCGCCCACCACGCCGATGCCGCAGGAGGAACGGATCTCGGACCCCAGTCCTGTGCCGAACGCCATCGGCATGATCCCGATGATGCTGGTGAGCGAAGTCATCAGGATCGCCCGGAACTTGTTGCGCGCCGCCTGGAGCATCGCCTCGCCCGGAGCCATCCCCTGCCCGGTCAGGATCGTGACCTCATCCATCAGCAGGATCGCATTGTTCACCACGATCCCGATCATCATGATCGCGCCGAGCATGCCGACGATCGAAAACGGCGTATGGGTCAGGATCAGGATCAGGAAAAGTCCCACGAAGCCCAGCGGCACCGTGAAGAGGATCAGGAACGGTTTGATCCAGGACTCCATGATCGCCGCGATCAGCAGATAGGTCAGCACGGTGGCGAGGATGAAGGCGGTCTGGAAATCCGTCACGCCGTCGGCGAGCATTTCCGCCTGTCCGAAGAACTCCAGGTGGTAACCCGGCGGCAGCCTGGGCGCGAGTTCCTTTTTCAGGATATCCACCAGCGTTGAAAGCGATTCCCCTTCGACGGGATTGGCATAGATCCAGGCGCAGCGTTCCTTGTCCTGCCGCCGGATGCTGAGCATCACCGGTTCCGGCTTCAGGCTCGCCGCCACTTCCAGATTCAGCGGTTTGCCGTCCTTGGAACCGACGATCAGTTTTTCGATGCTTTCCACGCCCGTTTCGTCGTTGGTTTTGACCCGGATGTCATAGGCGCGGCCTTTGATCTTGTAACTGCCTGCCTTGATTCCGTCGAAAAAGCCAAGCGCCTCCAGTCCGACCGTATCGGCATCGATCCCCAGATTGCGGAGCACGGCCCGGTTCGGGTTCAGGAAAATGCGCGGTTTGCCCGGCCGGACCGTGGTATCCAGGTCGGTCGCCTTGCCGGAATTCCGCAGGATCTCCATGCCGAGCTGGGCATAGCGGTCCAGCATCGCCGGGTCGGGTCCGGAAACATAAGCGGTCAGGTCGGCGCCCGAAGAACCGCTGATGACCGGTATGGCCAGATTGAACAGCAGATTGTCATATTTGGCAACCCGCTTGCGGACATCTTCGAGCAGTTCGGAAACGGCGGCGCGTCTGGAGCGCGGAATGAGTTTGATCACGATCCCGGCCAAATATACTCCTTCGGAAAGCTGTCCGGTGGTGGCGTTGCGGTAGCCGACGGTCGTGCCGACCGATTCCACGTATGGCAGTTTCCGCAGGTCGGCAATGATCTCCCGCACCCGGCGGGCGTTGGCCTCCAGCGAACTGTCCGCCGGAAATTCAAGATTCAAAGTCATTTCGCCGCGGTCGTTGCTGGGAACGAAGGAAAAATTGAGCTGCGGAACGCACCACGCCAGCAGGACCGCACACAGCAGGATGATCCCGGCGCTGACCGCCAGCGGATGCCGCCGCACCCGTTCCAGCGATTTGAGGAAATGTTCGAGTGTCCATTCATAGCCGCGGTCCCAGAGCCGCGCCAGAGCGCCGTCCCGCTGCCTGGACGGATCGGACAGCAGCACCGCGCCGAGGATGGAAGTCAGCGTGAAGGTGATGAAGATAGAAATCAGGGTGACCAGCACCATGACGGCGGCGAAAGGACCGACCAGCAGACCGGCCACGGAAGTCATCATGGCGATCGGCAGGAACACCGCAATATTGGTGAGCGAACTGGCCAGCACCGCATTCGCCACGGAACTGGTGCCGCTCACCACGGCGAGTTCGGGCGTCTCGCCCTGCGTCATCTTCCGGAACACGCTTTCCAGCACCACCACGGAATTGTCCACCAGCACGCCGCAGGCGCAGCCGAGCGAAACCAGCGTCATCATGTCGAAAGTATAGCCGCAGACCCGGATCAGCAGGAAGGAAATGATGAAGGACACCGGCAAAGTCACGGTGATGATCAGGGTCGGCCGCAGCCGGTGAAGGAAGCAGAACAGGACCAGCGCGGTCAGCAGGATGCCGATGAACACGCTCAGCCAGGCGTCGTTGACCGCCGCCTGAATGAATTCTCCGGTGTCCTTGAACCAGATCAGTTCCATGCCGCCGGGCAGCATGCCCGGGGTGTTTTTGAGCTGTTCATATTTTTTGCGGACTTCCCCGATCACCTTGACCGAATTGGCATCCGCCTTTTTGACGATGTCGAGCGAAATGCCGGGCTTGCCGTTGAAAAACGCCAGCTGGCGGCGTTCCTGCGATTTGAGCTGAATATCCGCCAGATCGCCCAGGAAGATCCGTTTGCCCCGGACCCGGGTGATCTCCAGCGTCTTCAGTTCGTCGATGCTCTTGAATTCCGCATCGTAAGTCAGCGTGATCTCCGAATGGGCGCGTTTCAGGCGGCCCATCGGCAGTTTCAGGTGGTTGCGCTTGAGGATCTGCACCAGTTCCGGCACCGTGATATTGCACTGCGCCAGCTTGTCGCGTTTCGGCAGGATATGGAGCTGGAGTTCATTGCCGCCGTGCAGGCGCACCTCCCCTACCCCCTTGATGCTGGCGAAATAATCGGACAGCTTGTCGTCGGCATAGTCATAGAGCTCATCCAGCGTGCGTTCGCCGCAGAGGAACACCGTGGCGACCGGGACGGTATTGACGTTCAGCTTGCTCAGACGCGGCATTTCCGCGCCGGACGGCAGGTCTTCACTGATCTTGTTGAGTTTTTCGCGCACGTCGTGAAGCATCAGGTCCACATCGGTGCCGAGTTCGAATTCCAGCGTGATCGCCGCCGCGTTCTCCATGCAGATCACGGTGGTGTGCTTGAGTCCGTCCAGCGAACCGACCGCGTCCTCAATCTTGCGGGCAATCTCGGTTTCGATCTCCTCGGGCGATGCGCCCGGATAGACCGCGGTGATCTGCACATACGGCACATCGAAT
>SUWI01000316.1 GCA_015061565.1 Lentisphaerota bacterium
CCCGGAAGGAGCGCATGGAGACAGCTAGATGCAATTCGGAACTCCGCTCTACATGGCTGTTGGCTTGCAGCAAATCTTCCAGCTCACCCTCGGCATATTCTTTGCCAGTCAATTCATCCGAGATAAAAACGTTCCAGTCCGGAAAGCCCGCGTTGATCGCCCGGAGCCATTCACCGATCCCCGCTTCGCCGGTATTGATTTCCTGACCGCCGCCGACCAGACAGACGATAACCGCCCAGTCTTCGCGCAAGTTTAACGACCAAATCAAAAACTCCGGTTCTGACATGGGAAAGTCCGAGATGCCTTTTCTGCGTTTCAGCCAATTCGCCAAATGTTCTTTGTCCCACGCGCGCTGAGCTTCATCGAAGATTGCCACGTGTTCGACTTCCGAATAACCATCGTCTTTGTGTTTATCGACCTTGGCCGGATCAATTTCAAGCTTGCCGTGGATTGGCCTTTTGAGCTTGTCCATAGTCGTGTTGCGGTAATGGTGAACGATCTGGATAAAGGATTTCACGTTGCGCCGCGCATCCGTTATGTTGTAACGTTTTTCCGGATTGCGTTCCTCTTCCTGCCGTTTTTTATCTCGCGCCAGCGCCTCGGTTAAAACGTCAACCAGCGGCTGATTCCCGGAGAGGTAAACTGCCAAGTCCTTTTTCTCAAACTGGCGAACCGCAATATTCAGCCCGACCAGAGTTTTGCCAGCTCCAGGGACACCGGTCACAAAGCAAATCGACTTTTCGCGGTTGGTCCGTGAGTGTTCGATCACGGTCATTACAAATTCACTGGTCCGCTGCAGATTCTCGCCGGATGCCTCCGTTTTGGTAATTTCGGCAACGGAATGATTCAGATAGAGCGAGCTTGCCGCCTGAATGATCGTCGGAGTCGGCATATAACGGCTGAAGATCCAGCGGCTCAGATCGATATTCCGTGCGTATTCGGTGATAAATTGCTGGATGATTCCCGGCAACGCGGTCGGATTGGCAGAGATCGGTTCGAAAACCTGATCGTCATAATGAGAAATCTCTTTCTTTGTCGAAGCACTGTCGGCATCGGTGGCGATCAGGATCGGGACGATGGTCAAGTCCCGGCTGGCTTCATGGAAGTTTTTCAGGTCGAGGGCATAATCCCATACCTGTTCCAGGTCCTGGCGCAAATATCCGTCCGCGCCGACTTTGAACTCCAGGACAAAGACAATGCCATGCAGCAGCAATACCGCGTCGATCCGCTTGCCCAAACGAGGAATGGAGTATTCAAAGATGATCTGTCCAGCGGATTCCGTGCGCAGCAGGTCTTTCAAAAATCTGATTTCATAGAGCCATGCGTTACGCTGCAGATCGACCAAATCAAAAGTATTGTTTCTCGCCAACACTCCAAGGACGGCATCCTCGGAGTCGGCAAGAAAACCGGCAATACTGTTTTGATAAAAAAATCGATCCATTGAACATCCTCATCAAATCGTTGTTGGATGAATATACACCATGCGAGATTATTTTCAAATGTTTTTTTCGACGGAAAGCATTATTTTTGACTTCTTTGGTAATTGTCGGCCCTTTGGGCAGTCAGCCGTCGAGTTCCGGCTGACGGGCTCCTATAATCGTTCGACCGAGGACAGAAGACTTGAAAAATCTTGAAAACGTGATAAATCATGTGGTAAAAAATCTTGAAAACGTAAAGTCGCATGCTTGATTTTAGCAGACGGACACGTATATTACGAAAAAGAAGCGAGATCAGAGATAAAGCCATGACCGGAATACATTGCTATGAGTGAACTTTCATTTCAGACATTCTGCATAGAGTTTTACAGCCGCCACATCCAGAAACCCGGCAATGAAGTCTACGATCTCTTCCGCAAAAGCGGACTGCTGAAAATGCTGAAGACCGACTATGACGATCTGCACGGCCTGGGGATTGAGGCGCTGATGCAGTTTTTTGATGAATATCTCGCAAAGGAACTGGCAAAATGAAACTCTATCACGGCGGTCTGATTCCTATTGAGCATCCCAGAATCATCCAAAATGAAATCGGGCGGGATTTCGGATTCGCATTTTACACCACAGATATTCAAGAACAGGCGGAACGCTGGGCGCGACGGCGCAAACGCACGGCCGTGCGGAATGGCCGGATGGATGCACTCGCAGTCGTTTCCGTATTTGATTTTGATGATGAACTGGCCCGGAGGCAGCTGACATTTCGCGATTTTCCCGATGTTTCCATGGAATGGCTTGATCTTGTAGTGTCTTGCCGATCCGACAAGTCTTACCGGCATGGATTTGATATCGTCACAGGTAAAATCGCCAATGACAATGTCGGCGAAACGATCTCGTATGTCATTGCCGGAGTCATGCGCAAGGAAGATGCTGTTGAACGGCTGAGATTCCAGCAAATCAACAATCAGCTGGCTTTTTGTTCCGAACGAGCTTTGTCATATTTGAAATTCCGCACCAGCTATAATGTTGAGGACGTGTCAGATGATAGAGCATAGTTTAGTCCGGGCAACGGTCATCCCGGAAATCGTGAAAATCCTGTGCCGCTACTATAACATTTCCGAGGACGAGGCATTGAAACGCTTTTACGAATCCAATACTGCTGCGAATTATGCGGATGAGGAAACCGGTCTCTATGGGCAATCCGCACTTTATCTTGCCGGACTGTATATTGAGGAAAAAGACGGCAGGGTGGACATCGCTCGGATGTAATCAGATGGCCCTTGACACGTTCGCCGACATTCCAAAAACTGACGGGCTCCTATAATCGTGCGGCTGTGGACGGACGATTCCTGGGGTAAGTAAAAACAGTAAGTAAAAACTGGCTTGTAAAATCCGGGGCAGGAGGTATATTGCCGATCAATGATTTTTGGTTTACTTTTGGGTCACATTTGGGTTCACTTTTGGGTTCACTTTTGATCAAAAAACACAACAATCAGGTGTTCTTTAAAACGGATTTTTAATTTGCAACAGATTGAAAAACAAGGATTTATGGTATAATATTTCGATGGTTTGTTCACTGGAAAATGCCCGCATTTTCCACATCCATCCCCCACCACCATTTTTTTTGTACCGATTCCAGAAGGTAAAAGTGTCAAATGCAAAGCTCCTCCGATCCCGAAGAACCGGCAGTGCTTTAATGATCGTGAGCTTATCTCACAGAGGTAATATATAAGTGAAAAATTTTGAAAATCAGACGCTTTTATTCAGAATCTTAATAAAAACCATCGTATTTCATATGCCATGGCTATGTTGATTGCACGTTCACTGCGCATTCCCTTCTCTAGACAGGATGGATAAAAACCTCCATTCCGCGTTTGCGGGACAGCAAGCTGGATCTCGCCCTGAAGCGTATTGATGGTACGCGGTTTGAATCCGTTGGCATAGTCTGTTCGTTCATCCGTCCGCTGATATGGTTTCGCGTGAAGATAGTTTTCCCGTTCCATTTTCATGGCCTCATTGAAGAGTTTCTCCATGATTTCACGCATTCCGTCAAAACTTTTTTCAGAAACGACTTGCAAAATCGACTGAGGCATGCTAAATTCTTCCATTGTGATAAGTCCTTTCGGTTTTTCATTTTCAGGGAAGGTTAATGAATCCTCGGAGAACTTATCATATTTTTTTATCAATTCAAGTGCCGGATCATTCCAACACTCCTTGTGATTTTACAGAAAATTTGTTACACAGACAAAAACTGAAGGAAGGAAAGAACCATGAAAGTGCGTCTGATGACCAGCAACATCTGGGGAGATTTTTTTCATAATCCGGTGGAACCGCGTGCTCCGCTGCTGGCTGAAGTATTTAAACGCTGGAAGCCGGATATTCTGGGTCTGCAGGAAGTCGGCCGGAGCTGGTGGAAAAGCAAACTGATTCCGGAACTGGGCAAGACTTATGCCCAGGTTCCGGTGGAACATCCTGAAAAACTCAACTGCACGCCTTTGTTTTTCCGGGAGGAACAATTTGAACTGCTGGACTTCGGCCGATACCTGTTCCATGAACCGCTGGATTATTCCAAAGGATGGAATTACGGGGTATTCAAATCCCGCGCAGACGGCAAAACGCTGGCGGTGTTCAATACCCATTTCTGGTGGAAAAGCGAACTGCGCGATGAGGTGATCCGCCGTTACAACGCCATGGAAACCGTCGCGGCCATGAAGCGGATCGGCGGAAAATTCTCCTGTCCCGTTTTCCTGATGGGTGACCTGAACTGCAAATGCGATTCCATGACGTGGGAATATCTGCGGGGACAAGGCTGGCAAACCTCGTTTTTCTGCACGGACGATTATTCGCCATACAGTTCGAACCATCATGATCCGGTTGTCCATGCCGACGGCACCTGTACCGGCTGTACCACGGATGAGCCCAAGGAAAACTCCATCGACCATATCGCCATACCGGCCGGAGTCAAAGTAATTTGCCAATATGCGGTCATTGACCGGGAGGCGCTGGACTCCTCCGACCATTCGCCGGTTTATGCGGATGTGGAATTCTGACCTCGGCCGGATTCAGACAAGCTGAATTTCCGCCGCCGTGTTCTTCGTCAGATCCACAATCTTGATTCTGGCGCTGCCGTCCGCTTTGCGAACCGTGATCCGGTGTCTGCCCGTGCCGTGGCAGCGGACCTTGCCGGACTTGAGCGCTTCCAGATGCAGTTCGGAGTCGTCCGGCTCCAGGACCATGCCAGGCAGGACCGTCAGGATCTTCGCTTCCCGCTCGACCACCTCGGTTTCAAATTTGACATCGCCGCTGTCGACCGTGACTTTCTTGCGGTTTCCGGCCGCGGTCCAGTCGGTGTTCAGCAGCATCAGACGGCG
>SUWI01000317.1 GCA_015061565.1 Lentisphaerota bacterium
CGATCCGTGGAAGGAAGCCGAGGAACTGCTGAAAAAAGTCGGGATCCCCGATCCGGCGAGCCGGGTGCGGCTGTATCCGCACGAGATGTCCGGCGGCATGCAGCAGCGGGTGATGATCGCGATGGCGATCGCCAGCCATCCGGCACTGCTGATCGCGGACGAACCGACCACGGCGCTGGATGTGACGATCCAGGCGCAGATCCTGGATCTGCTGCTGGAACTGCGTCGGACGCTGGGCACTTCGATGATCCTGGTGACGCACAATCTGGGGATCGTATCCGAAACGGCCGACCGGGTCGCGGTGATGTATGCCGGCCGGATCGTGGAAATGGGCAAAGTGCGCGAGCTGATCGATTCGCCGGAGCATCCTTATACCCGCGCGCTGCTGGCGGCGGTACCGGTGCTGGGCGGGGATAACGGGAGGCTTTCCACGATCCCTGGCAGTGTGCCGCTGCCGGCGGAATTCCCGGCCGGATGCCGCTTTTCGACCCGCTGCGAACGCTGTCTGCATGCTTCTCCGGCGGAACAGAAACGGTGCCGCGATGAAGTTCCGGACCTGCGG
This sequence comes from Lentisphaerota bacterium, assembly GCA_015061565.1. Classification (GTDB taxonomy): domain Bacteria; phylum Verrucomicrobiota; class Lentisphaeria; order Victivallales; family UBA1829; genus SIG94. The sequence goes on from SUWI01000317.1 coordinate 563, forward strand.
GAATGCCGCAGCGGTCATTTCTGTGCCTGCCATCTGGCGGAAAAGACGGAGGAAAAGGCATGAAAGAGCAGAATCCGCTGGGCAGACAGCTTTCGCCGCTGATCTTTTTCATCGTGCTGGTGATCGTGCTGACGCTGATCATCCGCGGCAGCCGACTGCCGGAAAAACCGGAGGATACCGCCACTGCCGGCAGCGATGTGGAAATGCGCCTGAGTCCGTTCAGTTACCAGCAGAACGTCCGGAATCCCGCCGTCAGCCGGAAGGACCTGAATCTGCCCGATCCGGAAATGGTGATTTCCGGTGCCACGCGGGATGTCTCCGCCGGACAATATGAACGGGCGGAGGACCAGCTGCGGACCGCTCTGGTTTTCTATCCCAACGACGGACGGCTGCTTTCCATGCTGGGGACCGTGCTTTATATCCAGAAAAAATATGCCGATTCGGAAGGGATCTTCCGGATGATGACGATGCTGAATCCGGACGATATGGTAGCCTATACCAATCTGGGCTCGGTGCTGGCGGAACAGAAACGCTACAAGGAGGCGATCGTGAGCGTGAAAAAGGTGTACCTGAAAGAACCGGATTCGCCGATCGCCGCCCTGAACCTTTCCAGTATGTATTCGCTGAACGGCGACACCGCCGAAGCGCTGGAATATTTCCGGAAAGCCTACGAAAAGCTGGGCGAAAACATCCTGCCGCTTTCCTACAATCCCAATTTCGACAACATCCGGCGGGAAAAAGTGTTCCGCGATATCGTGAAGGAAGCCAAAGACCGGAAAGCCGCCGGAGACAAAAGGAAACAGCCATGAGCCGGATCAATCTGCTGCCGGAACAGATCTACAACAAAATCGCAGCGGGTGAGGTGGTGGAACGCCCCGCTTCCGTGCTGAAGGAACTGCTGGAAAACTCGCTGGACGCCCATGCCGACAAGATCTCGGTCAGGATCCAGAAAGCCGGTTCGGATATGATCGCGGTGGTGGATAACGGCGACGGCATGGATGCCGATGACGCCCTGCTGTGCTTCGAGGCGCATGCCACCAGCAAGATCAAGGCGGAATCCGACCTTTTCGCGATCACGACCATGGGATTCCGCGGCGAGGCGCTGCCAAGCATCGCTTCGGTATCCAGGATCACGCTACGGACCCGGCAGAAGGATTCCCCGGAAGGCAGCGAAGTGGTCATCCAGGGCGGAAAAATGGTCTCCAGCCGTCCGGCGGGCTGTGCGCCGGGCACGGAAATCATCGTCCGCGACCTTTTTTTCAATACACCGGCCCGGAAGAAATTTCTGCGCAGCGCGGGCACGGAAGAACATCATATCGCGGAAATGATGACCAGTCTGGCGCTGGCCCATCCTGAAATCAGTTTCGAACTGCGGATCGACGGTCGGAATTTCATGAACAGTCCGGGTTCGGCCGACCTGATCCCCCGGATCCGCCATCTTTTCGGACGGGATTATGCCGATGCACTGCTTCCGCTTTCCGGCGGCCTGAACGGGATCGAGGTCTCCGGTTACATCGCGCGGCGTTCTTTCACGAAAACCACCAGGTCGGAACAGCGGCTGTTCGTGAACAGCCGTCCGGTGGAATCGCAGGCGATCTACCGCGCGGTGCGGGACGGCTGCGGGCCCGTGCTGGACAAAGGCCGCTATCAGCCTTGCATCCTGTTCATCCGGATGGATCCGGCGATGGTGGATGTGAATGTGCATCCGGCCAAACGGGAAGTGCGTTTTTCGCGGGAATTCGAAGTGGCGGCAGCCGTCCGGAACGCCGTGGCACAGGCCTTGCGCGAGTCCGGGGAATCGGATCTTGCCCCCGGCACGGTCTATGTGCCGGACCCCGTCCGCAACCCCGTTTCCGAACCGGTTCCGTTCGAACTCCGGCCGGACAGTCCGGAACCGGAACTGATCTCTCCGAAACCGTTTTCCATCGTAAATGAGCCGACGCCGGAGAAACCGGCGGGAAATCAGCCGGAGCCCGATGCAGATGATGCGTATGACATGGAACTGATCCTGAAATCCGCATTCCTGGATTATACGCCGCTGAGTCAGCAGACGGTCCTTAAGCGGGCCTCGGAACTGCCTGGACTGGAACCGGAAAAACCCGCCGAAAAGGAAACTCAGGAGCCGGATGACAACACTGAAAGTCCGGCTCCCGCCGCGCAAGGCAATTCGCTGGGACTGCGGATCATCGGCATCCTGAACCAGACTTACATCATTGCGGAAAAGGCCGACGGTCTGATCCTGATCGATCAGCATGCCGCCCATGAACGGGTTCTGTTCGAAAAGATCCTCAAAGGGGTGGACGGAACCCTGTCCCAGCGGCTGCTGATCCCCGTCACGCTGGAACTCACACGCGCGGAAATGGTTTTTGTGCGTAAGAACGGTGAAGCGCTGGAGAAAATCGGATTCGAAGCGGAGCCTTTCGGTGCCAATACGATCAAACTCAATGCCATACCGGCGGTCCTGAGCCAGGACCGCTCGGGGCAGATGTTCAAGGATATGCTGGCGAATCTGGCCGAAAGCGGCAATCCGGGCGAGCGGGCGAATTATGAACAGATCGCCATGTGCGCCTGCAAAGCCGCGGTCAAAGCCAACGATCAGCTGTCCATGGCGGAAGCGGTCTCGCTGCTACGGCAGCTTTCCTACTGCGACCTGCCTTTCGCCTGTCCGCACGGACGGCCTACGATCCTGAATATTTCCATGAAGGAGATCGAACGGCGTTTCGGACGCCGCTGATTATTTGCTGCCGCCGTAAGGATAGGGGAGCGGGAGCCGTGCATCGCTGGTGCCGGCCAGACAGGAGCCGATGGTGTAGACATACCGGAAACTGTCCCCGCTGACGGCGCCGGTGAAAAGCAGGGCGGCGGCATAGCGCAGCAGCATCGGCGCCGTCCAGATCTGGAACGCATACTGCTTGCCGTCCTGCGGGACATAATTCCAATCCTGAGCGGGAACCAGGACATTGTTCCGGCGGTCGATCAGGATGAAATCGGTTTCCGCCGACTGGGTGATCCGCAGCGCCAGCCCGTATTGGGCCGCCAGCAGGGAGGCGACGGTGCACAGGATGAAATCCGCGCCCGGCGAACCGTCCAGAATGCTGCCGATGCAGAGATGATCCGGTTCGAGATCATCCTTATGGGCGCAGACAAAATTCATTTTCCGCATGAACATGCCAAGTGCTTCCAGCGAATCGGGTTTGAACTGATCGGCCTTTTCGAGCAGTTTTTTCCACTGCCGGCGCAGCGAGGTGGGCGAATCATTGTCAAACCACAGCAGGTGGAGCTGAAACAGGCCTTCCAGCAGCTGGAGGTTCTGTCCGGAGAGCCGCTCGGTCAGGAGTTTTCTGCGGCGGCGGAGCACCATGGCGGACTGCAGCTGATGGATCCGTTTCCGGAGTCCGGGATCAGCCGTTTCCTGCAGCTTGCGCAGCACGGGTTCCAGCTTTTTCTGGTCGCGGCGCAGCAGTTCGGCCATGGCCAGGGAAGCGGATTGCTCGTTCTCATCGTTCAGCAGATTCAAAAGGCTTCTGTATTCAGAATCCATGGCGGCCTCAATTCTCCTTGACGGGGAATACTCCTTTCAAGGCGTCCGAAGCGATTTTCTTGGTTTCGGGCGAGAAATCGGCATTGATGATCCAGCGGAGAAATCCGGGATCGTCCGCAGCCAGGGGCCGCAGCGGCGTGCCGGCTTTTTTTCCGAAAGCGATCACCGCTTCGTTGTTTTTCCAGCGGAACCTGCCTTCCGGGTCGATCGCGGTCTGGTTGGAAAGGCAGAACCGGTGCAGTTCATCCAGGGTTTCGGGAAATTTATCCATTCCTTCCGGCAGCTGGTCGGCAGTATATTTGGAGTATTTCTCAACTTCGCTTTCGAAAATCTCAAAAGATGCCAGGGTGTCGGCTGCCGCGCTGTGGGCGTTTTTCAAATCCTTGCCGCAGAAATAGCGGTAAGCCCCGGAAAGATTGCGCGGCTCCATCAGCGTGTAGAGATTGAATGAATCCACGATCCGCCGTCCTTCCGTGGTGAAATCCAGCCCGGCACGGGAAAATTCCCGTTTCAGCATCGGAATGTCGAACTTCAGGATATTGTAGCCGCCCAGATCACACCCTTCCAGAAAATTGAACAGATCTTTGGAGACTCTGCGGAAGGTGGGTTCATTGGCCACATCGGCATCGTAAATACCGTGAACTGCGCTGGATTCG
>SUWI01000318.1 GCA_015061565.1 Lentisphaerota bacterium
GCAGTGTATTCCGGATATTTTTCCGCAAACTGATCCGCAGTCATATCGCCGAATGCGCCTGCCGTTGCCCTGCCGTTCAGCCGCCCCAGCTCGTTCCGGACGATATCGGTTTTCGCCAATGCGTCCAGCGGGATCTTTGCGATCAGCCAGTCGGGTATCTGCCAGGCGTTGTTGGCCCAGACGAGCGTGTGGCCGTGCCGGCGGATGCCCTTTCCGGTGCAGAATTCGACCACCGGATCGACCGCGGGCCGCCGCCAGTGAGGCTGATGCTTCGGATCGGGGCAGTTGTTCCAGAACTCCGCACTGTCACGGTATTCCGCATGAAACCGGGGCTTGCCTTCCTCCAGTTCCAGCTGTTTCCAGTAGAACGCGATCGTTGCGGAGTTGAACAGTCCGTCGTGCCCGTAGAGCGCGCGGTATTTGGCATTGCGCTCATCGGTGCCGAGCTGGTCGAAGTTGAAGATATGGGCTCCGAAGATGAAAGCACTTTTGATCTGTTCAACCTTGACTTCGGCTCCGGCAGGCACGTTTTCGAGCGCAAAATGTCCGTCCGCCTTGCGGTTCGCTTCGATATCGCGGTCGATCTTCGCCTGGACTTCATCATTCCATTTTTCCCAGTAAGCCGGCTTCATGGCCGCATTGAATTTGGTCATATCCATGATTCGGTCTCCTCAGAAATATCCGCCTTTATCGATGATTTCGGAAATGGTGTCGCCCTGACGCACCCAGCTGAAGATGTCCACTTCATTGCGTTCGATGCCTTCGGCCCGGAGCAGAACGTCGTAGGCGATCTCGCGCGGGATGCAGAGCACGCCGTCGATGTCGCCGAAAATGATGTCCCCTGGGCGGACCGTGACTTTGCCGATCCGGATCGGGACCTGATAATGGGTGATCATGCAGCGTCCGAGCGATCCGTTGCTGGTGCGGTATTTGTAGAAGACCGGGAACTTCTGTTCGAGGATCTGTTTGGTATCCCGGATGCCCCCCGCGATCACGGCGCCGCGGATGCCTTTGGTGATGGCTGTGGCGGTCATGACGCCGCCCCACAGGCTGGCTTCCGTATCTTCGGAAGTGTCCCAGACGACCACGCCTTCGGGTTTGAAATCATCAAGCATCTGGGCCCGGAAAGTCATTTCACCTTCGATCATCACGTTGGGCGCGCTTTTGACGGTGAAGGCTTCGCCGCAGACGGTCATTTCGTCGCGCAGCGGCATGATGTCGCTGGGCAGGTTCTGGTTCAGCAGCGTCAGTTCGCGCATCACGTCGTTGATGCAGCCCGTATAGAGTTTTTCATAGCGTTCGCACAGTTCCCTGATGGGGATCGGGATCTTGCAGTCCGGGATCCGCTGACGGGTCGCGATGAGTTTGTCCAGTTTCATGAGTCCGGCCTCTTTGGCCTTGCCGCGCATGTCTTTCAGTGAGGGCATGATACGATTTCCTTTCTTACAGTTTTATGATGAAATGGTTGTTCTGATCTTTGCTCAGATGAATGGTTTTCCGGATTCGCTTTCCGTTCGCGGTGATTTCCAGGTCATACTGACCGTAGAATCCCTTGAACGAAAGCGCACCGGAATCGGTATGCAGTTTCAGGTTCGTCCGCCATTCTTTTTCGAACAGACTGCGGATGACCTGATAAGACGGCTTCGGGGTGAAGTCGTAACGGATCAGTCCGCCGTAATAATAATTTTCCCCGGCGGTCATGTCGCCCTGGGCTGCATTGTAGCCGAATCCGTCGACCAGATTCCAGTAGATGATGCCGTCCGTGGCGGCATGACTGAACCACATGCTGTAGATATTCCGGATGATTTCCGCCTGGATCTCCTCGTCTTCCGGATCGTTGGAATAAGCGGGGATGGTCAGTTCGGTGATATGGATCGGTTTGCCGAGCGTGGCGTAGGTGTCCAGCACGTCGCAGATCCGTTCCGGATCGTAATAGACCGCGGTTTCGGCGAGCTCTTTTTCTTTCCGGTAAAACATGTGATACTGCATGCCGATCGCATCGATCCGTGCGCCTTTGAGCAGTGCGCGTTCGATCTGCATGTAATACGGACTGCGGGTGCCGTAGAAAAATTCATTGCCCCAGATCCGGCTGTGGGCCTCGTTGATGACCAGTTTGTTGGCGGGGAAATAGTTTTCCGCGAGCGCGAAACTCCATTCTACGAAATCGGGCTGGGAATAGAGATTGCTGAGCCGTTTGTAGCCCCAGAAAGTTTCATTGGTGACTTCCCACATGGGGATGCGGGCTGCGTAGCGTCCGGTCAGTTCCCGGAACCGTCTTTCCAGACATTGTTTTTCCCAGGCGACGGACCCTTTTGCCCACTGGGGCATGAGCGAGGCGTAGTTCAGACAATGTGCCTTGGGTTCGATCCCGTTCGCTTCGCAGTATTCAAGGCAGAGATCGGGGGCCGGGCGGCGGTAGATTTTCGGACTGTCCTTCGCAAACCGCGGTTTCCCCTGTTCCGGTTCGAGCGTGTCCCAGTAGAACGGCAAAGTGGCGATGTTGAACGCATCGGCGAAATATTTTTTGTATTTTTCGTTCTGTTCCTGGTTCTGAAATTCCTCCAGCATGAACAGATTGGCGCCGTATTTGAAATCGTGGGTCTTCTGGATGACTTTGACTTCGGCATTCTTGACCGGTTCTCCCTTTTCATCGGTCAGGTTCAGAAAAGCGAAACCTTTCCGGTTGGCTTCGATCCCCCCCGCGATCCGGTCGTTCATGTAGTCTTTTTTCTCTTCGAACGGTCTTAAAACTTCCTTGCGAGATGACATTTGAAAAAACTCCTTTTTATCTGTGTTTTATGAGCAAAAAACCGTTGGCTTCCAAGGTGAGCGTCCCGCCGGGACCGAATTTTGCACCCCGTTCGAGCAGGGTCTGTCCATTGATCGCACATCGGGTTCGGACCGGCTCATTGCCGAGGTTGACCGCACAGAAAATCTTTTCCCCGTCCGGCGCCGTGCGCAGCCAGGTGCAGAGCGATTCCGGCGCGGAATTTTCCAGCCACTGCATGGAACCGTTGTGGATCGCCGCCTCGTTCCTGTGCAGGTCCGCCAGTTTCCGCAGGAATGCGGTCCGCTCCGTCCGGTCTTTGCTCCGGTCGATGAAAAATTGTCCCGGATTGCCGAAAATGCTGTGGCGCGAGGTGTCGCAATGCTCGCAGCCGTTGTAAAGGAACGGCACGCCGTTGACCGCATAACAGAGGACATAAGCGGCTTCGCATTTTGCGGAGGAGATTTTTTCCATTCGTGCGTAATACATGTCATTTGCGGAATCGTGATGCTCCAGCGCCCGGATTACGACGGCTCCGGGACGGGCGGAATCCGCATTGTGCCAGTCATACACCAGAGCTTTCACAGGCATTCCGCTCCGGAAAATATCCGGAAAGGACATCTGAGTCCACCATTGACAGTAATTGATGTCGAACGCTTCCTCCTGATCGGCGGGGCGGTGCTGGATCTCAGCTTCATTGAGCATGAGGAACGGTTTTTTGATTTTTTCGACGCGGCGCCGTCCTTCGACCCAGAAATCCAGCGGCACGGCTCCGCCGACGTCGCAGCGGTATGCGTCCGCATCGAATTCCCGCACCCAGTATTCCATGTTCCGCCACAGATATTCCCGCGCCGCCGGGGAGTCGAAATCCAGCAGACAGAAATTGAAGTTGTTCAGCTTCACCTTCCCGGATTCATCTTTCTGCACATGATCCGGATGCGTTTTCCCGAAAGACGGACCGGCATGCATGTAAACCAGATCGAACATGACTTTCAAATGCAGGGAATGTGCGGTTTTCACGAACGACCGGAGGTCGTCGTCCGTGCCGTATTCCGGATCGACCTTGAAGAAATCCGCGATCCGGTAGGGATTGCGCGGATTGCCGCAGAGCGAACGTTTCTGTCTCATGCTCCAATGGGCCGGATCCGGGTCGGAATCGGATTCCATGAACGGACAGAGATACACGATGTCTGCCCCCGTGTCCGCGACTTCCGGCAGAAATTTTTCCGCCGCCGCCAGAGTTCCTTCTTTCGTGAAAACCCGCAGATTGATCTGATAGATCACAGCGTTTTTTACGAGTTCATAACGTTGAGATTGCATTTTCGGCTCCTTCAGTCATGACCACTGGCGGTCGTTGGACCATTCCTTGTCCCATTCCGTGGTGGGCGCCCAGGCCTCCGGGAAATCCGGATGCAGATTCTTTTTGATGAGTTTTTCGTTCAGCGATTCGATGCCGAGTCCGGGCGTGTTCGGGACGTCGATATAGCCGCCGTCGTATTTCAAGGCGGGATTGACCAAGTCGCCCCACCACGGCACGTCGACCGAATGGAGTTCCAGGGCCATGAAGTTGCGGGTGGCGGCCGCCACATGGACCGCGGCGAGACAGGCGATCGGGCTTTCCGCCATGTGGAGGTTCATCTGGACGCCGTATTCTTCGGCCATATCGCCGATCTTCTTGGTTTCGAGGATGCCGCCCGCGGTCAGGATGTCCGGATGCACCACCGCCAGCGCGCCCGATTCGAGCAGCGGCTTGAACGATTCCTTCAGATACATGTCCTCGCCCGTGCCGAGCGGGACCGTGGTCGCCTCGTGCAGCCTCACCCACTGTTTCGTCAGCTGCCACGGCACCGCGTCCTCCATCCACGAAAGATTGTATTTTTCCAGCCGTTTCGCCAGTTTGATGCAGTCTTCCAGCGGAATGTGGCCGAGGTGGTCGATCGCGATCGGCACCTCGTATCCGACTTCCTTGCGGACGTCCGCC
>SUWI01000018.1 GCA_015061565.1 Lentisphaerota bacterium
CTTCGGGCTGACCGACATCATCGACGACGCCCGTTTCTTTGCAAAAATGAATCAGGAAAAATGCACCTACGATGTGACGATTTTCCTGACCCTGCATCCTGAAAGCGCGGATTTCGAACTGATCCTCGACGAGCGGCCGATCCCCTGGACCGAAGCACTCGCCGACTGGCGCAAACAGCTGAACATTCCCGTGCAGAAATTTCCCGCAGGCGCCTGGAAACCGGTCTTCTGCACCTGGTATGCGGTCCATGCCGCCGTCACGCAGGACTGGGTCGAAAAAAATGCCGAGATCGCCTCGGAACTCGGTTTCGGAACGTTGATCATCGACGACGGCTGGTGTTTCGATGTCATGAAACGCGTTTCCCCGCAGACCATTCCCGACTGGTATGAATGGATCGGCGACTGGAACCTTTCCACGAAAAAATTCCCCGATTTCGTCAACCACCGCAACCGCGTTCAGGCTATGGGCATGAAATATATGCTCTGGGTGGCACCGTTCCTGGTCGGAGCAAAAAGCGAATTCAAAAAACAGTATCCAGACTGTTTCAAGCCAGAATACAAGGAAGGCGAATACACCATCGACAGCCGGAAGAAAGACGCCCTTGCGGCTCAGCTCGCAAAAATGAAACACGTCATGCACGATTATGGACTGGACGGGCTGAAAGTCGACTTCATCGATTATATCTATCCGAACACGGAAGAATCGGAAGGACGCGAAGTCATGGCCTTTGTCCGCGAACTCGCCAAGGTGATCCGGGCCGAAAAAGCCGATGCGCTGATCGAGTTCCGTCAATGCTACGCCACGCCCGGCATGGCTCCTTACGGCACCCAGTTCCGCGCCGGCGACGTCCCGTTCGATTTCATCGACAATTTCCAGCGGATCTCGCAGATCCGGATTTCCATGGGCGACGGCATCCCGGTGCACGCCGATCCGGTTTACTGGCATCCGCAGGAATCCCCGATGAACATTTCCCGCCACATGATCGCCTCGCTCGGCGGCGTACCGATGCTGTCCATGGATCTGCTCGCGGTCAGCGAGACCGAAAAGAAAATCATCCGGCGCTGGCTGAAATTCTATGAAGAACACCTGGAAACCTTCTGCTTCGGACACTGGAAAGTGGTCCATCATCAGAGCAATACCGCTTATATGAGCGTAACCGGCAAAGGCGAAAGCATTGTCATCCTGCTCGATCCAGCCAGGCTGAACGAGGCGGTGAAAGACCTCAAGGGGACCGTCACCGTGCTGAACCTTTCGGAATACAACCTGGAATTGGCAGGAGCCGAGACCTCCGACGGCGAAGGCAAAGCCGGCAAAGCAGGCATCATTGTGCCGGGCGGCGCCGGGGTCCGGAAATAAAACCGGATCAGGGGATCAAATGCCCCACGGTCTACACCTGCCATGCGGACCGTTCCGTGCTGGAAATCGAATGGCAGATCAGCAACCATGCCGGCACAACGCCGCCGACTGATCCCTGCCGATAAAAAAATTGATTTTTTTTTGAAACGGGACTTGACAAAAAAGATTGCAGCATATAAAGTATACACGATTGATATGAATCGTGTAAAGTAACTCTTGCAGAGGAACGAAAAATATGGTGCGACGCATTACCATGCAGCAAATTGCCGATGCCGTGCACATGTCGAGGGCATCCGTATCGGCGGTGCTCGGCAACAAGCCGAATTGTTTTGTTTCGGAAAAGAAGCGGGCACAGATCCATGAAACTGCCGTCCGTCTGGGCTATACACCGAATCTGCTGGCCCGCGGCCTGCGGAATGGACGGACCAATATGATCGGCCTGCTGTGCAGTTCGATGCAGAGCGAGATCAACAAGCGGGAACTGGTCTGTCTGGTCAATCTCCTGCTCGAACACGGTTACAGTTCCAATATCGTATATTATAAAGGTGAAATGGAAAAACTGCGTGCGGCCAGCTCGGAACTGATGGCCCGCGGCTGCGATGCCCTGATCGTTTCCCGGGCGCAGCACAGCACCGAAAACGAAGAACATACCATCGTCAATTCATTCACGGACAAGGCGGTATTCCTCTTTGCAGGAAATCCGGACCGGACAGCGGACCAGGATATCGTCTACGATTTCCGTGCCGGATTTCTGGAAGCGGCGGATCATCTGAAAAAACTCGGCCATCGGAAAATCAAAATGCTGAAGCACAGATCGGAACCGCATGATCCGGGATTGATCGGATTTCAGGAAGCATTGGAGCAACTGCAGCTGGATACCGATTCACCTGTCTGCTGCGTTTCGGAGGTGAAGGATATCACCCCGGATTTCATGAAGGAATTCCTGCGGAAAAATCCATCCTGCACGGCGCTGGTCTGCCGCAACGACGTCATCGCCATGCGGGTCATCCAGAGCTGTGCGAAACTGGGCATCCGCGTTCCCGAAGACCTTTCCGTCATCGGCTTCGACGACATTGATACAAGCGCATATTCCATTCCGGCGCTGACCACGATCCAGCAGCCGGTCGAAGCCGCGGCGGAAGAAACAGTCAACCTGATACTGAATATGCTGGAAGGTCAAGCAAATCCGGTATGTCACAGTCTGTCGACCAGACTGGTCATACGGGAAAGCACAGCGAGAATTCCGAATAAAACACAAGTTCAATAAAAAAAGAGGCCGGGATCTTTGAAACCGGACCGGAGGAGAAAATGATGAAAAAATTGATGACTTTGCTGATCGTTTCGGCGGTATCCGCGGCGATGGCCGCGTCTTTTACCGTGGATCCGGAAAACGCCCTGATCGTGGTGGCTCCCAAAGCCGGAGCGGTTTCCCGTCTGGCGGCGGCTGAACTTCAATACTATCTTCAGCTGATGACCGGCAAAAAGATCGCCGTCGCCTCCAAGGCGGCACCGGACAAATATATTTTCCTCTTTGAAAAACCGGCCGGGATCAAGCTGAAGCCCGAGGAAGCGGTCTGGGAAACCACGGAAAAGATGACCCGTTTTTACGGGGACTCCTCCCCGGTCCATCCGCGTGCCAATGCACTTGCCATTTTCCTTCGCGCTCCGCGGACCGGCGATCTGACCGCGGTCTATGACTTCCTCGAGCGTCAGCTCAAATTCCGCTTTCTCGCACCCGGCGAACTGGGGACGGGTTATGTTCCCGCCGGGACGCTCAAGCTGGAAACCGGGGAGAACCGCTGGGCGCCGGGTCAGCTGATCAAGCGGGAGATCCGCAGCGGCAACGGGAATGCCAAAGCGGCAGCGAACAACCTGACACTGCCGGAATTTTACCGCAGGAAAGCGCCGACGGATATTCCGAAACGCAATCTGGATACGCTCCGCTGGCTGAAGCAGCAGCGCATGGGTTCGAGCGTCCATTTCACTTACGGACATGCCTTCACCAGGTGGTGGAAACTCTACGGGGCCGAACATCCGGAGTATTTTGCCCTTCACAAGGGAAAGCGCGCCCCCTGGGGCAATCCGGCCAACATCAAAATGTGCCCGTCCTGCAGCGGCCTGATCGACCAGATCGTCAGCAACTGGAAAAACGCCAAGGTCCGCTCTTCCATGATCAACGTGTGTGAAAACGACTGGGGAAATTACTGCGAATGTGAGGGATGCCGCAAGCTGGACGCCCCGGTCCGTCCGGGCGAAAAATGGGACACCGACCTGACCGACCGTTATCTCTGGATGGCCAACGAAGTCATCCGGCGGGCGCGTAAGATCGACCCCGAGGTGAAAGTCGGCTTCTATGCCTACAGCGTCTACCGCTTCCCGCCCCGGAAATTCCGCGTGGAGCCGGGCATCGTCATCGGTTTTGTTCCCGGCATGACGAGCTGGCAGAAGACCGACGAGATGTATAAGGAATGGCGCAAAATGGGCGCGGACATGATGTTCCAGCGTCCCAACGACCAGCATATCAACACCGGGCTTCCCATGGGGATCGAAGAGATCATGTTCAAACACTTCCAGATCGGATACCGGAACGGCATGATCGGCACGGACTACGATATGCTCCACGGCTTCTGGCCGGCGACCGGGATCGCCGATTACATTCTCGCCCGTGCCCATATTTATCCGGAACGGAGTTTCGAAGAACACGTCGACGAATATTGTTCGGCATACGGAGACGCAGCTCCCGAGGTCAAGGAGTATTATGCATACTGGCGCAATGAAGTCTTCGATAAACGCCTCTATCCGAACCGGAAGAAAATCGAGGAAAAAGGACGTTACGGCAACTTCCGGCGCGGGCTGATGTGGGATCTGCCCAAATATTATTTCGAAAAGGATTTCGATCTCACGGACGCCATGCTGCAGAAGGGGCTGCAGAAAAATCTCAACCGCCGGGAAAAGGAACTGCTGGAACAGCTGATCCTGGCGAACCGGCACGCCCGGCTGACCTATTCTGCGCTTGCAGCCTCCGGCGATGCCAAATTTGCGGCGGCCAGGCCCCTGCATCAGTTCCGGCAGGAGAACTGGGACAAGATCAACATGAACTGGTACCGGCTTTTCAGCATTGAGGCGGCATTCGGAGATGTGACCGGAGGCAAGCTCTCCGCCGCCCTGGAACAGTTTGCCGACGGCAAAGCCCTCACCCTCCGCTGGTATTTCAAACCCGATCCCAAAGATGAAGGGGACAAGATGAACTGGAAGGATACCCCGTTCACCTCAGCGGAAAAGGAATGGCACAAGGTCTATGTCAACTCCGGCTGGGAAAACCCCGGAAATTACGCCGATCCGGCCATGCGCAGTTTCATGAAAAATTACGACGGCACCGGCTGGTATGCACTGCGCCTCAATATTCCGAAGAAATGGCAGGGCAAAAAAATCTTTCTGCACTTCGGTGCTGTCGATGAATCCGCCTGGATCTACCTCAACGGAAAATTCTGCGGCGAACGTGTCAGCAAAGATCCCGATGACTGGAAGAAATCTTTTTCGATCCGGATCGACCAGAATATCAACTGGCAGCAAAAATACCAGTCGCTCGTGGTCAAGGTGCGGGACATCGGCGGACAAGGCGGCATCTGGCAGCCGGTGGCACTGGGATGCAAGGAAAAAGAGGAATGATGAAAGATGAGAGATGAAAAAAGAAACGCATATCTCATATCTGGACGGGTCTGCCGCGAACAGTCGGACCGGTCCAACTTGTCAGACTTGTCCGACAACCGCGAATCCAGGGATCTCGCAATACGGCATCGGCCTCGCCGGATAAAAATGCAGAAACGAAGATTTTCGACACAATTATATAACTCGCAGAAAGGAAACAGACCATGAACATTATTTCATCATTCATCTCCATGTCCTCCGCAGCACGAAGAGCGGAGGAGGATCACCTTTCATCACCCCGGCGAAAGCGGAGCTTTACGCTCATAGAGCTTCTGGTGGTGATCGCGATCATTGCGATCCTGGCCTCGCTGCTGCTGCCGGCGCTGAAGCAGGCGCGGAACAATGCCCGCGCCATCAGCTGTGTGAATCTTTTCGGACAGTTCGGCAAATGCACCGTGCAGTATGTCGATGACAATCAGGGATTCCTGATGCCCTACATGAATTACGGCACTGCCGGTTCCTGGAGTTCCACCACCAAGATGGCGATGGGATGCGAACCGGCCCGGTGGCTCTTCACCCCCTATATGCAGCCGCGGGGATCGAGCTCAATCGGTCTGCTGAGAAGGAATCAGACGAAACGTCCCAGTATTGACTGTCCAGCCCGGGAATTCGATCCTTCGACCAGCGGCGATACCGAATTTATTTTCGGAATCAATTATTCCATTGCAGGAACCAATGCCCCGCCGAAAACCACCCGCTGCCAGAGACCTTCCGCAACCTCCATTCTGGCGGAGTGCCATTCCACAGCCGCCGCCCAGTACGGGCTGGGGGCCGCAAGAACGATCTGGTTCGTCCAGCATCAGAACCGGGCAAGCGTTGCTTACATCGACGGTCATGCCGGTCTGCTCAGACGCGAACAGCACCCGGCGATCGATACCTTCCCATTCTATAAGGTCCGCCCGTAAGAAAACCACCGGCGCAGGTTCTCCGAAAAGAATGCTGCGCCGGATTTGCCCGACTCGAAAATCAGTATATCTGATGCGGATGATGGCCCGGATCGACCTGATACTGCGCGAATCCGGTCTTTTCGTATTCGGAAACCTTCATATCCCAGCCGATCTGGCGGACATGATGCGCTATACTCAGACGGAAACCCAAAGCATCGGTGCAAATGACCGCCGGATTCCAGGCGGAACAGGCGGCATGTCCGAAGATATTGAGGAACTTCGTGTCATGGGAAACATGCCAGGTAGTTTCGAGCATGCCGAAGAGTTTTTCCTTCGCCGCCATTTTGCCGAGACTGACCGTGCCGCCGGTATTGAGCCAGGGACAGACCAGCACGCTGAATTTCTCATTTTTGAAAAATTTCGTGGTCGGCCATTCAGGTTCGGGATCTTCATCCTTCGCTTTGTATCCGTACTGCCAGTCGGCGATCACGATATCGCGGGGAAGTTCCTTGTAAAGACTGCTCAGTTTATGTTTGGGAAGACCGCAGACGATATATCCCTTCCAGCGGGGATCGCCCTTTTCCAGCAGCATATCATGCCACATGATGATCCGTGCGCCTTTCTTCCGGAACAGGTCGTGGAAATACAGGATATGATCGCGGACCAGGTCCTTGAGCACATGGTGGCGGCAGTCGCGGCAGGTCCCGATATTGTCCGCTTCATCGCAGCCGATATGGAAGAACGGCGGACGGTCGTAGAATTCATACAGCTCAAGCACCAGATCGGTCAGGATGCGCCGGACATTCGGATTGCTGACGCACCAGGTCCAGCCTTCCGGTTCGAACAGCGGCTGCAGCTCCGGATGATAATCCAGAATGGCGTGTTTGCCGGTGACCGAACGGGAGGCAGCGGCGTGTCCGAGCAGGTTGAACTGCGGGACCAGCGTGATTCCGAGTTCCTTGCCGAGACGGATCAGACGCTTGAGTTCCTTTTTGTCGATCCAGCGGTCCGCCCAGCAGAATTCAGGGTGGGATTCGAACGGAAACACGCCCCAGGTCTCGATCACCGCGTAATTGAATTTGTGATATGCGGCGAGCCGGATCTGTTTTTCGATATCCCAGAGCGGAGTTTCCGGAAACACGCAGAGATGAATGCCGCGGAATTCCATCGCCGGTTCGTCGCCGATCTCGCATTGGACCAGGAAATATCCGGTGAGTTTTTCCGTGCCGCGGTCAGGCTCCGCCAGCTGGCGAAGCGTTTTCATCGCGTTCATCAGTCCGGCGGCTGTTGCGGCAGAAATCTCCAGTTCGAATCCGGTCACTTTGATCCGGTAAGCCTCGGAGGAAAGTTTTTTGGCCGCGGAACTTTCCTTCACGGTAATCCCGGGGACAATCTGCCAGTAAGACTTGAACAGAGCGGCGGCCGTTTTGCGGACCGCGGCGGGACCGCACAGGACCACGGAACAGCCCTTCCGGAGCTGATACACGGGTCCGTCCTTGAATTTGACTTTCTTCGGGACCGGGATCAGCCGGTCGGTCAGGATTCTGGTTTCTTCGGCATTCATCGTGGTGTTATCTTTCAGATCTTCGCGGGGACGCCGGACTCGACGCTGGTGTAGCAGGCGTTCATGCAAGCGATGGTCTGGCGGTGCCATTTCAGGTTGATCTTCGGCTGCTTGTGATTGCGGATGCAGTCCACGAATTCGTCGATCAGACCGACCCATTCATCGAAATAAGTGTATTGGACCGTGTAGCGGTCGTTCGGCGCGCCGTTGTGATAGACGTTCGGGCCGAAGCAGTCGCACTGGATCATGCCTTTTTCGCCGGTGATGGTGAGGTTGACTTCCATGCGTTTGGGGAAGACTTCCCAGCCGGGAGCGGGCACTTTGAGCCGTTCTTCCAGACGGGACCAGGAGGGGTCGAAGAGGAATGCGGTGCCGTCTTTGAGCTTGCCGGCCGCCATGATCATGTCTTCGACTTCCAGTTCTTTCCGGAGATTCGGTGCGACTTGCGCGAAAACCGTGTCGTAATCGGAGCCGGTCAGCCAGCGGATCAGATCGAAAATGTGCGGATGGTCGCAGAGCGCGCCGCCGCGGAAACGCTTGTCGCCCGGAGCCAGCGGAACACGTTTGCCGTAACTGGCTTCCGGACTGCCCTGCCACGGGAAGGCCCAGACCGGCGACAGCGTGATGTTGGTCGCCTGGATCGAAAGCAGTTTTCCGAGTTTCCCGGAAGCGATTTCCTGCTGCAGCCGTTTCACCACCGGATTGTAGTGCATTTCCAGTTCAATCTGACAAACGATTCCGGCCTTGTCAACCATTTCGATCATCTTGTCATATTCGTCCATGTCGAAAGTCGGAATTTTCATGGACAGGATATGGATTCCGCGTTCGGCGCAGAATTTCATCTCTTCGAAATGCTTTTCGTTGGCGGACGCCAGCACGATGGCTTCGATATCGGGATGTTCGGCAAGCATCTTTTCGGGATCAAGGTAGCAGGGAACGCCGGTTTTGTAGAGTTCATAAACTTCCTTGGCACGCTCGTCGGCGGCGCAGGAGGCGACCCAGTCGAGCTTCCGGTTCTCGATCAGGGTCTGGTAATATTTGCGGGTATGGCCGTGGGTCATGCCCATCATGGCGATTTTCACAGGTTTCATTTCGGTCTCCGGTTCACAGCGTGACAGGTTTATTATCGGCATCGGACTTCACGATCGCCGCGGCGTATTTTTCCATATCGGCGGCAGCCTGGTTCCAGACGGGGCCCAGCTCGGCTTTCATCAGCACGGCGAAGGCGGCACGAACGATCCAGATCTGATCGTTGGGCAGACCGAACAGTTCGGTATCCACATCGGTGAAAGTGGTCAAACCTTTGTCGGTCCATTCGTAGATGGAACTCTGCGGGACCTGGGTATCGACCGTGCGGTCGGAGGCCACGCCGCGGCGGGCGATGATCTCATGGCGGTCCATGGGATCGGCCCCGGCGGGCAGTTTGGAACCGCATTCGACCGAGGCGCTCATGCCGTTGGCGAAACGGGCCAGGATGTTGCAGGCGGCATCACCGCTGCGGACGGCGAAAATGCGCCGGATCGGACTGTCCGCCAGATAAGCGGCCAGATCGAGCTCGCGCGCGGCCGTCTTCACCGGATCGCCTCCGGCTGAAAACGAGGCGAAACGGAAGGTGGAAACATCTTCCAGCGTCTTGCCGTCGATGATTTTCTTGAGTTCGACGAAACGGCGTTCGACCCGCCAGGGCAGCAGACGGATCTTCTTTCCGTCCGGCAGGACGAGTTCGGGACCGGCGTTTCCGTTGACGATCTCTCCCGCGGGACAACCGTATTTCTCCCGCAGGAAAGCCAGCGCTTGATTCATTTTTTCCGACATTTCACAGACTCTTGATTAAAGGTTTGTATTTTTTGAGGTAAGCGGCATTCTTCTGATCCCCGCCCGGGGTGTTGGCACTGTTCCAGACCGGCGGCACGATGCCGCGTTCCAGACAGATCCGGCAGCATTCGATCTCGAGCAGATGGGCGATGGTGAAATCGACCACGTTGGAAACGGGCGCGATCGGGGTGTCCAGTCCGGGCAGGTTCACGATAGCGTCGCCGACCGGATTGTAATCATCGATGCAGACTTCGGCAAAGTCGAACAGGTTTTTGCCGGAAGAGTGCCGGATGAAATGGTCCGCGGGCATTTCCTTCTGCCAGTATGAGCTGGCGACGGCGATAATCCGTCCGCCGCGTTTTTTGATCTCCATGGCAGCGTCGATCGTGGCCGGATTGATGCCGATATTGTGGAAGATCAGCACCACATCGTCCTTCTGGATATCATAATACTTGATGATCGAAGCGCCGAAATTCTCGGTGCGTTCGAGCTCGAGATACTTCAGCGCCTGGTTGAACACGGAAAGCGCGGTCTCCATCAGCGGATTGATGTTGGCCAGACCGCCGGCGCGGAAGAACATTTCACCCATGGCGAGCGTGGTGTGTCCGCCGCCGGCATAGACGTTGATGAGCTTGTCGTTTTGGATGGCGTCGGCCATCAGTTCGGCGCCCCGATGGATGTTGTCCGCCTGTTCGGCAGCGACTTTCCGGATATTGGCAACGGCTTTGTCCACATACCCGAAATCATTGAGTTGACTCATGGTGATCTCCTCTTATTGACGGTTGATGGAATTGCGTTCGAGAACGTCCGCCAGTTTTTTCAGGTTGGCGGGCAGTTTTTTCATAGCGGCCGCGGGATTCGGCGCGATGGACTTGAGCGGCGTTTCATAGAACCGGTCGCGGACCGCGGCAAAACGCGGATCGCCCTGGTTCTTCTCCTCATCCATGACGCGTTTGCCGCTTCGTTCGGCCTCGCGCCAGATCTCGCGGCAGACATCCAGTTCGGGGATATAGATCTGCGTGAAAAGCTCCGTGATATAGCTGCGGCAGTAGCCGTTTTCCGAATTGCCTTTGAGAGTATATTCGAATTTCGGATTGGTGCGGTGTTTCCGCTGCAGGTCGCAGAGCGAAGCATACAGTGAAAACTCGTCCCACGCGGCCAGGATGTCGGCGAACAGCACATGCCCGGTCCGGAGTTCATCGAACCGGGTCTCCACCTCGGCGGCATTGTCCTTGCCGGTCTGCCAATCCTGAATGGCGAGCGCAAGCCGGTCGAAGAGGAAGCTGAGGCCGCGCGACCCCACCGTCCGGATCAGGTCGAAAACGTCGCGCCGGATGAATTCGTCTTCCTTCGCGATATTCAGTTCGGCGAAACGGCGGAGCAGAGCGGCGCCGGCAGCCTGCACGGGACCGAGGGTCATGAGAGCGTATTGAGCCCGCAGATAAGTTTTTTCCGCATTGAACCGCATCAGGAAACGCGAGGCCAGGAAAATGACCTTGCCCTGACAGAGGCAGTTTGCCTGGCGGCGGAGACCGGGTCCGTGCCAGTATTCGGCAGTGATCAGCGGCAGCGCATCGCGCCAGAACGCGAGCATCTGACCGCGTTTCTCCTCGCTGTAGCGGGCGGCGCAGAACCGTTCGATGAAAGATCCGATCTCCCGGTTGCCTTTTTCCGGATCCCAGCTGTTGGCGGCGCAGAATTCGATCATCAGCGTGTCGGCATGGGAATTTTCCGGCCACAGGATGAAGCCCCGGCACATGGGATCACCGGCCGCAGTCCGGAGCCGCCGGGCGATGACCTCGTAATTGCCGCGCGGTTCCGTGTCCGGTTCGAAGGACTGGAAGACGCCGAAGACCCACGGGAATTTGCCGATCACGCCCCAGTTCAGGAAATTCCGCGATTCGTCGTCGTTGTCGGACGTGTAATCGAAGATGACCGTGCGGTCGGGATCGAGCTCGTTGAGCAGTTCCCGGACCTCTTCCGGCTCCCAATACATGCAGAAATCCCAGCTGGCGATCAGCAGCGGCGCGTTCGGATAATGCTCGCGCAGTTTCTTCTGGATCCGCCGGTAGGTGTAAAGCTTCATCTGCTGATTGGATTCGCGGTCGCTGTAGCAGCGGCGTTCCGCCAGGCCGATGGTATGGAAAATGTCCGGCGAACCGTATTCGCGGATGTGCGCCTCGGTCAGTTTCCAGTAGGCCTCCAGATTTTTCTCCTGCCGGATGTCCCAGACCAAGCCACTTTTTTCGCTGTAGCCGCCGGTGGCCTGCGGCATGAAATCCGGTTTCACCTTGTCCAGATATTCATGCGGAGTGCGGCTGTACCAGTGGGTCATGGTGCCGATGTCCTCGGGATGGAGCAGATCGCGTTCGCGGGCGTAGGCCAGCACTTTTTTCCGCAGTTCGCCGCGGTATTTCAGGCTCCAGAACAGCGTATGGTCGTCATACGAACGCGGCGTGGAATTGTCGATCTCATAGCCTTCCGGATACGAAACGATGTCCGGAAACGCTTTCTGGAACAGGTCGTCGATGCCGATCCGCAGCATGAAAAGATTCATGCGTTTTTTCAGGATCCAGTCGATCTCGCGTTTCCATTCGGCGAAATCCCAGTGTTCCGCCTGGAACCGGGTCAGGCTCCGGTGGGCGAAATAGCGCAGTCCGCGATACTGGAACCGGGGCGATTCCACCACATCCAGTCCGGTGATGTCGATCTTCTTCGCCCTGGGGATCCGGTCGCCGTCCCAGAAATAACGGCAGCCGGCCCGGAGTTCGAAGAACCGGTAAACCGCATACAGCATCGCGCGGGGACGTCCGCCCGCCAGGAACAGCAGATTCCGTCCGGCATCGGATGCCGAACGCAGCTGGTAGGTATCCGTGCCGGAGGGTGCGGCAAACTGAGGAATGACTTTTTCCACGATCTTGGCGTGTGAAAAGGAGTTGAACGCATCCGAACCGATCACGACCAGGTCGCTCTTCGGATCGTCTTTGGCGGTCACTTCGAGTTTTCTGCCCGTGATCTGCTGCCACATGGAGGCGAATTCCGCTGCCGCAAGCGGGCAGATGCCCTGCTTTTCGGTGATCAGGATCTTCAGCATGATTCCGCTCCCGGTTTTACTTTTTCAGCAAACGTTTATAGTTTTCGCCGATGGTGTCCCAGAGTTTCAGTGCATCGGGCGCGCCGACCACGGTGCCGTAGCCGCCGCGGTAAGTCCACGCGGCAATGCGGTCCACGCCCGCCTGTTCGGCAATATCCGCCCAGCGGGCCACCTGCGACCAGTCTTTCGGCTGTTTGTAGTAGCCCATCAGCCAGCGTTCGGATTTCTTGCCGTATTTCTTCGCGACCGCCACGGTCCGTTCGGTGATGTCGCGGAAGAAATCTTCCGGCAGCGCCCAGTTCACGATCGTGGTGGAAAAAACGTCGAAATACGGACAGGACGCCACCATGTCCCAGTTGTCGTAGCCGCGGTATTCGGACACGTAATAGCCGTTCTGCGTGGCGTGGACGCAGCAGGTGATCTCCAGCTTCGGATCGATCTCCTTGAGCGCCTTGGAGGTCTCCGTAAGCACCACCAGCGCCTCGCGCCAGCGGAACTGTTTGACGTCATTGGTCATATAGCGCGGCATGGCATAGCCGTAATAATCCTCGAACCGTTTGCGGCAGACCGGGCAATAGCAGGTCCAGTCGTCGGCCACACCACCGGTGATCGAGGCGATGCCTTTCGGGAACGCGTAATGCGGCTCGTCCCAGAAGAAACCGTCCGGCTTGCATTCGCGCGCCAGCGTGGTGCAGAAATTGCGGAAATAATCGCGGTAGCTGTTCGTGTTGAAACAGGCATAAGGCAGTTTCTCGCCGGTCAGCGCGGAAACCTGACGGTTTTCCACATTGTCCTGCAGGAATTTGGAGACCTGTTCGCCGCCGAAATATTTACCGTTGCCCCAGGGATCGATGAGCACGCGCAGTCCCATTTCATGCGCTTTGTCCACGATTTTCGGGATGTTCGGACGCCAGAAATCGAAATCGAATTCCGTGACCGCCAGGATGACCGTGGTGCAGCCGTGCGCCAGCATTTCCGCGAAATCCTTTTCCGCATGTTCCACATAGTTCAGTCCGTAATAACTGATCGAGGTTTGGGTGATCGCCATTGTTTTTCCCTTTCTGTTATTTGAGTTGAGTGCTTTGTCTCACAATGAGTTTCGAGTCCAGATAACGGCAGACGCCGTCCGAAACGGATCCGAATTTGATCCGGGTGTAGAGCGATTCGAACGCCAGCCGGGCCATGTCCTGCACCGGATACGACACGCTGGTCAGCGGGGGGAAGGTCTCCGCCGCCGCGGGCAGATCGTCGAATCCGGCCACCGCCACCTCCTGCGGAATGCGCAAGCCGAGCTGATGACACAATCCGATCGCCCGGATCGCGAACAGATCATGGTAGCAGAAGAGTCCCAGCGTGCCGGAACGTTTCTTTTTCAGCAGGCGGGAAATGGTCTTCCGGCATTCGTCCGGGTTCTGGCTGTCCACCCGCAGGATGTTGGCTTCCGGCAGGGTGATCCCCGCCGCCGCCAGTTCCGCCCGGAATCCGAAAAGACGCTGGTCGTGCACTTTGCCGTTCTGTCCGATATACGCGAAATCCCGGATCCCCTGCTCCAGCAGATGGCGGGCAGTCTTCTGCGCGGCTTTCTGGTTGTTGACCAGGACCGCATCGCAGTCGGTGCTTTCCAGTTTCCGCCCCAGCATCACATACGGCACCGGCAGCTGCGAATAGAACGCTTCCTGTTCGGGCGTCGACGCCCAGGGGCAGATCAGGATGCCCGCCACGCCCTGACGGCAGAACATCCTGAGCCGTTCGCATTCGGTTTCAAAATCGTAGTTGCTCGAGGCAATGATCAGGCTCGCGCCGATGGAATGTGCGAATTCCTCCGCATGGCCCGCCAGCTTGGCAAAGTAAGGACTTTCCAGACAGGTCGCCAGAAATCCGATCAGCAGCGGCTTTTCCGTCTTGCCCGCCGGTGCAAAAACCGACGCCAGACGGTAATCCCGGCCGACTTTTTCCAGAATGCCGTCCTCCCGCAGCCTCGTCAGAATATGGAAAGCGGTTTTCAGGGACACCTGCTTGCATTCGCAGATTTCCCGCGTGGTCAGAAAACGGCCGCCGCTTCCGCCGAATTCCCCGGCGGCGATCCCGTTTTTCAGTTCCTCAACGATCCGCTCCGTTTTCGTCTTCCGCATTTTCTGTTATACTTTTTGTTATACCAATTATTTCATTTTGTTATAACTTTACTGCAACAAAACGAAAAATCAAGCGGGTTTTTCAAAAAAAAGATATTTTTTGTAGTTTTATTATGGTATCGGTCGCAATGGGGCACTGCCCTGGGAAACGCCTGATCGCGCGAGGGTGTGGGGGAGTAAACGTTCCGGGAATATCAGGAGTAACGGAAATCGCTTCCTTTCCCCTGCGGGAGCGGAGCGGAAGAGCAATCTCCGGCAGCCGGAAAATTTGCAGGAAATACGTTTCATCGTATTTCTCCGATTCCGGATTTGCATTATTGCCGCGGGGAAGTATATTTTCAGGAAAAGTTTTTTCGTAATGATATCTGAACTGATGCGGAAAGGAAAAACACCATGTTCAAGACGATGTTAACGGCTGCCGGCAGTCTGCTGCTGGCAGGTTCGCTCGCGGCGCAGGTCGCAGTCAAATCCGGCGACAGGATCGCTTTCCTCGGCGATTCGATCACTGCGCAGGGCAACAGTTCTCAGGCAGGTTATGTCAATCTGGTGATGCTCGGACTCAAAGTCAACGGGATCGCCGCGGTGAAGATTCCCGCCGGCATCAGCGGGCATAAATCCAATCAGATGCTTGCCCGGCTGAAACGGGATGTGCTGGATAAAAAACCGCAGATCATGACGCTCAGCTGCGGAGTGAACGACGTCGGGCACGGCAAGCGCGGCGTGGAACTGCCGGATTTCAAGAAAAACATCACGGCGATCGTCGAACAGGCGCAGGCAGCGGGGATCCGGGTCTGCATCCTGACCGCAACCATGAACCGGGAAGATCCGAAACATCCGCACAATATCAAACTGGCGGGTTACAACGACTTTCTGCGCAGCCTCGCCAAAGAGAAAAATTGTCTGCTGGCCGACCTGAACAGCGACATGCAGAAAATCGTTGCCGATTTCAGGAAGTCCAGTCCGAAATACCAAGGCAATGTGCTCACCGTCGACGGGCTGCACATGAATCCGGACGGCAACGTGATGATGGCCAGAGGCGTGCTCCGCGCGCTGGGATTGGACGACGCTCAGATCGCCAAAGCCGAGGCGGCCTGGGATAATCAGAAAAGCGGCATTGGAACGGTCCAGCTCTCCGTCAGGGATTTCCGCCTGCTCCGCAGTCAGGCGGCAGCAGCGGGTCTGACAATCCAGGAATATATCACCCGACTGGTCAACCGTGAAGCGGAAAGGATGGCAAAATGAAAATCGTATCGCTGGAACTGTTCAAAGTCGCCCCCCGCTGGCTTTTCCTTAAAACCACGGCCGATGACGGCACCGTCGGCTGGGGCGAACCCGTGATCGAGGGACGCGCCGACACCGTTGCCGCGGCTGTCAAAGAACTTTCCCCCTATGTGATCGGACGCGACCCGGCTCATATCGAAGACCTGTTCCAGGTGATGTACCGGGCAGGATTCTACCGCGGCGGACCGGTGCTGACCAGCGCTATCTCGGGCATCGAACAATCCCTGTGGGACATCCGCGGCAAATCGCTCGGACTGCCGGTTTACGATATCCTCGGCGGACCCGTGCGCGAAAAAATCCAGGTTTACTGCTGGATCGGCGGGGACCGTCCGGACGATACCGCCGCCGCGGCAAAGGAAAAAGCTTCGCAGGGCTACCATGCAGTCAAGATGAACGGCACCGCAGAACTGGATTATATCGACACCTGGGCGAAAGTCGAGGCTGCGGTCGGCCGCGTGGCGGCGATCCGGGATGCGCTGGGCAAGGATTTCGGCATCGCAGTCGATTTCCACGGCCGGGTGCATCAGGCCATGGCCCGCGTGCTGATGAAGGAACTGGAACCGTATCACCTGATGTTCATCGAGGAACCCGTGCTGATCGAAAACCTCGAAGCTTTCGCGGAACTGCGGCGTCACACTTCCACACCGCTGGCGACCGGCGAACGCAATTTCACCCGCTGGGGCTTCAAAGAGATCCTGACCCGCGGGGTGGCGGACATCATCCAGCCCGACCTGTGCCATGCCGGCGGCATTCTGGAAGTGCGGAAGATCGCGGCGATGGCGGAAACTTTCGACGTCGCGGTGGCGCCGCATTGTCCGCTGGGACCGATCGCGTTTGCCGCCAGTCTGCAGCTGGATTACGGCACGCCGAACGCGGTGATCCAGGAACAGAGCCTCGGCATCCATTACAATCAGGGCGCCGATCTGCTGGATTATCTGGTTGACCGCACCGTCTTCGATTATAAAGACGGCAGTGTTTACCGCAACGCCCGGCCCGGCCTGGGGATCGAAATCAACGAAGCCAAGGTCAAAGAAGCGGCGGCAAAGGGCCACGAATGGAAAAATCCCGTCTGGCGCACCGCCGACGGCGTGGTCGCGGAGTGGTGAAAACTTTTTCCTGCGGCCGGAAATTTATTTGACCGGATGGTCGAAATAGGTGTTGGGATATGGCTCTTTCGCCAGGGTGAAATGCCACCATTCTTCGGCGAGGGGCTTGAATCCGTGCCGCAGCATCGCGTCCCGCAGGAGCATGCGGTTGCGGAACTGGACGGCATTGATCTGGCCGCCGGACGGCGGGGTATTGCCCGGATATTTTCCCGTATATTGTTTCGTTTCGGGATTTCCGCACCAGGAGGGATGGCTTTCCTTGCCGAACCAGTCGAACGTGCCGCCCATATCCACTTCCTTGCCCTTCGCCATGTCGAACAGCGTCAGGTCGACCGTGCTGCCGCGGCTGTGTCCGGATTTTTCGGCAATATAGCCCTGCGGAAACAGGACGGATTTGTCCAGCGCCGGATAAAAATACGGTTTCATACGGACATCGCCGACTTGTTTTGCCCATCTCATGAAATGATTGACCGCCCGCTGGGGACGGTAGGCGTCATAGATCTTGAGGCGGTAGCCTTGTTTCCTGACATCGTCGCTCACCGCTTTAAGCGCCTTCGCCGCTTCCACGGTCAGCAGCGCGGTCGGTTTTTCATAACCGTCGATCCGGTCGCCGACGAAATTGTAGGTGGAATGGTAACGGATCTCCAGAATGGCATCGGGCACGGCCTCGGTGACATGCACGAATCCGGCCGGCGGGGCGTCCGAAGCACCGGTCCGGCAGGCCGCAAGTCCGGTCATGATCATACCCGCCAGCATCAGGACGAGCAAATGCCGTCCCAGCTTTTGCGCCGGCCGTTTTTCCAGGTTCCGGATTACCGTTTCGCGTCTGTTCGATAAAATCATGATCGTTCCTCCTGTCGGATTTGATTTTCTTGATCATCTTCGCTGTAATATAATCATACGTATTCCAGTTGTCAATCCGGTTTTTCAAAAAACGCATCGTACATTCAGCGATTGCCGCCATGAAGATGGAGTTTCCTATATCCCTATATTTCTCCAGACGGCCAGACAGGCAGCCCGCAAATCGTCTTCATAACTTATTTCGACAGGGTATGGAGTTGAAATATCATCGTGCGTTTGCAGAATTATTCAATTGAATTACCGGCAAAAAAAGGTGAGATTTTTTCATTTTTTTTTATGAATGCGGCTTGACATGTCCGAAGGGGCGGTATATATTGTCCAAACAAGGTAAATACAATAAAATATTTACCATGGAGCGAAAAAGTGAATCGCGTATCCAAAAACGTCAAACGAAGCAAGCTGAAATCCGCGCTCGAAAAGCGGATCAGAAACGGGGAATATCCCTTCGGATCCCGCTTCCCGGGATTGAAGGATCTGATCCGCGAATACGATGCCAGTTACGTCACAGTCAACAAGGCGGTGAAACTCCTGGCGGATGAAGGCTATCTGCGGTGCCGTCCGGGAATCGGTTACTTCGTCTGCTATACGGGCCCGGATACGGCTGCGCGCAGGAAAGTGAATCTGATTTCTTCAATGGTGTACTATGGAAAGCATCGCTCGATCTTTCGCTGCGCGCAAAAGCTTTTTGAGGATCACGGCTGGGAAGTGAAGCTTCTGCTGGGCAGAGATCTGTATGAATTCACGGAACAACTGAGCGCCCCGGATGCGTATTCAGTCATCACGGCATTCAATGTCAACTGGGAACGCTTCTCCGCCACCATTGGACACATGGTGCATCGGACCTTGGTGCTGGGTCATCTGTCGGGGAATCCGGACATCACCAGCATTATCTGCGATGAGTATGAATCCATCCGGCAGTGCATGGATCATTTTACGGCTTTGGACAAAAAGAAAATCGCGTTGATCTGTTCCAATCCGCAGAGCGAGCTTGAATCTCTGCGTATCGCAGCCTGGCGCAGTCTGTCGCATGGGGCAGGACTTTCCCAGGAATGGACGATGGATCATCTGTTTTCCCTGGATTTGGGACACCAGTCCGACTCCGGGCAACGGCTCTCCGGGCTTTTCCGGAAATGGTTTCGCGCCGGTTTGAAGGATGCCGACGGTGTCATCCTGCCCGGTTTTTCATCTCTCTTCCTTTCCAGCTGCCGGGAAGAGAAGATTTCCGTGCCGGAAGATCTCGCGGTCACCGTTATCGGATCTGATGACAAGCCGCAGCAGAACGTATTTTTTCTGGACAACAATTTGGCGGGACATTTTCAGTATGCGTTTGAACTGCTGGAAAAACGTTTCAAATCGAACCGGATCGAACCGGGCTCATGGCATTTCTGCAACCCCCTGGGTATTCGTATGTTTGCTCAAACAACCGCTCGGAGGAAAGCAGAAAAATGAAGGCTGAAAAACCGTTTTTTGCCTACCGCTCATTCTGGAAAGAGCTTGACGCCAAGGCGCGCTTTGCCGCCATCGGAGTCGATCAGTTCGCGGTTTTCCCCTCGCACAGCACCAATTCGCTGGGAGAACCGTATGGCCAGTATGCTCCGACCTGGCGGTGGTTTGACACTTATGATTTTTCGCCCTTCGATCAGCAGATGAACGATGTGATCGGGATCTGCCCCGAAGCAAGAATTCTCTGCTTGATCGACCTGAATTCTCCACCGTGGCTGGCGCGGCAGCTCCAAGTGGACAGTTTTCCTGCTGTGACCCTGGCGGCGGCCCATGACCGCTGGCAGGAGGAGACGCGCAAATATGTCCGGGCCTTCGTGGAGCATGCGGAAAAACAGTTCGGAGACCGGATCATCTGTTATATCCTGATGTGCGGCACCACGGATGAATGGATGGATTTTTCCAACGGAGCCGACAGTCCGGGCAAACTCCGGGCTTATCGGGAGTGGTGCGCGCGGAAGGGACTTTCCGAACCGGCCGACATTCCCGGCATCTCCGTGCGCGATCATGTGTCGCATGAGCACACAGGCATGAAACTGCGCGATCCCGTGACGGACCGCGAAGCGATCCGATACTGGCATTTCCACAGCGAGTTCAACGCGTCAAACATTCTGGAATTCTCTTCATTGGTCCGGTCGCTCGTGCAGCGGCCGGTGGAACTGGGCGTATTCTACGGCTACATCCTGCAGCTGTCGCAAATGACGGTAAACCGGGCGCATCTTGCCTATGAAAAACTGGAAAGTTCTCCCGATATTGATTTTCTGATCAGTCCCGGTTTTTACTCCGGCCGGGAGATGGGCGGAGGCAGCGGATTCATGACTCCGAACGGGACCATAAAACTCCATGGGAAGGACTGTCTGTATGAAATCGACCACCGGACGACCACCGCCAATATGCAGTTGACGCCCCATGTGGCGCTGCCGTGGATGACTCCCTGGAAATCACTGGCGGAGGACCGGGCCGGGCTCCGGCGGGAGTTCTGCCGGACGCTCTTCCATGGATCGCATCTCTGGTGGTTCGACATGTGGGGGAAATTCTATGAGAAGCAGGAACAGCTGGATGTCATCGCCAAATGCCGGGAAATCTGGGATAAGTATGCAGACCGTTCCTTCACGCCGGAAGCCGAAATCGCAATCATCGTCGACCCCGAAAGCGCCTGCTTCATCGGGTATGACGATTTCAATCCGGTTCTTCACCCGGTAATGAAGGCAGCGAACCGCCTCGGCACTCCCTGTGAGTTCTATTCCCTGAACGACCTGCCGCGCATTCCGGAACGAATCAGATTCGCCGTGTTCACCGGCGTTGTCCGCCTGGATAAACGCAATCGAGCAGAATTGGACGCCTTTGCCAAAGGCCGGCATCTGCTGTGGAACGGACCCTCCGGCCTGACCGATGGAGAAGTCTGGCAGGAACAGACGCTGCCGGGCGCCCGGTTTGCCGACAACCGCTCAATCACTGCGGAAAACCTGCGCGCCGAGGCGGAGAAGGCGGGAGTGCATTTCTTCATGAAAGAGTGCTGCCCTGTGTGGTTCGGCCGGGACATGCTCTCCATTCATTGTGCGGACGGCGGACGCCGGAAAATCTCGCTTCCCAAAGCATATCGGCTTGCAGAAGAACTTTTCAGCGGCATGATCATCGAGGTGAACGGAACCGCTTTCGATTACGAATTCGAAGCGCCGGAGACGGTGCTTTTTCATTTGACATGAAACAATAATGAAAACTAAAAACAAAACTCAGAAAGGAAGGGAAGTATAAGCAATGAAAACATGTAAACCTTTTACACTCATCGAGCTGCTGGTAGTTATCGCCATCATCGCCATTTTGGCGGGAATGCTGCTGCCGGCACTGAACAAAGCCAGGGAAAAAGCACGCGCGATCACCTGCATCAACAACCTGAAACAATTGGGTCAGGCCAGTCTTATCTATGCGGATGACAATGCAGGACGGCCGTTCGTCTACAACAACAATCTGGGACCAGGCAGGGGCACGTGGAAATATATGCTTCTCACATACACCAGGCTGGTACGGAACAACGGCACTTTCGTATGCCCCAGCGATACCAATCTGGATCATCGCAAGACGTATCAGCAAGGGGACACTAGCTTTATCCAGGCCAGCTACAACTTGCACAGCGGCATCAGCAGCACTCCGATCGGGAGAGTGTTCCAGCCGGGAAGAAAAATTTTCTTCCT
The DNA here is from genome assembly GCA_015061565.1 of Lentisphaerota bacterium. GTDB lineage: Bacteria > Verrucomicrobiota > Lentisphaeria > Victivallales > UBA1829 > SIG94. The sequence goes on from SUWI01000018.1 coordinate 21,498, forward strand.
TGAGCGAGGAGAATATGCGGGGGCTGACGCCTGGTATTCCGCATCTGCCGGCGGAGGCGTAACAGGAAGCAGCGCAGGAGACAAAAAATACAACTTCAGGAATGCTCCCCTGATGGGCTGGCGTCATGGAAAACGGGAAATGAATATGGCTTTTATTGACGGACATGCCGCGCCGAACAACGAGTATCACACTTTCGCCATCAACCACATGAAGCCATACCTGTCACGGGAGAAATTATGAAAAAAATTACCTCCGTTTTATTGCTGAGCGCCATCGCGGCTTTTGCGGGCGATGAATGGAACAGCCAAACCGGCTTCCAGGACTGGGGCAGACCCGCAAGATGCACCGTGACTTATGAGAACGGACATCTGCAGATGAATGTCACCGGCAAGGATTGCAGTGTGAGCAATGCCAAGGTCGATCTGGATCCGAACGACTACGAGTCGATCATGATCGAATATCGGGCGGACGGCGACATCAAGCCCAATCCGGGCCAGTTTTATTTTGCGGGAGAAGACGGCGCGATCACCGGCAAAAAATTCTGGAAGATCAATCCGCTGAAAGCTGACGGCAAATGGCATCAGACGTGGATCTCGGAAATTCCCGGCGGGATGGAATTGTGGACCCAAGAGAAAAGAATCACCAGACTGCGCTTCGACCCGTTCAACATCGGGACCGGCAAGGTCGAATTACGGCTGATCAAATTCATCCGCAGGACGCTCTTCATCGAACCTGCCGACGAGGACATCGGCTACGGATCCTCCATGCACCCGCATCTCTGGATAACTGGTCGTAAGAGCAAAAGCACATTTATCGTCGGCAAAGGAAACCGGTTTGACCACCGTTACCGTTTTCTGGCCCGCCTCCCGCTTGATACGCTTCTGCCGAAGGGCCAGGTCAAAAAAGCGGAATTGCAGTTCCAGCTGAGGTTTTTCGTCGGATCCAAACCCAGCCGGATCTATTTGGTGGAAGCCATCAACGAGGAAATTCTGAAGCTGAAGGCCAATTATTTGAACGCTGGCAGGGTCACTCTGCTCGGCAAAGTTGAACTCAGCGCGGAAAACGTCAACCTTCCGGTGAGGATCGATATGACGAAAGTCGTCAACCAAGCTCTGGCAGAAGTCTGGTCCGGCGTGACCATCCGCATTCGTCCTGAAGACGAACCCAACGATGACCATGGCGCCTCGGGAGCCGCGATCAATCCGAATCTTGTGAGGATGTACTATACGAGGTAAAAAATGAAAAGATTGCTTCTGGCGTTTTTTTTATCAGCATCGACCGCGTCATTTGCCCAGATCAAACTCGGCGAGACGGACCTGACCGGAATCGTCGTGCCGGCCAATTCCGCCGACTCCGTGAAGCTGGCGGGACGTGAGCTCCAGACATTTATCGGGCAAGTCTGCGGAAAGCGTCTGGAGATTGTGGACAAGGCGGAAGGCTGCGGGAACATCATACTCGGCGAGCAGCCGGACCTGCTGCGGAATGTTCGGGAAGACGGTTTCATTATCAAGGACAAAGGGGGAAACCTCTACATCAGCGGACGAGACCAGAAGGGTGTCGTATACGGCATCCGCAACCCGTGGAACAGGCACGAGGTCTATAACGGAAAGCTCAAACTCGGCGCATTCGGCGAATCCGGCACTCTGTACGGCGTCTATGCCTTTCTGGAGAAGTTCGCCGGGATCCGGTTCTATATGCCCGGAGAGATCGGGACGGTCATTCCGAAGAAAAGCATCGTCATTCCCGCGGGGATCGAATTCGGGAACAATCCCAAATTTGCCTACCGGCATCCATGGTTCTGCAACTTTGACGTCGCCCCGGAAGATGCGCTGTGGTACAAGCGGGCAGGCTTCGGCGGCAAAGCCCCCGTTCAAATCATCGACTATTTCCAATATTTCACCAGGCAGTTGAAGAAAAGCAACCCCGAATACTTTGCAATGGTCAATGGACAGCGCGACTTTGGCAATAAGTGCGCCATCCGAGGCGGGGGACATCTCTGCTTCAACGCTCCGGGCTGCAAAGAGACTGTCGCGGAGCTTATCAAGGATTACTTCCGCAAACATCCAGAACAGCGCTATTTTCCGCTGACGCCGAACGACGGGCTCGTCCGCTGCTGCGAATGTCCTCAATGCCGTGCCGAACAGGACATGGACAAACCCGGATACGCCAAGTTCTCCAATCACGTCTGGAAATTCGTCAATGAAGTAGCAAAACTCGTGGAGAAGGAATTTCCGGACCATTTTGTGGGTTGTCTGGCCTACGACACCTATCTGGCACCGCCTGACCGCATCGCGAAACTCAACCGGAATGTCGCAGTCATGTTTTGCCGCAACCGCGGCAACATGGCCTCGAAGGCTTATGCGGACGCCATGCACCGGCGCATAGAGGAATGGCAGACCAAAACGGACAACCGCCTCTTCGGCTGGGACTACTATCTCCACTGCTGGATCCCGTGGCGTGAACTGCCCGTCTTCTTTCCGCAGATCATCCAAAGTGATCTGCAATATATGCTCCGGCACGGCTTTGCTGGAGAATTCATCGAGGCGGAAAGCTGGCGTTCCCGCGCCATGCCGAAAAAGATGAACTATCCCGCAACCCAGCACCTCAATCTCTATCTTACCGGCAAACTTTACTGGGATCCGGACGCGGATGTAAACGCCCTGCTCGATGAATACTATTGTCTTTTCTACGGGCCGGCCGAGAAGCCGATGCGGGAATTCCACATGCTGGCCATCAAATGCTGGAATGACGGAATGAAGAGCCGCACCTCCACCTCGGGCATCTCCGAGGCCGCCAAGCCATCCGATATTTTCCCCATTGCGGCCCTGGACAAGATGCTCGGCCTGATTGACAAGAGCAGGCGTCTGGCTGTCCGGTCTCCTTACAAGGAACGAGTCCAACTCATGGCGAATGAATTCGCCCATGGGCGGAGAACGCTCGTTGCGATGGTACGCAGCAGCATGCCTGAACTCGTCTCGCTGAAAACCAATGAAAAGATGGTCATCGACGGAATCTTGGACGAAGAGACCTGGAGCCACGGCCAAGGTTCGCCGATGGTGACCAAAATGGGCGAGACAACTCCCCACCGCACTTTCATCTACTCGCGCCACGATTCCAGGAACCTCTATTTCGGCTTCATTCTCCACGAAAGCAAACCGGACAAGCTGAAAATATCAGCCCGCGGCAGGGATCCCAAGGGGATCTACGAGGATGATTGCATGGAAATCTACTTGCGGAACCGGAATGGCAGGAACTATCAGTTCATCATCAGCCCGGGTGGTCTTTGGGATGCAGAGATCGATGCTTTGCGTTCCCGCAATGCCGAATGGAATTCGGATGCAAAATATGCCGTTAAAATCAGCGGCAAACGGATCTGCATGGAAATCGCCATCCCGAAAGCATCGGTCGGCATTGCCGAAGATGAATCGCTCAAGGCAAACTTCTACCGCAGCCGCGTCGTTGACGAAGGACAGACATTTTCCGTCTGGTCTCCCGTTTTCGAGGAAAGACACTACAAGCCGGAAAACTTCGGAACCATCCTTCTGAAACCGTAAAAAACTTTTCGCGTCCGGCATTGCAAAATGCACTCGATCCGGCATTTGCGATTCTGAACGCTCAATCGGTCTTTCTGCCGTATGCGGGAATATTTTCAATTGACATGCCCCGGATTCTTTGTTCATTCAGGAAATTTCACTTGTTTTTTCGGTGAAATGGTGCTATATTAATAAGTTACCTGAATGAATAAGGATGATGGGAAAAATTATGCAGGAAATCAGAAACATCGCGATCATCGCACACGTGGACCACGGGAAGACCACGCTCGTCGACCAGATCATCAAACAGGCCAAGATCTTCCGCGACAACCAGGAAATGCAAGAATGCTTCCTGGACAGCAACGACATCGAACGCGAACGCGGGATCACCATTCTCGCCAAAAACATCAGCGTCACTTACAAAGGCTGCAAGATCAATATCATCGACACCCCAGGGCACAGCGATTTCGGCGGCCAGGTGGAGCGCGTGCTCAATATGGCGGACGGCGTCCTGCTGCTGGTGGACTCCGCCGAAGGCCCCCTGCCCCAGACCAGGTTCGTGCTCGACAAGGCGCTCAAGCTCAATCTGAAACCGGTCGTCATCATCAACAAGATCGACCGTCCCGACGCGCGCCCGGATGAAGTGCTCAACAAAGTGTTCGATCTGTTCGTCGACCTCAACGCGAACGAAAGCCAGCTGGATTTCCCCGTCCTTTATGCCAGCGGGCGCGACGGCTGGGCAACCAAAGACCTGCAGAACGGCGCCCGCGACTCGATCCTGCCGCTGATGGATGCCATTCTCGAATACATTCCGGCGGCGCCGTTCCAGGACGGTCCGATGCAGATCCAGGTTTCCACGCTCGATTATAATGATTATGTGGGCCGTATCGGCATCGGCCGGGTCCACCGCGGCACACTCAAGATCAACGAACCGGCAGTCATCATCAAGCGCGACGGCAGCCAGAAACCCGCCCAGATCAAGCAGCTATTCACCTTCGAAGGCATCACCCGCAAAGAGGTCGAGGAAGTCCGCTGCGGCGATATCTGCGCCCTGGTCGGAGTTGAAAACATCGATATCAGCGACACGATCGCCAGTTCCGCCGCGCCGGAACAGATGCCCCCGATCGCCATCGACGAACCCACGCTTTCCATGACCTTCATGGTCAACGATTCGCCGCTGTTCGGACAGGAAGGCAAATACATCAGCAGCCGCCATATCAAGGAACGTCTGCTCAAGGAAGCCGAGCGCGATGTGGCGCTCCGGGTGGAACAGCTCGGACCGGATTCGTTCAACGTCAGCGGACGCGGCGTGCTCCATATCTCCATTCTGATCGAAAACATGCGCCGGGAAGGCTATGAACTGATGGTGTCCCAGCCGCACGTGATCATCAAGGAGATCGACGGGAAGAAATGCGAACCGATGGAACTGCTCACGATCGACGCCCCGGACGCGACCGCCGGCAAAGTCATCGAACAGGTCGGCATGCGGCGCGGCGAAATGATCAGCATGGAAAACCATGCCAGCCGCCAGCTGCTCCAGTTCTATATTCCGACCCGCGGCATCATCGGCCTGCGCACCAAGGTCATGAACGTGACCTCCGGCGAGGCGATAATGTCCCACTTGTTCGACCATTACGAACCGCTCAAAGGCGACATTCCGCAGCGGACCAACGGCGTCATGGTCTCCATGGCCGGCGGCAAATCGATCATGTATGCGATCGAAGGTCTGCAGGGACGCGGCATCTTCTTCATCGATGCCGGCGAGGAATGCTACGAAGGCATGATCGTGGGCGAACACTGCAAGGAAGGCGACATCGAAGTCAACGTGCAGCGGGCCAAGAAACTGTCCAACATGCGCGCCGCCGGTTCGGACCACTATGTGCATGTGGCGCCGCCCTTCCGCATGAGTCTGGAAGAAGCGCTCGAATACATCGCGGTCGACGAATACGTCGAAGTCACCCCGAAGAATATCCGTCTGCGCAAGCAGTATCTGAGCGAACTGGAACGCAAGAAAATCCGTTATGCCAAAGCCTCCGCGGCCAAAGCGGCCGAACTGGCCGAAGCCAACGGCGGCGACAGTGAGAACTGATCCGGGGCAGGTTTCCGCATGATCGATTTCACCGGCATCTGCAAAAGCTACGGCAAACAGGACATCTTCGACAACGTGTCGTTCCGGATCAATCCCGGCGAACGGGTCGGCATCGTGGGTCCGAACGGCATGGGCAAGACCACGATGTTCCAGATCCTGACCGGTGAGATCTCACCTGACAAAGGCGAAACCGTCATCCCGAAAAAAGCCCGGCTCGGCTATCTGCGCCAGCAGCTGGATTTTTACGATCCCGAGGCCAAACTGATCGATTTCGTCTGCGCCGCGGAAGGCGAACTGGCACGGATCGTTGAACAGATCCACGAACTGGAGAAACAGATCGCGGCCGGCGACAGCAATCCCTCGAAACTCAATACGCTCGGCCATCTGCAGAGCGCGTTCGAAGCGCAGGGCGGCTACGACCTCAAACACAAAGCCGCGGCGGCGCTCGCCGGACTCGGTTTTCAGGAAAGCGACCTCGAACGCAAGATGGGCGATTTTTCCGGCGGCTGGCAGATGCGCGCCTGCATGGCGAAAACCCTGCTGTCCGAACCCGATATCCTGCTGCTGGACGAACCGTCCAACTATCTGGATACACCCGCCGTGGAATGGCTCCGCAAGCGGCTGAAAAGTTTTGCCGGAACCCTGCTCATGATCTCGCACGACCGGTTCCTGCTCAATTCACTGACCAATGTCACACTGGAAGTCAACAGCGGACACGTGACGCGTTATCCGGGTAATTACAGCTACTACACGCGGGAACGCGTGGAACGGCAGCGTCACGCGGAAGCCGCGCAGGAAAACATCGACCGCGAACGCGACCGGCTCGAACGCAACATCAACCGTTTCCGCGCCAAGGCGACCAAGGCCGCGCAGGTGCAGTCATGGATCAAGATGCTCGACAAGCTCGAGGACGCCGACCTGCCGCAGGACCTGCATTTCAAAGGCACGATCCGGATCCCCGATCCGCCCCACTCCGGCGCGGAAACTGTCCGGCTCGAAGACGCCGCTTTCTCCTACGACGGCAAACGGAAAATCTTCGAACATGTGAATCTGGCGTTTCAGCGCGGCGACAAGGTCGGGATCATCGGCTACAACGGCATGGGCAAGACCACGCTGCTCAAGGTGCTGGCGGGCCGCATGGCTCCGACCGAAGGAACGCATACGCTCGGACATAAAGTCATCACCGGTTATCAGGCGCAGGAATTCGCCGAACTGCTGACGCCGGAAATGACCGCATTCGACATCGTCCGCGCGGCCGCCGGCGGCCTGGTCCCGACGCAGCGGATCCGCGAGATCCTCGGCTCCTTCGGTTTTTCCGGCGAGAATGCGGAAAAAACCTGTTCCGTGCTCAGCGGCGGCGAAAAGATCCGGCTCTGCTTTGCCCGGATCTTCGTCAACCCGCCGAACTTCCTGATCCTCGACGAACCGACCACGCATCTGGATATCGCGGCGCGGGAAGCCCTGCAGCAGGCGATCAACCAGTTCACCGGCACGGTCGCCCTGGTCAGCCACGATATCGAGTTCATCCGCGGCACGGTCAAGACGATCGTGGAGATCCGCCCCGGACAGGTCCGCCAGTTCACCGGCGGATACGATTATTACATGGAACGCATCACGGCGGAACAGAATGCGGCCGCGGCCGATAAAAATGCGAATGCGGAAAACCGGCCCGAATCGGCCGATTCCAAAAAAGACCAGCGGAGGGAACGCGCCCGCAAACGGCAGGAACTTTCGCAGGAAAAACGCCGGCTGGAAAGTGAAACGAAACGTCTGGAACAGTTCATTGCCAAAGCCGAGGCGGAAAAGGCCGAACTGATGGAACAGTGGATGGTCCCCGGCAAGGATTTCGATTTCGCGGCGAATCAGAAACGATTGGCGGAACTGGAGATCGATCTGGCGTCAGCCTCGGAAAAGTGGGAAAAAGCCGCATCCGAGCTGGAGACCCTGATGGAACAGTATAACGCGATCGGCGAACAGTGAGGCATATGATGGATCTGACCGTTTCCTTATGGTTTCTTCCGGTCCTGGGCTCCGCGCTCGGACTGGGTTTCTACGATCTCTGCAAGAAACACGCGGTGCGCGAAAATTCCGTGATGCCGGTGCTCTTTTTCGCCACCCTCTGCGGGTCGGCGGTGTTCGCGGCCATGACTTTCCTGTTCGGCGACTGGCACAGCTGCGTGTTCTGTTCGGCCCACACCTGGATCCTGATCCTGCTCAAATCCCTGCTGGTGTCGGCGAGCTGGATCTGCGTCTATTACGCGATGCGCGACCTGCCGATCTCGCTGGCCAGCCCGATCCGCGCCAGCGCGCCGCTGTGGACTTTCCTGGGCAGCATGCTGCTCTATTCCGAATTTCCGACGCTGCTGCACGGGATCGGCATGTTTTCGATCTTCGCCGGCTATTATTTCTTTTCGGTTTTCGGCAAGCTGGAAGGTTTTTCGCTGCGCAGCAGCCGCGGGATGCATCTGATCATCCTCGGCACCCTGCTGGGGGCCGGGTCGGCGCTGTATGACAAATATCTGCTGGGGATCCTGCATCTGCCGCGCGGCACGGTGCAGTTCTGGTTCTCGGTCGACCTGGTGTGGATCCTCGGACTGGCCTACGCGCTCCGGGTGTGGTGTTTCGGACACAAACATCCGTTCCAGTGGCGCTGGTCGATCCCCGCGACCGGAATCTTGCTGATCGCCGCGGATTATCTCTATTTCTACGCCTTGAGCCTGCCGGACACCTATATTTCGGTGGTGTCGCTGGTGCGCAGATGCAATTGTCTGGTGACGTTCTTCGTCGGCGTGATCTGGTTCAAGGAAAAGAACATCCGCAAAAAAGCCTTCGCGCTGCTCCTGATCATCCTCGGTGTTTTCATGCTCGCCATGGGCGGGAAATAAGCAGGCCCCTTTTCAGCCTGCCCTTTTACGGTAACGGGTTGATAATCCGGACTCAGCCGATTTTCAGGACGCGGGCGCCGTGACGGGGCAGATTCATGACCAGACGATCCGTTTTTCCTAATGTCCGGCAGGCGCTCAGGTCACGGACATTCTGTTCCCGGTCCAATGGGAATTCATAATGCTGCGGCGTCTCCGAGAAGTTGAAGAAGCCGTAAGCCGCCGAACCGTCCGCCAGGGCTTTGCGGTAGACCCGGATCTCCCGGACCGTCCTGCCGGCATTGTCATACGCGGTCTCATTGCGGATCATGACCGTGTGATCCGTGACATCCTGATTGACCGCCAGCAAATCCTCATTGGAAAAGAGGTCCAGCGTGAAATCGTCGATCGTGTCGAAATTGCAGCTGAGCTGGACGGGACTGGAAAGCAGGGTCCAGGCGGAAAAACAGAAGATCATTTCCTCGTGCGTGAGTTCCGATTTGAAAGCATAAGGATGCACGGGACCAAGCGCGAGCATGTCGAGGTCATACCAGGAACCCGGACCGGTATGCGGCAGCCAGGCGTCCGAGGTGCGGAGCGTGGCCTGGATGGAATCCCAGCAGGTCAGGTTGTCATTGTTGTCGCGGAACATGTTGGCAGCTTGCTTGTATTCGTCCGCCAGACGCGGAGAGCAGTGGGTGGTGAGCGAATAGACGAAATCGCGTTCGGTGGCCAGCAGGGCCTCCTTCATGCGGTTGACATGGACCAGATCGCATTCCGGCCAGTCGTATTTGAGATAATCGAAACCCCATTGCGCCCATTGGAGGGCGTCTTCCTTTTCGCGGCCGTTCTTGCCGATGCCGCCGAAATTGCCGTTTTTGCCGATGCCCTTGGCATAACCGCGTTCATCGGTCTGCATCCAGAGCGACAGGTCGATCGGATAATCGGTGCTGCCGCGGAAAACTTCTTCCGGATTGGACCCCCAGGCCATGACCATCGGAGTGGAATAGATGCCGGCTTTCAGGCCGAGCGAATGGATCTCCCGCACCATGGCGGCCATATCGGGGAACCGTTCGTTCGGGATCAGCGCCAGCGTGTCGAGCCGCCGTTTGCAGCCCTGCCAGCCGGAGTCGATATTGACATACGCATAGCCGCGGGCCGCCAGACCGAGATCTTTGATGAAATGAGCCTGCCGGAGGACTTTTTCCTGATTGAGCCAGCGGTCCATGGCATTCCAGGAGGACCAGCCCAGCAGCGGCGCCAGTCCGGTCATGCCCGGATGCACTTTCAGCGTAAACTCTTTTTCATCCTTGCCCCAGCGGTTCTCCGCGGTGATCCGCAGCGGATAATCGCCTTCCGCGAGGGTCGTGCCGGTCAGCCGGCCGGAAACGGTATCCAAGGTGATCCCAGGCGGAAGATTGCCTTCACAGCGGAAAGAAACGGGAGTTTCGCCGCGCACGGGGAAGACATAAAAACAAATCTTGCCCGGAGTCAGGCCGAAGACGGCCGGTCCGTTGATATGGGGTGCGCCGCTTTGGAACGGAATGCGCTGCGCGAGTGTGACAGATTCTTCCAGCAGGGATTTCATTACTTTGAGCTCCTGTTTTGACCGTTGATGTTTGATATTCCGGATAATATAACCGCAGGGCGTCCGAATGCAAATCCCGGCCCCGATATTTTTTGATATTGCTCTGTTCGCGATATAGGTTGCAAATTCCGGTCAGATCTCGCGTATTCCGCTTTTCAAGTCACAAAACATCATTGTTTTCAGCTGTAAGCTAAAACCGTTTTGAGTCAAATCCACGACGTCGGTAATTGAGCACGAATTACCGACGTCGTGGTAATATAATCTCAAAAACATCAAAGTCAAGGGAAGATTGTTGTGAATCATGAAAGTTACCCGGGAATCGGCAAAGTTGATCAACTGCCAGGGGGAACAGAGTATTGGATATAAAATATAACCGTTTTCCGGGAAAACCGGATTTTCCGGTTGTATTAACTTGACAAATCCGGTTGTACTATCTATATTCCTGTACAAAAGAATTTTTTAAGTTCGGGGAGTCGGTTTTATGGGGAAAGTTGTATTACTGCCGGGATCCGGGCGGTTGGATGCTTGCGCGGGAGAATTTGTCCGTTACTGGGAAAAAACGACCTCGGAAAAACTGCCGGCCGTCCATTCCGCGGCCGGACATGAGGAACTGATCGTATTCGGGACCGATACGGAAAATCCGCTGGTCCATCAGCTGATGCTTGACGGCGCCCTGCCCCGGCTCGCGGTGCGGAGCGGATCGGACGATTACCGGATCCGTTCATTCAAGACCAAAGACCGTCGCGGACTGCTCATTCTGGGCGGCAATATCCGGGCGTATTTCTATGCGGTCTACGATTATTATGAGCGGTGCGGCGTCTGCCGGTATTTCTGGGACGGAGACCGGATCCTCCCGAAAAAAACTCTTCCGCTGACGGGTTTCGACATTCATGAGCAGCCCGGGTTCAGTTATCGCGGGACCCGTTATTTCGCGCATCGCGGACTGCACCGTTTTCAGGCGGAACACTGGGATCTGGACGACTGGAAACGGGAAATCGACTGGCTGCTGAAAAAACGACTGAATCTGATGTTCATCCGGACGGGGATTGAAGACCTTTTCCAGCTGGCGTTTCCGGACGCGGTGCCGTATCCGAAATTCGGGGTGAAAGCACCTGAGCGGCAACGGAACAGTTATCTGGACCGGACGCCGTTCTGGAAACTCCAGTACCGCGGGAAAATGCTGCGGGAAGTGTTTGCGTATGCACGTTCGCGGGGACTGCTGCTGCCGACCGACTGCGGCACCATGACCCACTGGTACAGCCTGACGCCGCCGGAATTTCTGGCCAAATATCAGCCGGGCTTCATTCCGGAACAGGTCCGCTACAACGGCTGTGCCGAGGGGCGCGTCTGGGATGTCGCCAAAGACGAAAATATGGAAAAATACTGGAAGCTGAGCGAGGCCCAGCTGAGGGAATACGGCAGTTCGGAACTTTTCCACACCATCGGGCTGGCGGAACGGCGCTGTTTTCCCGATCACGAAAGGAACCATTATTTCAAGCATTACGCCTTCCGCCGGATCGAAGATGAACTGCGGAAACATTATCCGGATTCACCGCTGCTGGTCAGCACATGGGATTTCATCACGACCTGGACGCCGCAGGAGATCCGGGAATTCGTTGCCGAGCTGAATCCGGCCAATACTTTGCTGCTGGATTACACGTCGGACATCTATCGGGAGACGCATAATTTTCTGAACTGGGACATTGTGGGGAAATTCCCCTGGATCTACGGGATCTTCCATGCGTATGAAGCCTCGAACGAACTGCGCGGGAATTATGACAATATCGCGAGGCGTTTTCCGGCTGCAGCCGCCGATCCGATGTGCCGCGGGATGGTGTTCTGGCCGGAAAATTCCCATGCGGACACGCTGATGCTGGAATATTTCAGCCGCATGGCATGGACGCGGAAATTCATTCCAGCCGAAGATTTCATTGGGGAATTCTGTGCCGCGCGGTATCCGGAAGCGTCGGCAGGGAAAATGGCGGAACTCTGGCTTACCGCACTGCCGCTGATCAAAGCATCGTTGTGGGGCGAAGCCGGACCGCTGGCGGGCGAACCGATCCGGGAAGTTTATCCGCACATGTATTTCCAGCTGCTGAACCGGGGCAATTACTGCTGGAGTCTGGGTGAACTGGACGAAGAACGGCAGGAATTCCACCGGCATACGGTGAAACAGCTGTCGGGTCTGCTCGACTCTGCCGCGGCGGGACTGAAAACCATTGCCGCATGGCGGAAGGCGGAAGGTTTCCTCTTCCGGGATCAGCTCGACCTGGCACGGACGATCGCGATCCGGATGCTGGACTACGGACTGTCCTCGTTCGCGCTGGCGCTGGAAGGATGGCAGCTGGATCCGAATCCGCAAACGGAACGGCGGGTCCGCATTTTAGTTGAAACCATCACGAAAATGTCGAAACTTTTCAGCCGGATGCTGGCCGCCTCGGAGGAATTTTCGCTGGCTTACAGTCTGGATCGGCTCAAAAAAGTGCAGAAAGTGAACAGTGTCTTCGAGGACACGTTCAAACGTACCGCAGTCAGCCATTACTGCCGTTCGTTTACGGCGGAAACGGCGAAATATTGTTATGAGTCCGAATGGCAATATCTGGCGGACCGGGCGGAGAAGTGTCTGGATACCGGGGACACGCGGCCGTGGCGGGGCTTGCTGGAGGAATTCGAGCAGGCTGACCGGAAAATCACCGAGTCCTTTGCCCAACGCAGTCTGGAAGAGATGAGGCCGGATGTGAAAACGGCGCGGAAAAATCTGTCCGGCGTGCTGAAGGAACTGGCGGAACTCGTTCCGGAGCTCCGGAAACAGGAAGTGAAATATGTCATCTTCTGAGAAAAATCCAAGTTGTCTTATGCAGGCAGGAAGAGTTGTATCGAGGAATATTCAACAGGGAGTTCGATCATGGCAATGAAGGATGGAGAACTGAAAAAAGATTATGCATACCGGCGCATTCTGGAGATGATCGGCAGCGGCAAGGTGTCGGGCGGCCGGTTTCCCTCCGAACCGGAATTCTGCAAGGAATTGAAAGTATCGCGCGTGACGCTGCGTTCGGCGCTGAAACGACTGGAACAGGAAGGGATGATCACACGTTCGCATTATTACGGGACCCGGGTCTCCACGGAACGTTCTTCACGGAAAATCCTGATCACCGGAATCCCATCCAACTACGGTTACTGCGAGCGGAAGACAAGGGAAGGACAATATATCGAGGCGGCATGCCGGCAGCAGAAACTGCGTTATGATGCCTTCAATCTGCATTATCTTCAGGACCCGGAAAAACTGGCGGAAAAATATTGCGGGATCATCTTTTCGGGAGCCGCGATCCGGGGCGATGAACCCTTCATGGAGGTCATCCGGCGCAGCGGCCTGCCGGCGGTCTACTGCCGGGAGGACGAATGCAATACCATCACCGGCAGTTTTTCCAGCGTGGGGGTCAACATGAAAAACGCCTGGATCGCCGGGATCGATTACCTGATCTCCCTGGGATTCCGTCGGATCATGACTCTGATCTCGGACGACGGCCGGTCCGAACAGCGCCTCGGCTTCACCCGGAGCACGCTGGCGGCGCTGTTCCGGAAAAAAGGATTGGACGAGGCCGCCGGCATGGTCGTCAATGTCCGTGAAAATGAATTCAACGCCAGCGTGAAGGAAACGATCCGGGAACTGAAACCGGAAGCGGTCTTCTGTTATTCGGATTATTTTGCGATCCTGACCTACAACGTGCTGCGCGAACTGGGGCGGCGCATTCCGCAGGACACGGCAGTGCTGGGATTCGGATGCGGGTCCGAGCTGACCAATCCTCCGCTGTCCTCGGTTTCGCTGGTTCCGCCGTTATTCGGCACGGCAGTGGTTTCACTGCTTCAGAGCATGACCGAGAACCCCAATCTGAAACCGCTCGAACTGGAATTGCCGTTCAACATCTACGAGGCAGAAAGCACGGCGCGGATTAACCTGGACAATCTGTTTCAGAAAAAAAGGCGGAAAAAGTGAGTCAGTTGTCTCCGCAATACTGCTGCCGCGGTTAACGGACTCGACGGACCTGACGGACCTGACGGACAATACGCGGAAGAAACGGCACGTTATAAAGAAAACGGCAGGCGCGATCCCATCCGACAGCGATCCTTTGACTCTCGCATCATGACACGGAATTTCGCGACATCGTCCGTCTGGTCCGTCCTGTCCGTTTTGTCCGTCAAACGCGCCGAGCAATGATCCCGGATTGTGCTACAGACATTCTACCACACAAAAACCGGCAAAAAACTGATTTTTTAAGTTGTATCATATTGACAAATCGGGTTGTATTATTGAGGTAATTTCAAAATAAAAAATTAAAATTACTTGAAAAAAGTCAGCTGAAAGTTCATTTTACGCCAATCACAAAAAAGGAGTAACATGAACAATCAACTGAATCATTACATTAGCATCGAACCG